>DAORUD010000014.1:0-32370 GCA_035433005.1 Arenimonas sp. | reverse complement strand
TTTCGCTCAAGGGAGCCGCACATTATAGAGCAGTTTCGATGGACGTCAATACCGCGTTTCGCCCTTTTTCGAACCTCCCCGCCGGTCGGTCCGGCCGGGGCCGGGACTAGCGGGGGGCGAACTCTAGCTGCGGTGCAACAAGCATTGCAAGCGATTTGCGTTTTCGCCTGAAAAACTCAGGCCTGCACGAGGCGCACGCGGGCGAAACTGCGCTTTCCGACCTGCAGCACACCCTCAAATCCGGCCGTGAAGACCCGCTGCGGGTCCTCGAAGACCTCGGCATCCACCTTCACCGCCCGCTCCTTGAGCTTGCGAGACGCCTCGGAGTTGCTGGGGGCCAGGCCCGCCGCGACCAGCAGCGCCGCAATCCGCAGCCCTTCGGCCGGAACGGCGATGTCGGCCAGCGGCAGCAGGCTGGTGTCGCCTTCGCCGCGCACCACGGCGTGCCAGCCTGCGACGGCGTTCTCGGCCGCAGCCGCGCCGTGGAAGCGCGCCGCGAGTTCGCGCGCCAGCTGCAGCTTGGCGTCGCGCGGATTGAGCTGGCCCGCGGCCACGTCCTGCTTCATGCGCGCCAGGCCGGCCAGCGACACGTCGAAGCTCAGCAGCTCGAACCAACGCCACATCAACTCGTCGCCGATCTTGAGGGTCTTGGTGACGATGTCGATGGCCGGCTCGTTGATGCCGATGTAGTTGCCCAGCGACTTGGACATCTTGTTGACGCCGTCCAGGCCTTCCAGCAGCGGCATGGTGAGCACGACCTGCGGCGGCTGGCCGTGGTGTTCCTGCAGGCCGCGGCCCATCAGCAGGTTGAACTTCTGGTCGGTGCCGCCCAGCTCGACGTCGGCCTTGAGCGCCACCGAGTCGTAGCCCTGCACCAGCGGATACAGGAATTCGTGGATGGCGATCGGCAGCTGGCCGGCATAGCGCTTGGCGAAGTCGTCGCGCTCGAGCATGCGCGCCACGGTGTTCTGCGCCGCGAGCCTGATCATGTCCGCCGCCGACATCGCGCCGAACCATTCGGAGTTGAACCGGACCTCGGTGCGCTCCTTGTCCAGCACCTTGAACACCTGGTCGGCATAGGTCTGGGCATTGGCCAGCACGTCCTCGCGGGTGAGCGGCTTGCGGGTGGCGTTCTTGCCCGTGGGGTCGCCGATCATCCCGGTGAAGTCGCCGATGAGGAAGATGACCTGGTGCCCGAGGTCCTGGAACTGCCGCATCTTGTTGAGCAGCACCGTGTGGCCGATATGCAGGTCGGGCGCGGTCGGGTCGAAGCCCGCCTTGATCCGCAGCGGGCGGCCGAGCGCCAGCCGGGCGGCCAGCTCGTCGGGCTTGAGGATCTCCTCGGCGCCGCGGCCGATGATGTCGAGGGCTTGCTTGAGGTCAGACATGAATGGGGGTGGGTCCGGGTTCAGGGCCAAGGCCGGAATCGGCCGGAGGCGTTAACTTGAAGTTAATAGAAAGTTAATCCGCGACGAACAAAAAAGCCAGATGCGACAAGGGTTTGACGTGGGTATTTCGCGCTGGTTATCGTACCGCGAGACAACGACCAGAGCGGGGACACACCCTTGCCGCACCAGAATCCATCCCCCCTCGCCCGCTGGTCCCGTGAACATTGGGTGCTCGCAGGCCTGTGCGCATCCCTCGGCGCACTCGTGATCACCATCGTTCCCGGCTTCGCCAACGCCATGCGCGGGCAGGACGACGCGGCCACCCGCACCACCTTCAGCCTGCCCCTGCCGCCCCTGGCCGGCAAGGCCGCTTCGGCGGCGGCCGGCAGTGCCTGGCAGGTCGTGCAGGTGCAGAGCGGCCAGACCCTGGGCGCCCTGTTCGAACAGATGGGCGTGCCCGCGTCCGTCATGCACCAGCTGCTGGAGCTGCCGAGCGCGCGCGCCCTGTCGCGGCTGCGCGCTGGCGCCGAGATCGCCTTCGACATCGGCCAGGCCGGTGAGCTGCGCGGCCTGCGCTTCGAGCGTGACGAAGCCAGCACCGTCGAGCTGCACGTGGCCGACGGCAAGATCCGCGAGAAGATCATCGAGCGGCCGATCGAACGCCGCGTCATGGTGGCCAGCGGCGAAATCACCAGTTCGCTGTACGCCGCCGGCGCCAAGGCCGGCCTGAGCAACGCCGCCATCAACCAGATGGCCAACGCGTTCTCCTACGACATCGACTTCACCCAGGACCTGCGCGACGGCGACCGTTTCCAGGTGGTGTACGAAGAGCTGTGGCGCGACGGCGAGCGCCTGCGCAGCGGCGGCGTGGTGGCCGCCAGCTTCGTCAACCGCGGCAAGGAGTACACGGCGCTGCGCTACGAGCGCAACGGCAAGGAAGAATATTTCGACCTCACCGGCCGGCCGCTGAAGAAGAGCTTCATGCGCATGCCGATCGAGTTCGCCCGCATCAGCTCGCGCTTCAACCCCAACCGCCGGCACCCGGTGCTGGGCACGGTGCGCGCGCACAAGGGCGTGGACTACGCCGCGGGCACCGGCACGCCGATCATGGCGGCGGGCGAGGCGCGCGTGAGCTTCGTGGGCTGGCAGAACGGCTACGGCCGCACGGTCGTGCTCGACCACGGCCGCGGGTACAGCACGCTGTACGGCCACATGTCGCGCTTCGGCAAGTTCAAGACCGGGCAGCGCGTGTCGCAGGGCGCGGTGATCGGCTACGTGGGCATGACCGGCCTGGCCAGCGGCCCGCACCTGCACTACGAATTCCGCATCAACGGCGTTCACCGCGACCCGCTCACGGTGACCATGCCCAAGCCCGAGCCGCTGACGGGGACCGCGCTGGCGCAGTTCCGCGCCGCCACCGCGCCGGCCATGGCCCAGCTCAAGCGCGTGGAGGGCGTGCGCCTCGCCGCGCGCTGAGCCGATGCCGCAGTCACCTCTCCAGCCCGCCGTTGACGGCGGGCTTTTTCTTGGCCTGATCTCGGGCACCAGCGTGGACGGCATTGATGCCGCTCTGGTGGCGTTCGATCCGGCGCCGCGGCTGGTGTTCGGGCGCACCTATGCGCTGGATGCCGCGTTGGCGCAGGACGTGCTGCGCCGCTCGCAGGCCGACGCCGAAACCTCGCTCGACGACGTGGCGCGGCTGGACACGCGGCTGGGCCAGGCCTTCGCGCGCGCGGCGCTGGACGCGCTGGCCGACAGCGGCATCGCCGCGTCGCAGGTGGTCGCGATCGGCTCGCACGGCCAGACGCTGCGCCACGACCCGCGCGGGCCCACGCCTTTCAGCCAGCAGCTGGGCGACGCGAACGTGATCGCCGAAGCCACCGGCCTCACCACCGTGGCCGATTTCCGCCGGCGCGACGTCGCCGCCGGCGGCCAGGGCGCACCGCTGATGCCGGCCTTCCACGCCGCGGTGATGCGTTCGCCGGACGAAGACCGCGCCATTCTCAACCTGGGCGGCATCGCCAACCTCACGCTGCTGCCGCGCCACGGCGACGTGCGCGGCTTCGACACCGGCCCGGCCAACGGCCTGATGGACGCGTGGTGCCTGCGCCATCGCGGCCTGCATTACGACCGGGACGCCGCCTTCGCCCGCGAGGGCCGCGTGGACGAGGCGCTGCTGGCGCGCCTGCTGGCCGAGCCCTGGTTCGCCCTGCCGCCGCCCAAGAGCACCGGCCGGGACCAGTTCCAGCTCGCCTGGCTGCAGGCCCGGCTGGAAACCGCCGCACCGGCGCCGGCCGACGTGCAGGCCACGCTGTGCGAGCTCAGCGCCGCCACCGTGGCCGATGCCCTGCGCGCGACGCTGCCCGGCACGGGCCGGCTGCTGGTGTGCGGCGGCGGCGTGCACAACCCGCTGCTGATGGAGCGACTGGCGGCCCGCCTGCCGGGCGTGGCGGTGGCCAGCACGGCCTCCATCGGGCTGGACCCGGATTTCATCGAGGCTGCCGGCTTTGCCTGGCTGGCGCGCGAAACGCTGGCAGGACGGCCGGGCAACCTGCCCAGCGTGACCGGCGCGCGCGGCCCGCGCGTGCTGGGCGCCATCCACCACGGCTGATCAGCCGCCGGATTCCTTCTTGCGGCGGGCTTCTTCCGACAGGTAGGCCGGCGCGTCGTCGGGCAGGCTGCTCATGGCGGACATGGCTTCCTGGAAGGCGCGGGCTTCGTCGTCGTTCCAGGCGCCGGTGAGGCGCGCGATGTCGCCGGGCACCGGGGCAGGCTCGGGTTCGATGATGCCCAGGGCCTGCTTGAGCAGCAGCAGCATCACGTCATTGAGCGGCCAGCCCTTCTGGCGAGCCATCTCCTTGATGCGCTCGGCTACCCGCTCATCAATGTCGCGCAGCAGGAAGTCGGCCATGGCCTCGATCCTCGGGGGGGTTCCAGCATACGGCCAGTTGCGCCGACTGCAAGGGTTTATGGGCGGGGATTACTTGGGCGGCTCGGCGTAGCCCGCGTCGCCAAGAGACTGGTCTACCAGACCCGCACGCAGCATGAACAGGTACAGCAGCACGCCCGGGAGCGCCGCCAGAGTGGTGAGCACGTAGAAATTCACGTAGCCCAGCGACTCGATGAGCGCGCCGGCCGTGGTGCCCGTCAGCAGCCGGCCGACGATGCTGGCCGCCGCCGACAGCAGCGCGAACTGGGTGGCGGTGAAGGCCAGGTTGCACAGCGCGGACAGGTAGGCCACCACCACGACGCCACCGATGCCGCTGGCGAAGTTCTCGAAACCGATGGTGAAGGCCAACAGGCCGTTGGAGTGGCCCACCGACGCCAGCCACGCGAAACTCAGGTTGGATGCGGCCATCAGCACCAGCGCCACCAGCACCGAGCGCTTCATGCCGATGCCGGCGTACAGCATGCCGCCGACGAAGATGCCGGCCAGGTAGGCAAAGAAGCCCACGCCCACGTCCCAGGTGGCGATTTCGTCGTTGCTGAACCCCAGGTCGTTGAGCAGCAGCCGGACGGTGAGGTTGGCCAGCGTGTCGCCCACCTTGTGCAGCAGCACGAACAACAGCACCAGCAGTGCGCCGCGGCGCAGGAAGAACTCGCCCAGCGGGCCGACGACCGACTGCCATGCCTGTCGCCAGCCACGGTACTTGGCCACCACCACGTGCCGCACCGGCTCGCCCATCACCAGGCCCGTGAGCATGGCCGGCAGCGCGAACGCCGCGCACAGCAGGTAGGCCGTGGCCCAGTCGCCCCGCGTGGCCACGTACAGCGCCAGCGACCCCGCCGCCACCGAACCGATGCGCCAGCCGTACTGCGACATGCCCGAGCCCACGCCCAGCTGTTCGGGCCGCAGCGTCTCGATGCGGTAGGCGTCAATGACGATGTCGTAGGTGGCGCCGGCGGCGCCCACGGCCACGGCCGCCATCGCCACCCGCATCAGGTCGTCGCTGGGGTCGAGCATGCCCAGCCAGCCCACGGCCAGCATCACCAGCGTGCCCGCCAGCAGCAGCCACGACACCCGCTGGCCCAGCCGGCCCAGCAGCGGGATGCGGAAGCCGTCCACCAGCGGCGCCCACAGGAACTTGAAGTTGTAGACCAGGAAGGCCAGCGAGAACGCCGTGACGCTCTTCTTGTCGATGCCGTC
This sequence comes from Arenimonas sp., assembly GCA_035433005.1. Classification (GTDB taxonomy): domain Bacteria; phylum Pseudomonadota; class Gammaproteobacteria; order Xanthomonadales; family Xanthomonadaceae; genus Arenimonas. The sequence continues at coordinate 26,835 of DAORUD010000014.1, read as the reverse complement.
CTGCGCCAGGCGCGTGGTGAGCGTGGCGCCGATCATCGCGTACGGGAAGCCCGACGACAGGCCCAGCATCAGCGCCGCCAGCGGCTCGCGCTCCACGTAGGGGCGCAGGCTGGCGGGTACTCGGTCGCGCCAGGACGCGGCCGCGGTCATGCGTACTCCACCGCGAAGGGCGCATGGTCGGAGAAGCGCGGCTCGGGGTGGATCGAACACGCCTTCAGGCGATCGCGCAGCGACGGCGACACCACCTGGTAGTCAATGCGCCAGCCCACGTCCTTGGCGCGCGCGGCGCCGCGCTGGCTCCACCACGTGTAGTCCTGGCCCTCGGGCCTGAGGTGCCGGTAGCTGTCCACCCAGCCGCGCTGCTGGAACAGCAGGTCCAGCCAGGCGCGCTCCTCGGGCAGGCAGCCGGAGTTCTTCAGGTTCGAAGTCCAGTTCTTGATGTCCATGCGGGTGTGCACGATGTTCCAGTCGCCGCAGATCACATAGTCGCGGCCGCTGGCCAGCCACTGGTCCAGGATGGGCGTGAACCACTCCATGCAGCGGAACTTGAACTGCTGGCGCTCGTCGCCGGACGAGCCGGACGGGAAATACAGCGACACCACGCTCAGGTTGCCGTAGCGCGCCTCGATGTAGCGGCCCTCTTCGTCGAAGGATTCCCAGCCCAGCGCCGTGCGCACTTCATCGGGTTCGCGACGGGTGTAGATGCCCACGCCGCTGTAGCCCTTCTTGGTGGTGGCGTCGCGGAAGTACGCCGTGTAGCCGGCCGGCAGCAGCGCCTCGACCCGCAGCTGGTGCTCCTGGGCCTTGGTTTCCTGGATGCAGACGATGTCGGCGTGCTGGCCGGGCAGCCAGTCGAAGAAACCCTTGCTGGCGGCCGAGCGCAGGCCGTTGGCGTTGAAGCTGATGATTTTCACGAGGGACGCGGGGCCGGGGGCGGGGATGGCAAAGGGTAGCCCAAACCGGCCGCCGAACGCCGCTGCCAACGGGGCGGCCGCTGTTGCACAATCGTGCTTTCGAACGCGGAACCCGACCTTGAAACCCCACCAGAGCCGCTTCATCGACCTCGCGCTGGAGCGCAACGTGCTGCGCTTCGGCGAATTCAGCCTCAAGTCGGGCCGCACCAGCCCCTACTTCTTCAACGCCGGGCTGTTCGATTCGGGCGCGGCGCTGGCCACGCTGGGCGAGTGCTACGCCGATGCGCTGGAGCAGTCCGGGCTGGGCTTCGACATGCTGTTCGGGCCGGCCTACAAGGGCATCCCGCTGGCCACCGCGCTGGCCGTGGCCCTGGCCCGCCGCGGCCGCGACCTGCCCGTCGCCTTCAACCGCAAGGAGGCCAAGGCCCACGGCGAGGGCGGAACGCTGATCGGTGCGCCGGTGCGCGGCCGCGTGCTGATCGTGGACGACGTGATCACCGCCGGCACCGCCATCCGCGAGTCCATCCAGACCATCCGCAACGCCGGCGGCGAGCCCTGCGGCGTGCTGATCGCGCTCGACCGCCAGGAGCGCGGCCAGACCGGCCAGCGCTCGGCCGCGCAGGAAGTCAGCGCCGAGTTCGGCCTGCCCGTGCACGCCATCGCCGGGCTGGACGACCTGCTGGCGCACGCCGACGAACGGCCCGACATCGCGGTGCACAAGCCCGCGCTGGTGGCGTATCGTGCCCGTTATGGCAGCCAGCCCGAATGACCGGAGGCACGTGATGGTCCGCAAGATGCTCAGCCTGGCCGTGATGGCCGCCGTGCTTGCCACCGGCGCCGCCGGCGCGCAGGAAAAGGCCAAGAAGCTTTACCGCTGGGTCGACAAGGACGGCAAGATCCAATACAGCGACGCGCTGCCGCCCGAGGCGGTGGACCAGGCCCGCACCGAGATCAACTCCAGCAGCGGCATGGCCACCGGCAGCGTGGAGCGCGCGCTGACGCCGGAAGAGCGCGCCGCCAAGGAGGCGCAGGACGCCGCCCTGGCCACCGCCAGCAAGGAGGCCGAGCGCGTCAGGCAGACCGAGGAAGCCATGATCGCCTCGTTCCAGAACGAGGACGAACTCAAGCGCTCCTTCAAGATCCGCACCGAACTGCTGCAGCAGACCCTGGACGCCATCGAGGCCGGCATCGGCAGCCAGCGCGCCAGCCTGGCCAGCCTGCTGGCCGACGCCTCGGAAGCCGAGCTGGCCGGCAACCCGGTGAACCCCAAGCAGGCCGGCAGCATCCGCGAACTGCACACGGAAATGGCCAAGCAGCAGCAGATGCTGGTGCTCAAGCAGGGTGAACTGGTGGACCTGGACAAGGAGCTGGTGCGCCTGGTCGAGCGGTTCCGGGAAATGAAGGGCGAAGCGTCCGGCGCGGCGCCCACCGCCGCGCCTGCGCCGGCGCCCGCCGACCAGGCGCCGCCCGCCGGCTGATCAGAACGGCAGGTCCATCCCCGGCTTCACCGCGAGCAGCTGCTCGCGGAACACGCCCTTGATGCGCTCGAGCGCCTCGGTGTCCTTGGCGTCGAAGCGCAGCACCAGCACCGGCGTGGTGTTGGACGCCCGCACCAGGCCCCAGCCGTCCGGCCAGTCGGCGCGCAGGCCGTCAATGGTGGCGATGCGCGCACCCTCGAACTTCGCCATGCCCAGGAACTTGTCGATGAAGGCGTACTGCTCGCCTTCCTCCACCTGGATCTTGAGCTCGGGCGTGGACACGCCCTTGGGCAGGGTGTCGAACACTTCCTGCGGCGTCTCGGGGCGCGTGGACAGGATCTCGAGCAGGCGCGCGGCGGCATAGAGGCCGTCGTCGAAGCCATACCAGCGCTCGCGGAAGAAGAAGTGGCCGCTCATCTCGCCGGCCAGCTCGGCTTCGGTTTCGCGCATCTTGGCCTTGATCAGCGAATGCCCGGTCTTCCACATCAGCGGGCTGCCGCCGTGGCGCAGGATGTGCATGGCCAGGTGGCCGGTGCACTTGACGTCGTAGATGATGCAGGCGCCCGGGTTGCGCTCGAGCACGTCGGCCGCGAACAGCATCAGCAGGCGGTCGGGATAGATCATCTCGCCCGACTTGGTGACCACGCCCAGGCGGTCGCCGTCGCCGTCGAAGGCCAGGCCGATGTCGGCGTCCACGCGCTTGACCACGTTCACCAGGTCCTGCAGGTTCGCCGGGTCGCTGGGGTCGGGATGGTGGTGCGGGAAGGTGCCGTCCACTTCGCAGAACAGCGGCTCCACGTCGGCGCCGATGGCTTCCATCAGGCGCGGGGCGATCAGGCCGGCGATGCCGCTGCCGCAGTCCACCACCACCTTGAGCTTGCGCTCGATCTGGATGTCGCCGGAAATGCGGCTGATGTAGTCCTCGGTGATGTCGCGGCGGCTCACCAGGCCCGGCGTGTCGGCCAGGTGCAGGCGGTTCTCGGCGATGCGCTCGTACAGGTCGATGATGGCGTTGCCCGACAGGGTCTCGCCCTCGATGACGATCTTGAAGCCGTTGTAGTCGGGCGGGTTGTGGCTGCCGGTGACCGATACGCAGGAGCCGGCGCGCAGCTGGTAGGCGCCGAAATAGACCACGGGCGTGGGCGCCTCGCCGATGTCGATCACTTCGCAGCCGGCCTGGCGCAGGCCCTGGATGAGCGCGTCGGACATCTGCGGCGACGACAGGCGGCCGTCGCGGCCCACCACCACGGTGCGCGCGTCCTTGTGGTGCATCACGGTGCCGATGGCCTGGCCGATAAGCCTTGCAGTTTCGGCGTCCAGCGTCTTGCCCACGATGCCGCGGATGTCATACGCGCGGAAGATGCTGCGCTCGAGCGAGGCCCGCTGGGCGGTGGGCGCGGGCGGCGCCGACGGGGCCACGGCGGCGGCAGCCGGCGCAGGAGCCGGCGGCGCCATCTCGCCGCGCGCCTGCAGTTCGGCCATGGTCGGTTCTTCGGGCGCGACGCGGTCTTCGGCCGGCCGGCGCTCCAGGCGCAGGCCCTTGAGGTAGGGCATGGCCAGCAGCGCGGCGCCCACCACCAGGCACAGCGCCGCGAACAGGTAGTAGGACACCATGCCCAGGCCGGTATCCACCGCCGGCACGGTGGCGACCACGCGCAGCCCGGTGCCGGGAATCTTCACGGCGCCGGGTTCGGCCATGCCGGCCAGGCCGGTGTCGCCGACCTGGCTGATGGTGTGGCGGCCCTGGCGCAGCGCCAGGTAGCCGCCGGGCACCGCCGCCGACTGCACGGGCGCGGTGACCGTTTCCACCGGAAGGCGCACGTACACCAGGGTCAGCACGCGGCCGTCATCCACCACCGGGGCGGCCAGCGCCAGGCGCGGGCCGCCGCCGTCGCGCACCACCGCGGCCTGGGTGCTGTTCTGCTGCAGCGCCATTTCCAGCACGCCCAGCTTGCCGTAGCCGAACGCCTCGGCATTGGCGTAGGCGTCGTTCAAGCCCGGCTCGTGCCATTCGATGGCTTCGGCGCCGGGCAGCGCCTGCGCGACCACGTCACGCGCGGCCGCGTCGTCCTTGCGCTTGAGCGCGGTGGCCAGGGCGATGCGCGAACGCGCCGATTCCAGCTGCTCCACCGCCTGGTGCGCCTGTTCGCCGACCTTGCCGGCCACGTCCAGGCGCGCGCGCTCGACCTCCAGGCCCAGGTCCTCGCCGGCGCCCGACTGCCAGCCCTGCCAGCCAAACCACGCCGCGCCCAGCAGGACGACGATGCCGGCCAGCATGAACAGGCTGCCCTTGCCCAGCAGCTGCTTCAGATCCACCGCATTGAGTTTCATTCTTCCCCCTGGTGACGGGCCCGGCCGAGGCCGTCCCGTTCAGCGTACGCCGGTGTGGCCGAAGCCACCTTCGCCGCGCGCGCTGCGTTCGAATTCATCCACCTGCCGGAACACGGCCCTCGCCACGGGCAGGAACACCAGCTGCGCGACGCGATCCCCCGGCGTGATGGTGATGGGAAACCGCCCGCGATTCCAGAGGCTCACCATCAGCGGACCCTGGTAGTCGGCGTCGATCAGGCCCACCAGGTTGCCCATCACCAGGCCCTGCTTGTGCCCCAGCCCCGAGCGCGGAAGGATGACCGCGCACAGGCCGGGGTTGCCGATGTGGATCGCCAGGCCGGTGGGCACCAGCTGCGCGTCGCCGGGCGCCAGTTCGATGGGCTGGTCGAGCATGGCGCGCAGGTCCAGGCCCGCCGAATGGGCGGTGGCGTATTCGGGCAGCGGGAATTCGGCGCCCAGGCGCGGGTCGAGCCGCTTGAACTCGATCTCGTGGTTCATGGCGCGGACTCCAGCCGGTCGGCCACCAGCCGCATCAGGTCGCGCGCCACCCGCGTCTTGGGGCCGTGGGCGATGTCGTGCCGGCCCTCGCGCCAGAACACCGACAGCGCGTTGTCGTCGCACTCGAAGCCCTGCCCGGCGCGGCCGACGTCGTTGGCGGCGATCAGGTCCAGGCCCTTGCGGTGCAGCTTGTCGCGCGCATAGGCCTCCATGTCCTGGGTTTCGGCGGCGAAGCCGACCACCAGGCCCGGGCGCTGCGGGTGCGCGGCCACGTCGGCCAGGATGTCGGCGGTGCGCTCGAGCACGAGGGTGAGGGTTTCGCCGGATTTCTTGATTTTCTGCGGCAGGGTTTCGGCCGGGGTGTAGTCGGCCACGGCGGCCGCGCCCAGGTAGACGTCGTGGTGGGGCAATTCGGCCAGCACCGCCTCGCGCATCTGCGCGGCGCGGCGCACGTCGATGCGGCGCACGCCGGCGGGCGTGGGCAGAGCCACCGGGCCGGCCACCAGCGTGACCTGCGCACCCATCGCACGGGCGGCGGCGGCCACGGCGAAGCCCATTTTCCCCGAGCTGCGGTTGCCTATGAACCGCACCGGGTCGATGTCTTCGAACGTGGGCCCGGCGCTGACCAGCACGCGCTTGCCGGCCAGCCGCGGCGGCAGCGCGGACTCGGACAGCGCGGCCACGATGGCGTCGGGTTCGAGCAGCCGGCCGGCACCCACTTCGCCGCAGGCCTGGTCGCCTTCGGCCGGGCCGAGCACGTCCACGCCGCGCGACACCAGCGTGGCCAGGTTGGCCCGGGTGGCGGGGTGGGCCCACATCACGCGGTTCATCGCCGGCGCGATCGTGAGCGGCGCTTCACTGGCCAGGCAGAGCGTGCTGAGCAGGTCGTTGGCCCGGCCCTGGGCCAGGCGCGCCATCGTGTTGGCCGTGCACGGGGCGATCAGGATGCGGGTGGCCCAGCGCGCCAGCTCGATGTGGCCCATGGCCGCCTCGGCGGCTTCGTCCCACAGCGAGCTGCGCACGGGGTGGCCCGACAGGGCCTGGAACGTGGTGGGGCCGACGAAGTGCAGCGCCGATGCGGTCATCACCACGCGCACCTGGGCACCGGCGTCCTGCAGGCGGCGCAGCAGCTCGGCCGCCTTGTAGGCCGCGATGCCGCCGCTGACGCCCAGCAGGATGCGTTGTCCTTGCAATGGCAGCACGTGCGCTTTCCCCTACCCGTGTGAACGCGGCTAGCTTACCCGATGGCAACGTCGGCTCCGATGCCGCGGCCGGCGGCGCCGGGCGATGCTGGCGCCATGCACATCCATGACTGGCCCGAGGGCGAAAGACCGCGCGAGAAACTGCTCGCGCACGGCGCGGCGCGGCTTTCGGACGCCGAACTGCTGGCGGTGTTCCTGGGCTCGGGCACGGCCGGTCTCAGCGCGGTGGACCTGGGCCGGCGGTTGCTGGGCCAGGCCGGCAACCTGCGCGCCCTGCTCGACCTGCCGCCCACCCAGCTGGCCCGCATGGCGGGGCTGGGCCCGGCCCGGGCCTGCGCCCTGGCCGGCGCGCTGGAGCTGGGCACGCGGCACCTGGCGCAGGGCCTGTCGCGCGGCGAGGCCCTGACCGAGCCCGGCCGCGCCGGCGAATACCTGTCGCGGCGCCTGCGCGCCCTGCCCTATGAAGTGTTCGCCTGCCTGTTCCTGGACACGCGGCATCGGGTGATCGCCTTCGAGGAGCTGTTCCGCGGCACGCTCGACGGCGCCGAGGTGCACCCGCGCGAAGTGGTGCAGCGCTGCCTGGCCCACCACGCCGCGGCCGTCATCCTGGGCCACAACCACCCCAGCGGCAGCGCCGAGCCCAGCGCCGCCGACCGCGCCGTCACCGCCCGGCTCAAGCAGGCCCTGGCCCTGGTTGAGGTGCGGCTGCTCGACCACTTCATCATCGGCGACGGCGCGCCCTGCTCGATGGCCCGGCTGGGCGCCGTATGAACTGCCCGGCAAGGCTGGCGGACCCCCGCCCACCGCTGCGTATACTCGGGCCGGGCGGCCGTCCGCCGCAGCCAGGAGCCGCCGTGATCCTCGGTTATTCCACCTTGTTCGCCGAAGACGCGGTGGAGCGGGCGCTGCCGGACGCCGCGGCCGCCCGCCGGCTGCTGGACCGGCACCGACCGGACCTGGCGCCGCGCATCGAAGCGGTGGCGGCACGCATCACCCGCGGCGCCGGCGACCCGCGCCACGCCGATGCGGCGCTGCTCGGCGTGGCTCGCCTTGGCCTGCGCCACGGCGGCTTCGGCGACGATCCGCACGACTACCACAACGAAGACCACGTGATGGAGCTGGCCGAGCGCCGGTTGGCCCGCGTGCTCGACAGCCTGGGCGAAGACGGCCTGCCGGCCAGCGACTGGCTGGCGCTGCTGGTGTTCGCCGCCTGCCACGACCTGCGCCAGCGCGAACCCCGCGACGTGCACGGTCCGGTGGGCGGCAATGAAGCCGCCAGCATTGCCGAAACGTTCCGCATCCTGGACGCCTGCGGCTTCCAGCGCGGGCCAGACCGCGACCAGTACGTGGCGCTGGAGCTGATGATCGCCGGCAGCACCTTCGACCCGCGGCCGCTGCCGCATCCCGAGGGCGAAGCCATGGCCAGCGTGGCCGGCGGCTCCCTGGCCCGGGGCCTGGGCCTGTGGCTGGACGGCGAGCGTCCGCAGTGGGCGACCGACCCCGCCACCCGCCGCGGCGAACGCCTGGGCCGCCTCGCCTCCGACCTGGACACGGCCAACGTGGGTGAAGCCTTCCCGCTGCTGGCCCAGAGCGCCCTGCGCCTTTGCCGCGAGCGCGAACGTCGCGCGGGCCGATCGCCCGCCGATGCCGCCGGCGGCCCGGCCTGCCTGGGCTTCCTGAGCCGCGGCCAGCTCAACTATTTCTTCGAGCTGCACCGCTTCAGTTCGCGCGAGGGCGACCGCGTGTTCGGTCCCACCAAGGCCGCCAACGGCCCGGCGGTGCGCGAAGCCAGCGCCGCCCTGCTGGCGCGCTTCCCGGATCGGCCACCCGCCTCGGGCCAGGCCGTGCTGGACGCCTTCGAGGCCATCTGCGCCGACCTGGCCCGCTGACCCGGCCCGCGCCGGCAAGCCGCCCGGACATCTCCCCCGGTGCGAGGACCGCCTCTGGCCCCGGTGCCCGGGCAAAAAAATGGCCGGCCCCGGGGAGGGTCGGCCAGTGCCCCGGCCCCGAGTCTTGCGTCAGGCCGAACCAAGGAGAGGAACACGCTGTCTGGACGTGTCGCGGACAGTCTGCGCAGGGCCGGTGACAGGCCCATGACAGGCCGGGGCGCCCGGTCCGCGCTAGAATAGAAAGTTCCCCCAAGCGGAATACGACCCGGTGAAAGAGCATCTTCGCGAGCTGGTGGCCCAGTCCCTGCTGGACCTGAGGCGGCACGGCCGCCTCGACCAGGCCCTGGCCACGCCCGACTTCGTGGTCGAGCGCACCAAATCGCGTGAGCACGGCGACTACGCCAGCAACATCGCCCTGCTGCTGGCCAAGCCGGCCGGCATGAAGCCGCGCGAACTGGCCGAGCTGCTGGTCAACACCCTGCCCGCCTCCCAGCACGTGGAGAAGGTCAGCGTGGCCGGCCCGGGCTTCATCAACTTCACCCTGGCCCGCGGCTGCCGCCTGGGCACCGTCCGGCGCGTGTTCGAACTGGGCAAGGACTACGGCCGCGTGCCGGCCGGAAGCCGCGGCTCGGTCACGGTGGAGTTCGTCTCGGCCAACCCCAACGGCCCGCTGCACGTGGGCCACGGCCGCGGCGCCGCCTACGGCGCCAGCGTCGCCAACCTGCTCGACGCCGCCGGCCACACCGTGCAGCGCGAGTACTACGTCAACGACGCCGGCCGGCAGATGGACATCCTGGCGGTGTCGGTGTGGCTGCGCTACCACGAGCTGGGCGGCGTGAACGTGCGCTTCCCTGACAACGGCTACAAGGGCGACTACGTGGTGGACATCGCCCGCGGCCTGCGCGCCAGGGCCGGCGACGCGCTGCGCCGCAGCGCCATCGAGATCACCGACGGCCTGCCCGCCGACGAAGGCCAGGGCGGCGACAAGGAAACCCACGTGGACGCGCTGATCGCGCGCGCCAAGCAGCTGCTGGGCGACGCCGGCTACCGCAGCGTGTTCGAGGCCGGCCTGAGCTGGTGCCTGGGCGACATCCGCGACGACCTCGCCGGCTTCGGCGTGGTGCACGACAACTTCTTCTCCGAACGCTCCCTGGCCACCGACGGCTACGTGCAGCGCGCCATCGACACCCTGCGCGCGAACGGCCACCTGTTCGAAGACCAGGGCGCCACCTGGTTCCGCGCCACCGCCTTCGGCGACGACAAGGACCGCGTGGTGGTGCGCGAGAACGGCGTCACCACCTACTTCGCGTCGGACCTGGGCTACCTGCTGAGCAAGTTCGAGCGCGGGTTCGAGCGGGCGCTGTACATCTTCGGCGCCGACCACCACGGCTACATCGCCCGCCTGAAGGCCGCGGCGAAGGGCCTGGGCCTGGACCCGGGCCGCATCGAGATCCAGCTGGTGCAGTTCGCCATCCTGTTCCGCGGCGGCGAGCGCGTGCAGATGTCCACCCGCGCCGGCAGCTTCGTCACCCTGCGCGAGCTGCGCGAGGAAGTGGGCACCGACGCGGCGCGCTTCTTCTACGTGATGCGCGGCAACGACCAGCACCTGGACTTCGACCTCGACCTGGCCAAGAGCCGCTCGAACGAAAACCCGGTGTACTACATCCAGTACGCCCACGCCCGTGTGTCGTCGCTGTTCCGCCAGCTGGCCGAGAAGCAGCTCAGCTACAACCGCAGCGCCGCCGAAGCCGCGCGCCAGCGCCTGGTGCAGCCGCACGAGGACGAGCTGCTGGACGAACTGATGCGCTACCCGGAAGTGATCGAGGCCGCCGCCGAAAGCCGCGCGCCGCAGGTGCTGGCCAACTACCTGCGCGAGCTGGCCGCCGCCTTCCACGCCTTCTACAACGCCCAGCCCATCCTCGTGCCCGACGAAGAGCTGCGCAACGCGCGCCTGGGCCTGAGCAAGGCCACCCAGCAGGTGCTGGCCAACGGCCTGGCCCTGCTGGGCGTGTCCGCCCCGGAGACCATGTAATGGCAAGACGCGCACCGAAGAAACAGGCCCGCCGCAACGGCGGCGGCGGAACGCCCGGCTGGGTCTGGCTGCTGGTGGGCGTGCTGGGCGGCCTGGCCATTGCCGTGGTGCTGTTCATCAAGGGCTACTGGGGCCAGGACGGCAGCGTGCTGCCCCAGCCCAACCCCGAGGCGCGCGCCCCGGCGCCGTCGGAGGAGCCGCTGGCCCAGCGCGCGGCGCCCGAGCCGAAGAAGCCCAAGTACGATTTCTACGACGTGCTGCGCGACAAGGAAGTCATCATTCCCGACGCCGACCTGCCGGCGCTGGCGCAGGCCGAAGCGGAAAAGCCGGTGGACGCCGAGGTGCCGGCCAACGTCGAAACCGTGCGCTATCTCATCCAGGCCGGCGCGTTCCGCTCCTCGGCCGACGCCGAGGCGCTCAAGGCGCGTATCGCCCTCACCGGTGAACTGGCGCGGGTGGAGTCGGCCGAAGTCGCCGGCAGCACCGTGTACCGCGTCCGCCTGGGCCCCTACGCCAACGCCGGCGCGCTGGCCGCGGCCAAGAAGACGCTCGGCGACAACGGCATCGAAGCGGCGGCGATCCGGGCGCAGTAAGCTCACGCGGGAAAGGGGGCAGCATGGGCTGGCTGGTCGAATATCTTCCCGGGCACCGACTCGTGCGGATCACCAGCGAAGGCACCCTGGGCCGCGAGGACCTGCGCCAGCTCACCCGCGACGCCATCGCCGCCGGCCGCATCCACGCCACGTCGCGCTTCCTGGTGGACCACCGCCGCATGCTGCCCGACCTGGGCGCCGCGGACATCTTCGACATGCCCCAGCGCGTGCAGGACCTGGGCTTCGGCCACGACCTGCGCATTGCCATCGTGGCCTCGCCCGCCTCGCCCAAGCGCGGCGACTTCGAGTTCTACGCCATCCAGTGCGGCAACCTGGGCCTGCACTTCCTGCAGCTGTTCATGGACTACGACGCCGGGCTGGCGTGGGCGTCGCGCGGCCCGGGCTGATCAGCCGCGCTTGAGCAGGATGAGCGCGGAGGTGTCCGAATCGGCCTCGCCGCGCAGCACCAGCTGGGCGTAGTGGTCGCGGGCCATTTCGATCACGCTCGAGTGCAGGCCCACGTCGTTGGCCATGCCCTGCACGATGGTGAGGTCCTTGAGCAGGTGCCCGCACTTGAAGCCGGGCGTGAACTGCCCCGCCAGCATCGTCGCTCCGCGCTTGTCGAGGAACCAGTTGGCGGCGGCGCCGGCCATCAGCGTGGGCAGCAGCTTGGCCGGGTCCAGGCCCAGCTTCTCGCCCAGGGCCAGGCCCTCGCACACCGCTTCGTTGATGCCGGCCACCAGCACCTGGTTCACGGCCTTGGTGGCCTGGCCGCTGCCGGTGTCGCCCATGTGGGTGATGCGCGCGGCGTAGGCGTCCAGCGCCTGGCGGGCGATTTCAAGGTCAGCCGCGTCGCCGCCCACCATCACCGACAGCCTGCCGTTGCGCGCGCCTTCCACGCCGCCCGACACGGGTGCGTCCAGGAAGCCGATGCCGTTGGCGGCGAGCAGCGCCTGCGCCTTGCGCGCGGTGGCCACCGACACCGTGGAGTGGTCCACCACCACGCTGCCGGGCCTGAGCACGGCGGCCAGCGCGGCGGCCTGCTGCAGCACGTCGGCGTCCATGGACACGCACAGCGCCACCACGTCGCAGCCGGCGAAATCGGCGTGGGTGGCGGCCGCCCGCACGCCCAGCTGCGCGGCCAGCGCGTCGGCCTTGTTGCGCGTGCGGTTGTCCACCACGTCCAGCAGGCCCTTGGCGGCCAGGTGGCCCGCCATCGGCGCGCCCATCGCGCCCAGGCCAATGAACCCGGCCTTCATGCCTGGCCTCCGTGCGCGTGTTCCTCGTGCAGGTAGGTGTAGCCGGTCAGGCCCGCCTCCAGCGCCACCAGCAGCGCCGAGGCCTCGGCCGGCGCCAGCGCCGCGGCGTCCACCCGGGCGCGGTAGATCGAGCGCAGCTCGGCCAGGTCGTAGCCCACGTAGTCCAGCATCACGTCGGTGGTGTCGCCCTTGCGCTGGCGCGTCACGCAATAGCCGCCGCCGGCGTCGAGCTGCACGTTGGCGGTGTCGGTGTCGCCGAACAGGTTGTGGATGTCGCCCAGCGTCTCCTGGTACGCGCCCACCATGAACACGCCCAGGCGGTAGCTCTCGCCTTCGCGCGGGCTGTGCAGCGGCAGCGACGTGTCCAGCGCCTCGGATTCGACGTAGGTGTCGATGCGGCCGTCGGAGTCGCAGGTGAGGTCGGCGATCACGCCGCGGCGGTCGGGCGCCTCGTCCAGGCGCGCGATCGGCACGATCGGGAACACCTGGTCGATCGCCCATACGTCGGGGATGGATTCGAACACCGAGAAGTTGACGAAGTACTTGTCCACCAGGCGCTCGTTGAGTTCGTCCAGCGCGTCGCGGTGGCTGCGCTCCTCGCCGGTGAGGCGGGTGCGCACGGCCTGGGCGATGGCGTAGAACAGGTCGTCGAGCAGCGCGCGCTGTTCAAGCGTGAGCTGGCCCAGCGCGTACAGCGCCTGGCCTTCGGCGAGGTGGTGCTGGGCCTCGTGGTAGAGCTCCAGCGCCGGGCGCTCGTCCAGCGCGGCGTGGGTTTCGCGCAGGTGGCGCACGGCGGCGGGTTCGCCGGGCTGCGCGGCGGGCACGCGGCCCTCGGGCGCGCGCTCGACTTCCGACACGTTCACCACCATCACCGCATGGTGCGCGGTCATGGCGCGGCCGGCCTCGGTCACCATCATGGGCGGGGCGATGCCGTGCTCGGCGCAGGCTTCGGCCAGCGGCTGCAGCAGGGTGTGGGCGTACTGGTCCAGGCCGTAGTTCATCGAACAGAAGCCGCGCGATCGCGTGCCTTCGTAGTCCACGCCCAGGCCGCCGCCGGAATCCATGTAGCGGATGCCCAGGCCCATCTTGGTGAGTTCGACGAAGAAGCGCACCGCCTCGCGCATGCCGTTGGCGATGTCGCGCACGTTGGAGATCTGCGAGCCCATGTGGAAGTGCAGCAGCTCGAGCGAATCGAGCATGTCGGCGGCCTTCAGCCGCTCCACCAGGTCGAGCACCTGGCGCGGCGAGAGGCCGAATTTGGCCTTGTCGCCGCCGCTGTTCTGCCACTTGCCGGCGCCCAGCGAGGCCAGCCGCAGGCGCACGCCCAGGCCCGGCCGCACGCCCAGCGCCTTCGACTCCTCGATCACCATCGCCAGTTCGGACGGCTTTTCGATCACGATGTAGGTCTGCAGGCCCAGCTTGCGGCCGATCAGGGCCAGGCGGATGAACTCGCGGTCCTTGTAGCCGTTGCAGATGACCAGGCTGCCGGGCTTGGCCAGGCCCAGCACGGCCATGAGTTCGGGCTTGGAGCCGGCCTCCAGGCCAAAGCCCGCGCCGCCCGCGGCGGCCAGCTCGCCGGCCACGCCGCGGTGCTGGTTCACCTTGATCGGGTACACCGCCGTGTAGCCGCCCTGGTAGTCGAGTTCGGCGATCGCGCGGCCGAAGGCGGCCTGCAGCTTGCCCAGGCGGTCGCCCAGCACGTCGGAGAAGCGCAGCAGCAGCGGCAGCTTCAGGCCGGCGGCGGTGGCCTGGTCCACCACCTCGGGCAGGGCCAGGGTGGGGCCGCCGGCGCCGCGCGGCAGCACCAGCATGCGGCCGGCGGCGTCCACGTCGAAGTAGCCCTCGCTCCAGTAGGGAATGGAGTAGGTGTGGCGGGCGCGGTCGAGCGTCCAGGCGGGCATGGGCGTGGTTCCGGGGGCGGGTGAGGCGCGCATTGTAGCGCCCGGGGGGGATGGGTTCATGTTCGCTCAGCCCGGATGGCGGACGGGGGCGGAAACCTTGGTGAAAAGCGCGATCCGCTACAATGCGGCCTCGCCTACGAACCTTCCTGGAATACCGATGACTTCCTCTTCCCCGACGTGGCTGCACGAGAACTTCGACCACACCGGCTCGGCCTTCGGCCTGCGCATGGCCCGCAAGCTGGACGAAGTGCAGTCGCCGTTCCAGAAGATCGAGATGTACGAGAGCACCGACTGGGGCAACGTCATGCTGATTGACGGCGCCATGATGGTGACCACGCGCGACAATTTCTTCTACCACGAGATGATGGCGCACGCGCCGCTGTTCACCCACGCCGACCCGAAGGACGTGGTGATCATCGGCGGCGGCGACTGCGGCACCCTGCGCGAAGTGCTGCGCCACCCCGGCGTGCGCACCGCGGTGCAGTGCGACATCGACGAGCAGGTGACGCGCATGGCCGAGAAGTACTTCCCGGAGCTGTGCGAATCCAACGGCGACCCGCGCGCCACGGTGATGTTCGACGACGGCATCGCCTACATGAAGAACGCCGCGCCCGGCTCGATCGACGTGATCATCGTCGACTCCACCGACCCGGTCGGCCCGGCCGAAGGCCTGTTCAACCGCGCCTTCTACGAAACCTGCCTGGCCGCGCTGCGCCCGGGCGGCCTGCTGGTGCAGCAGAGCGAATCGCCGCTGGCGCTGATGCAGCTGATCCTGGACATGCGCGACGCGATGACCGAAGCCGGCTTCACCAGCTTCCGCACCCTGCCCTTCCCGCAGCCCTGCTACCCCACCGGCTACTGGAGCTGCACCATCGCCAGCAAGGAAGCGCGCGACCTCTCGCAGTTCCGCAAGGCCGACGCGGCCGCCAAGGGCTTCGACACCCAGTACTACACTGCCGACGTGCACCAGGGCGCGCTGGCGCTGCCGCCGTTCGTGGCGCGCGTGCTGGGCGACTGAGCCCCGCGCAGGCCCGGGAGTGACCAGCGCCCCGACGCCGAGGTTCCTGGCGAGCCGCTGCCCAAGCTGCGGCGCCGCAAAGACCCGCCCGTCGCCGACCGCTTATGTGTACTGCGATTTCTGCGGCTCGCTCGCCGACTACGATTTCAGGAAGGCCTGCGAGCAGCCGCGCAGCCTGCCCGGCCCGGTTTACGAGAAGCTCGTCGCGAAGCTGACGGCGCCGCTCAAGGCCGCCTTCGACGCCGGCGATCGCGCCGCCTACACCGCGCTGCAGGTTTCGCTGTTCGACGCCTGGGTCCAGGCCTGCCCGAACGCCGTGCCGCCGCGCTGCGCCGACCCCGGGTTCCGCCGTGCCTACGTCGCCAGGCTGGCCGCCTCCGCTGCGTTCGCGGCCTTCGATGAAAAGGCCCGCCAGCTGGCGGCCGCAACCGACGCCGCCGTCGCGGCGCTGGCGTGGACGACCCAGGGCAACCGCGCCATGGTGGTCCCGGCCCGGTTCGCCGCCATGGCCGACGCGGTGATCGCGCAGCTGGCCTACGGCCAGTCGGCCGAAGTGCTGGCGACGCTGCCGCCGTCGCCCGACAACGCACCGCCGCGCCTGCAGGAACGCATGGCGTTGGCCATGTTCGTGCAGGGCTGGCTGCCCTATCTCGACGACGCCAGCGCCGACGCGCTGCTCCGGCGCACCGGTTTCGCCCAGACCTACGTCACCGCCGACGCGGTCAACGCCACCCACGCCAACTGCGGACACTGCACCGCCGACCTCGTGCTGCTGCCGGGCGCGAAGCACGCCATCTGCGACGGCTGCGGCCGACGGCTGGAGATCGACGCGGCCATCGACTGCCGCGGCTGTGGCCACGACCTGCGCTTCGACGACGGCGACAACGCAGAGAGCTGCCCGTACTGCCGCGCGCGCATCGAACGCATCGCCATCCCGGGCTTGCCCTGAAAAAAGCCCCGCGAAAGCGGGGCTTTCTTCCCGTGCCGGAAGACGCCCTACAGCGCGTCGCCGTCCAGCTCGCCCGTGCGGATGCGCAGCACCTTCTCGAGTTCGTAGACGAAGATCTTGCCGTCGCCGATCTTGCCGGTGTTGGCCGCCGACTGGATGGCTTCCACCACCCGCTCCACCTGGTCGGTGGTGACGGCGACCTCGAGCTTGATCTTGGGCAGGAAGTCCACGACGTATTCGGCGCCGCGATAGAGCTCCGTGTGGCCCTTCTGCCGGCCGAAGCCCTTGACCTCGGTGACGGTGACGCCGGTGACGCCGACCTCGCTGAGCGCCTCGCGGACGTCGTCGAGCTTGAATGGCTTGATGATGGCCATGACCATTTTCATATCGTGCGCTCCCGGGTGCTTAGAGGTTGTAACCGCGTTCGTTGTGCAGGGCGATGTCGAGGCCCTCGGACTCGGCCTCGTCGCTCACGCGAAGCCCGATCGTCCACTGGATGGCCTTGAGTATGACAAGCGTGGCCACGGCGGTGTAGATGACGGTGAACCCGACGCCCTTGGCCTGGATCCAGACCTGGGCGCCGATGTCGGTGACCGTGCCGAAGCCGCCCAGCGCCGGCGCCGCGAACACGCCCGTGAGGATGGCGCCGACGATGCCGCCGACCGCGTGCACGCCGAACACGTCCAGCGAATCGTCATAGCCCAGCGAGCGCTTGACGCTGGTGGAAAACACGAAGCAGACCAGGCCCGCCGCCGCGCCGATGGCCAGCGCGCCCATCGGGCCCGCGGTGCCCGAGGCCGGGGTGATGGCCACCAGACCCGCCACCGCGCCCGAGACGATGCCCAGCACGCTGGCTTTGCGGTGGATCACCCACTCCACGAACATCCAGGTCAGGGCCGCGGCGGCCGCGGCCACCTGGGTCACCAGCATGGCCATGCCCGCCGTGCCGTTGGCCGCCACCGCCGAGCCGGCGTTGAAGCCGAACCAGCCCACCCACAGCAGGCTGGCGCCGATGACGGTGTAGCCCAGGTTGTGCGGCGGCATGGCGGTGGTCGGGTAGCCCCTGCGCTTGCCCAGCACCAGCGCCGCCACCAGCCCGGCGATGCCGGCGTTGATGTGCACCACGGTGCCGCCGGCGAAGTCCAGCACGCCCCAGTCCCACATCAGGCCGCCGTCGCCGCTCCACACCATGTGCGCGATGGGCGCGTAGACCAGGGTGAACCACAGCGCCATGAACACCAGCAGCGCCGAGAACTTCATGCGCTCGGCGAAGGCACCCACGATCAGGGCCGGCGTGATGACCGCGAAGGTCATCTGGAAGGTGATGAACACGCTTTCGGGGATGCCGTAGACCAGGCTGTCGGTGCCCAGCCCGGCCAGGAAGGCCTTGCCGAACCCGCCCACGAAGGAATTGAAGTTGACCACGCCCTTTTCCATGCCCGCGGTGTCGAACACCAGGCTGTAGCCGTAGACCACCCACAGCACGCTGACCAGGGCGGTGATGGCGAAGCACTGGATCAGCACCGACAGCACGTTCTTGGAGCGCACCATGCCGGCGTAGAACAGGGCCAGGCCCGGCAGGGTCATCAACAGCACCAGCAGGGTGGCGACGATCATCCAGGCGGTGTCGCCGGTGTTGACGGCGGGCGGGGCGGCCTGGGCCAGGCCGGGAAGCAGCAGCGCGGGGACAAGCGCGGCGCGGAGGCCGGGCGGGTGGTGCGGCTTTGCGGAAACCATAGGGGATTGCCTCCTGGCGCTGAGGGAAGGGGACTCGGGGGAGAGCACCTGAACCATGGCCCACGGATGACGGATTGATTGCTCGTTCGTGGCGTGTTCTAGTGTTGGGCCCCGATGGAAAGCGGCCAGGCCGCGGGTTCGCGCCGGTTTCCTACGCCGCGCCGGCCACATCCCCGACACCACCGCCACGGGCGCGGACGCACACTGCAGGCGTCCAACGGAGCTCACGCCATGATCGACCTCAAGAACCTCGACGACCTCGCCCGCAAGCTCGGCGACCTCGTGCCGCCCGGCCTCAAGGACGCGCGCGCCGACCTGGAGCAGAACTTCAAGGCCACGCTGCAGGCCGGCCTGGGCAAGCTCGACCTCGTCACCCGCGAGGAGTTCGAAGTGCAGCGCGCGGTGCTGCTGCGCACCCGGGAAAAGCTCGACGCGCTCGAGCGCGCGCTCACCGTGCTCGAGGCACGGCTCGCCACGCCCGGCGACAGCAAGAACTAAGCCCCGCGTTCTCCGCTCCCCATGAACCTGGCGCTGGCGCACAGCCGCGCCCGGGCCGGCGTGCACGCGCCTGCCGTCCGGGTCGAAGTGCATCTGGCCGGCGGCCTGCCCAACTTCACGCTGGTGGGCCTGCCCGAGACGGCCGTGCGCGAAAGCCGCGAGCGCGTGCGCGCCGCCATCCAGAACGCGCAGTTCGAGTTCCCGCAGCGGCGCATCGTGGTCAACCTGGCGCCCGCCGACCTGCCCAAGGAGGGTGGCCGCTACGACCTGGCCATCGCGCTGGCCATCCTGGCCGCCAGCGGCCAGATTCCCGTGCCCGCGCTGGCGGACGTCGAGCTGCTGGGCGAACTGGCGCTCACCGGCGAACTCAAGCCGGTGGACGGCGTGCTGCCCGCCGCGCTCGCCGCGGCGCAGGCCGGGCGCCTGCTGATCCTTCCCGCCGCCAACGGCCCCGAGGCCGCCCTGGCGTCCGGGGTGCACGCGCGCACGGCGCGCACCCTGCTGGAAGTCTGCGCGCACCTGCAGCAGCTCAGGACGCTGCCGCCGGCGCAGGCGGCGCCCGCGGGCGCGGAGCCGCCGCGCCACCCCGACCTGGCCGACGTGCGCGGGCAGCTGGCCGCGCGGCGCGCGCTGGAAATCGCCGCGGCCGGGTCGCACCACCTGCTGCTGATCGGCCCGCCCGGCTGCGGCAAGACGCTGCTGGCCTCGCGCCTGCCCGGCCTGCTGCCCGAGGCCAGCGAAGCCGAGGCGCTGGAAACCGCCGCCGTGCATTCCGTCAGCGGCCGCGGCATTGACCTGGCGCACTGGCGGCGCCGGCCGTTCCGCGCGCCGCATCACCTCTCCAGCGCGGTGGCCGTCGCCGGCGGCGGCCCGAACCCGCGGCCGGGCGAGATATCCCTGGCGCACAACGGCGTACTGTTCCTGGACGAACTGGCCGAATGGGGCCGGCACACGCTGGAAGTGCTGCGCCAGCCGCTGGAATCGGGCGTGGTGACGGTGTCGCGCGCCGCACGCCAGTCGGACTTCCCCGCGCGCTTCCAGCTGGTGGCGGCCATGAACCCCTGCCCCTGCGGCTGGGCCGGCGACCCCTCGGGCCGCTGCAGCTGCAGCGCCGAAAGCGTGCAGCGCTACCGCGCCAGGCTGTCGGGCCCGCTGCTGGACCGCATTGACCTGCAGCTGGCCGTGCCGCGCCTGGCGCCGCACGACATGCGCCCCGACAGCCCGCGCGGCGAACCCAGCGAACCCGTGCGCGAACGGGTGCTGGCCGCGCGCGAACGCCAGCTTGCGCGCGAAGGCACGCTCAACGCCCACTTCAGCCAGGCGCAAACCGAGGCCCACTGCCGGCTGCAGGCCCGCGACCAGGCGCTGCTGGAGGCCGCCATGGAATCGCTGCAGCTTTCCGCCCGCGCCATGCACCGCATCCTGCGCGTGGCCCGCACCATCGCCGACCTGGCCGGCAGCGACGCCATCGCCACCGCCCATCTGGCCGAGGCGCTGGGCTACCGCCTGCTCGACCGGGGCGCCGCCAACGGCGCGCCCGCCTGAGCTAGTCTGGCCACCGGAGGGCGAGGCCATGACCACCACCCGCGGCACCTGCCTGTGCGGCGACCTGTCGTTCGAAGCCAACCTGCCCACGAAGTGGGTGGCGCACTGCCACTGCACGCTGTGCCAGCGCGCCCACGGTGCGCCGGTGGTGACCTGGGTGGGCTTCGAGGCCGCGCAGGTGCACATCCACGACGCGCACGCGCGCCTGCGCTGGTACGAATCCACGCCCGGTGCCGAACGCGGCTTCTGTTCCCGCTGCGGCAGCACGCTGTTCTTCCGCTCGCAGCGCTGGCCCGGCGAGCTGCACATCGTGCGCAGCAACTTCGACGGCCCGGTCGACCGCGAACCGCAGCTGCACGTGTACTACGACAGCCACGCGCCGTGGCTGGTGCTGGGCGACGACGGCCTGTCGCGAGCGCCCGCGTCCACCGACCCGGACGCAACCGGCTGAGCCGGCAGCGCGCCCGCGCCGTTACGGCGCGGCCAGGTGCGCCGGCTGCACCGGCACCAGCGCGTCGAGCTCCATCGTGGTGATCTCGCCCGAGCGAACGCCGAACCCCACCAGGGCGATCGGCCCTTCGCGCAGGGCCGGCAGCGCCAGGGCCTCCTCGACCGCGCGGTCGCTGATGGCCGCGGTGACGAAGCAGCCCAGCCCCAGTTCGGTGGCCGACAGGTACATCGTCTGCGACAGGTGGCCCACGTCCAGGTGCACCACGCGCCAGGCCTTGGTGTGCCGGCGGTATTTCCAGAACAGGCGGTCGAAGCGCGCAGTCATCACCACCATCGCCGGCACGTTGTTGAACCAGTTCTGCCCCGCGACGAACCGGTGCGCCAGGTCGGCGGCTTCGTCGGCCGTGAGGGCACGCAGGGGTTCCAGCGCGTGCTCCATCGCCAGGTAGTGGTAGATCCCGGGAGCGATGCCCTCCACGCGCTGCACCAGCACATAGGCTTCCACCGCGTGCAGGCCGCCGCCGGCGGGGCTGCTCTTCTTCACCGCCACCGCGCCCGGCGCCAGCTCGCGGGTGCCCACGGCGCCCCACACGCGGCGCATCATCGTGGCGAACGGCGCCTGCCCCAGCACCGCGTCGCCGTCGAAATTGCGGCAGGTGCGGCGCGCCGCCAGCAGGGCGTCGAAGTCGCTGCGCACGGGCGCGGCCAGCGGCAGCGTCGCCGCGTCGGGCGCACGGCGGTAGGCCGGCTCGGGCGCCGCGCCGAAGGCCTCGACGATCTGTTCGCTGCTCAGCATCAGGCCGCGCTCGTTGCGGGCCTGGATGTCCACGTCACCCCATCCGCCGTGCGCGTGGGCGGCCAGCGCCAGCGGCCACCAGGCGATGTCGCGGCTGGCCTGGTCGCGCGCGCGCCACGGCGCCTGGTCGTCGCCCTCCTCGGCGATCAGCAGCCCCAGCGCCAGCAGCGACCCGATGGCCGCCGCGCCGTGCAGCGCCTCCAGCTCGCCCCGCTCCGCCCAGTCGTCGCGGGAAACGCGCTGCAGCACGGCCAGCTGCTCCAGCGTCACCGCCTCGGGCGCCAGCAGGTGCGGCGCCCGGGCCAGCCATCGCACCTGCGCTTCCAGCCCGTCGCCACCCTCGAGCAGGCTGGCGAAGGAGAAGCGTGGCTCCTGGTCCAACTCCACCATCAGCTGGTGGCAACGGCGTAGGCGCATGGGGCGGTTCCGGCAAAGGTGGGCGGGTGACAGTGACATCGCGGCGGTTTATGGTGCAACCGCGATCCGCGCGACGCCCAGGCGGTTCGGGCGATCACCGCGGGCGAACCCGCCCATGCCGCCGCCGACGGTGGCCTTCCGCACCACCACCAGGGGAAACACCATGCCGTTCAAGCTTTCCGAGGACACCGTTGACGCGCTGCTGGACAAGCTCTCCAGCGATGACGACTTCCGCGCACGGTTCCAGAAGGACCCGCGCCAGGCGCTCGCTTCGGTGGGCCATGCCGCCGCCAGGGACGCCGGCGTGGAGGACGGCGCCTGGGCCTGCATGTCCGTCAACCAGCTGGCCAGCAAGGAGGCCATCAAGGCCAGCCGCGATGCGCTGCGCACCCAGCTGCTGGCGGAAAAGGCCGCACAGCACCCGATCTCGCTGGAAGTGGCCGCGAAGAAGTAAGGCTCAGCGTTTTCCGAAGCGATGCCGGACCGGCGCAAGCCGGTCCGCATCCGGCCAGGCGGCCTTGAAGTCCGCCAGCGCCTCGTCGGCCTCGACCGACTGGCCCCGCTTCCGGCGGTACTCGGCCGCAGCCCGCAGGGCCAGCGTGCTTTCGGCCACGTTCACCACCTGCCACTGGCCCAGGCTGGTGCCTTCGGCAAACGCGCGGCCCCGGTTGCGGGCGAGCCAGTCCGCCGTGGCGGCCGCTTCCGCCCACTGCTCCGCAGCCGCCTGGGCCCGCATCAACACGGCACGTTCGAAGTAACTGCCTCCCGGCGCGTCGGCCTTGGCCGGCAGCAGGGCCAGCGCGGAGGCGGCGTCACCGCCGGCCAGGGCCAGCTCGGCGTCGGCCGAACGCAGCATGGCGGCATTGGGCGGATAGGCGGCCACCAGCGGATCGTCGCGCACCAGCGCCAGCGTTTTCCGCGCCAGCTCGGTATCGCCGATGCTGGCGGCCATCCAGGCCGCGGCCAGGGAATGGAACACCAGGTGCCGGCGCAGCAGGCTGTCGGCACCCTCCAGGCGCGCGGCCTGGGCCTGGGCATGGGCCGCCAGGTCCGCGGCGAAGTCGGCATCCGGCGCCAGGCTGCGCAGCGCCAGGGTGATGCCGGCCTGGTTCCATCGCGTCAGGTCACCGACCTCGGGGCCCTGCGTGGCCTGTTCCAGCGCGCGGCTCGCGGCCAGCGCGTCGCCATGGCGGCCCCGGTCCAGCGGCAGGGTGATTTCGATCAGTCGCGCCTCGATGTCGGTGGCCACCGAACCGCTGGCCCGCTGGGTGGCCAGCTCGCGCGCCGCCTCGGCGTAGCGGCGCTGCGCGACGAAGGTCTCGATGTGCTCGCGCTTGAAGCCGCTGATGCCCAGCGATTCCGCCAGTTCGAAGTGCTCCTGGGCCTGCGCATACCGGTTCAGGGCCAGGTTGAGCACGCCGGCCAGGTACTGCGCCGTGCCCCGACGCGAATTCTGCGGCGCCAGCGCCGGGCCGATCATCGCCAGGCCGTCGGCGCTGCGCATCAGGTCGTAGTGGGCGAAGTACGCGAAGTTGCTGTGGGCGCGGAACTCGTCCGGGTACAGGTTGGCCAGCAGGGTGAAGGCCTGGAGCGCTTTCTCCGGCGAATCCAGCGTGGCCGCCGCGCCGTCCAGGAACAGCGACTCGCGCTGGCTCAGGTGGCTGCGGTGGGCTTCGGCCAGGGCCACGTAGCGGCGGGTGCCTTCGGCATCGTTCTCGACGTAGCGCATGAAGGCCAGCTGCACGTAGGCCATCGCGAACTGTTCGTCCAGCTTCACCGCCTGCCTGAACAGCGATTCGGCCTCGCCCAGCCGGGACTCGTAGCGCGCACGCAGGCCCAGCGAGTAGGCGCGCAGCGCCTCCAGGTCGCTGGTGGTCACCTGTTCCAGCGGCATGCTGGTGTCCTGGATGCTGCCCACCGCTTCACCCAGCCGGCCGCGAACCTTCGCCAGCGCGACATCCAGCGCCGGCAGCACGTCGTCCGAGTTCGCGCCGTCGGCACTCTCGCTGTAGACGGTGACGCCGCTGTTGGGATCCACCACTTCCAGGCTCACCCGCACCACGCCGCCCACTTCGGCCAGCGTGGGAAGGATCACCGCCTTGGCGCCCTCGCGCAGGGCCAGCTCGGCGGCCAGCTGGCGGTCGACCGCCTGGCCCTGGCGCTGCATGCGCTCCAGGGCACGGTCAATCTGCAGGTCGGAAATCAGGTTCACGTAGCGCGACTGTTCCAGGCCCACGCGCAGTGCGGTGTCCAGCGATTCGTCGAACAGTTCCTCGCCGGTGCGGTTCTGCAGGTCGGCCACCACCACCCAGTCGCGCTCGGCGAAGGCGATGGCCGGCGGGCTGCGGAAGGCCGTCCAGAACAGGCCCAGCCCCAGCGCCGCGACCAGGATCACTTCCAGCGCCAGCATCGGAGGCCGGCGCCAGATCGGCAGCTCGCGCCAGGCCTTGGGTCCCGAGTCGGGCGCTCGCAGCGGCGACAGGCCCGGCTCGCCCACCTCATGCACCAGCATCGGCGCCGGCACGCCCTTGAAGTTGTAGCGGCCGTGCATCAGCCAGCGCAGGTGGGTGCCGGCCGCGCCCAGTTCACCCATGGCGCGATGGCACAGGTTCTGGGCCATGCCCGACATCAGGATCTGGCCGGGCAGCGCCAGGTTCATCAGGCGCGCGGCCACCGGCTTGGCCAGGCCCTCCACTTCGAAGGCCTTGGCGCCGGCCAGCACGTCCTTGGGCTCGTTGGCCCAGGTCATCACATCGCCCACGTGCAGGCCGATGCGGGCCTTGAGGTCCAGGCCCTCCAGGGCGCCCAGCTCGCGCAGGCCGCGCTGGTAGCGCAGGGCGAAGTCCAGGGCCTGGATCGGCCGTTCGAACAGGGCCAGCACGCCGTCGGCCTTGTCGATCAGCTGGCCGTGGCACAGCTCCATCAGCTGGCGAAGCAACTGGTCGTGGCGCTTGAGCAGGGCCACGGCGCGCAGGTCACCCAGGCGCTCGATCAGGGCGGTGGATTCAACGATGTCGCACAGCAGCACCGTACGCAGCATCGGCGTGACCGGTGCCGTGTTCAGGGGTGGGCCGTTGCGGGGCTCGGAAGCGTCCATTCAGGGGGTGCCACAGCCGTCTTTCAGGGGTGAACGCGCCCCCCGCGCGACCCCGGCCACCGGCTCAGCGCGCCAGGCGCCAGTGGTCGCCGCCCTGGCGCTTGGCCTCGTACAGGGCGCGATCGGCCTGGCTGTACCAGTTCGACCAGCCGCCAGGGTCGTGGCAAAAAGCGCCGCCGATGCTGACCGAGAGGCGGTGTTCGCGCAGGCTGGGCAGGCGCAGGCTGCGGATGGCGCTCATCAGGCCCAGGGCCCGGTTGGCCAGCTCGCCGTCGTCGCTCACCCGCAGCACCAGGGCGAATTCGTCGCCACCCAAGCGGCAGGGCAATTCCAGCGGGCCGGCCATGCGCCGGACTTCCTCGGCGCAGGCGCGCAGGGCGGCGTCGCCGGCCAGGTGGCCGCTGCGGTCGTTGATCTGCTTGAAGTGGTCTATGTCCACCAGCAGCAGCGCCAGCTTGAGGTCGGTGAGGTCCTGGCGGCCGAGTTCGTCCAGGAAGCGGTACAGGCCGCGGCGGTTGGCCAGGCCGGTCAGGTCGTCGGTGCGCACCAGCTGCTGGGCGACGGTGAGTTCGGTGCGGGTCTGGCGCAGGGTGTCCAGGGTCTGCATCAGGTCTTCGTTGCGGCGCTTGAGGTGCTGCACCAGCTGGTGCTCGCCGGCCACCAGGTAGGCGAAGCTGCGCTGCATGAAGCGCGCCACCTGGGCGGGATCGCGGTCCACCAGGCCCTGGAACGCGGCCTGGGTGATTTCGTAGAGCACGCCGGGGGATTCGGCCACCGCGCGCGCGAAGCGCTGGTGCCGGCCGATGAACACCGCCAGTTCGCCGAAGTATTGGCCCGGGCCCAGCAGCTTGTCGGCCAGGCCGTCGTCAAAGCCGAGCCGCACTTCGCCGGTGTCGATCAGGAACATGCTCTGGGCCGATTCGCCGCGGCGGAAGAGTTCTTCCCCGGGCAGCACGGCGCGGCTGACGCCGGCGGCCGCCAGGATGCGGAACTCTTCGGGTGACAGCTGCGAGGGCAGTCGGCAGTCGGGGCCGCCGCTTTGCGCGGCGACCGCCAGGCTGCCGGGGAGATCGGCTGAAATCACGGACTACTCGAACCAGGGACTGCCCCGAGTGTATCCAAGCCGGGGTGAAGGAAACAGCGACCCGCGTCGCGGATGCCGGGCGCATGCCGCGGCCGTCGCCGGACGGCGGCGGCCGGGGCGCGCATCCCGATGGCGTCAGGCCGCGGCCGCCTTGGCCTCGCCGTGGAACTGCTCTTCCTCGGTCGAACCCTTGAGCGCCGTGGTGGAGCTGGTGCCGCCCTGGATGGCCTGGGTGACCGAGTCGAAGTAGCCGGTGCCGACCTCGCGCTGGTGCTTGACCGCGGTGAAGCCCTTCTCGGCCGCGGCGAACTCGTTTTCCTGCAGCTCCACGAAGGCGCTCATCTGGCTGCGGGCATAGCCGTAGGCCAGGTTGAACATGGAGTAGTTGAGCGAGTGGAAGCCGGCCAGGGTGATGAACTGGAACTTGTAGCCCATCTTGCCCAGCTCGATCTGGAACTTGGCGATGGTGGCGTCGTCGAGGTTCTTCTTCCAGTTGAAGGACGGCGAGCAGTTGTAGGCCAGCATCTTGCCCGGGAACTTGGCGTGGATGGCCTCGGCGAACTTCTTCGCGAACGCGAGGTCGGGCTTGCCGGTCTCGCACCACACCAGGTCGGCGTAGGGCGCGTAGGCCAGGCCGCGGCTGATGGCCTGGTCGATACCCGGGCGGGTCTTGTAGAAGCCTTCCACGGTGCGCTCGCCGGTGCAGAACGGCGCGTCGTTCGGGTCCACGTCGCTGGTGAGCAGGTCGGCGGCCTCGGCGTCGGTGCGCGCGATCACCAGGGTGGGCACGTTGGAGACGTCGGCGGCCAGGCGCGCGGCGATGAGCTTCTGCACCGCTTCCTGGGTGGGCACCAGCACCTTGCCGCCCATGTGGCCGCACTTCTTCACCGAGGCCAGCTGGTCCTCGAAGTGCACGCCGGCGGCGCCGGCCTCGATCATCGCCTTCATCAGCTCGTAGGCGTTGAGCACGCCGCCGAAGCCGGCCTCGGCGTCGGCCACGATCGGCTGCAGGAAATCGATGGTGTCGTCGCCTTCGGCGTGGTGCAGCTGGTCGGCGCGCAGCAGGGTGTTGTTGATGCGCTTGACCACCTGCGGCACCGAGTTGGCCGGATACAGCGACTGGTCGGGATACATCTCGCCGGCCAGG
>DAORUD010000013.1:0-33685 GCA_035433005.1 Arenimonas sp. | reverse complement strand
CGCCCGGGCCGCCGCCGCCGTGCGGGATGCAGAAGGTCTTGTGCAGGTTCAGGTGCGACACGTCCGAGCCCCACTTGCCGGGCTTGGCCACGCCCACCAGGGCGTTCATGTTGGCGCCGTCGGTGTACACCTGGCCGCCGTGCGAATGGATGATGTCGCAGATCTGCACGATGTCTTCTTCGAACACGCCGTGCGTGGACGGGTAGGTGACCATCAGCGCGGCCAGGCGGTCGCTGTACTTCTCGGCGGCGCGGCGCAGGTCTTCCACGTCCACGTTGCCGTTGGCGTCGGTCTTGGTGACCACCACGGTCATGCCGCACATCTGCGCGCTGGCCGGGTTGGTGCCGTGGGCCGAGTCGGGGATCAGGCAGATGTCGCGGTGGGCCTGGCCGCGGCTGCGGTGGTAGCCGCGGATGGCCAGCAGGCCGGCGTATTCGCCCTGCGCGCCGGAGTTGGGCTGCAGGCTGACGGTGTCGTAGCCGGTGCACTCCACCAGCATGGCCTCCAGCTCGTCGATCAGCTGGCGGTAGCCCTCGGCCTGCGCGGCCGGCGCCAGCGGGTGCAGGTTGCCGAACTCGGGCCAGGTGACCGGGATCATCTCGGCGGTGGCGTTGAGCTTCATGGTGCAGCTTCCCAGCGGAATCATGGTGCGGTCCATGGCCAGGTCCTTGTCGGACAGGGCGCGCATGTAGCGCAGCAGTTCGTGTTCGCTGTGGTGGGTGTTGAACACCGGGTGGGTGAGGAAGGCGCTGGTGCGGCGCAGTTCGGCCGGGATCAGGTCGGGCGCGGTGGCGTCCAGTGCGTCCACGGAGGGCAGCGCGGCGTCGTCGGACGGGGCGAACACGCGCCACAGCGTGGCGATGTCGGCCCGCGTGGTGGTTTCGTCCAGCGAAACGCAGAGGGAACCGTTGCCGCGCACGCGCAGGTTGATGCGGTGGGCCTGGGCGCGCTCGAGCACGGTGGCCGCGCCGGCGCCCGCGTCAATGCACAGGGTGTCAAAGGCCGTGCCGTGCACCACGGTGTGGCCCAGCTCGCGCAGGCCGGCGGCCAGGATCGCGGTGAGGCGGTGCGTGCGGCGGGCGATGCGGGTCAGGCCCTCGGGGCCGTGGTAGACGGCATACATGGACGCCATCACCGCCAGCAGCACCTGCGCGGTGCAGATGTTGGACGTGGCCTTCTCGCGGCGGATGTGCTGTTCGCGCGTCTGCAGGGTGAGGCGGTAGGCCGGCTTGCCTTCGGCGTCGATCGAGACGCCGATCAGGCGGCCCGGCATCGAGCGCTTGAAGGCGTCCTTGCAGGCCATGAAGGCGGCGTGCGGGCCGCCGAATCCGAACGGCACGCCAAAGCGCTGGGTGTTGCCGACCACGATGTCGGCGCCCATCTCGCCCGGCGACTTGAGCAGGGTCAGGGCCAGCAGGTCGGTGGCGACGACGAACAGGGCGCCGTGGCCATGGATGGCTTCGGCGTCACGGCTCCAGTCGGCAATCCAGCCGCTGGATGCGGGGTACTGCGCCAGCACGCCGAAGTAGTCGCCCTTGGCGAGCGCCGCGTGGAAGGCGTCGGTGGCGCGCGCCACTTCCACGGTGATGCCCAGCGGTTCGGCGCGGGTGTGCAGCACTTCCAGGGACTGCGGATGGATATCGCCCGAGACCAGGAAGGTGTTGGATTTGGACTTGGCGGAGCGCTTGGCCAGCGTCATCGCCTCGGCGCAGGCGGTGGCTTCGTCCAGCAGGGAGGCGTTGGCGATCTCCATGCCGGTCAGGTCGGCGCACATGGTCTGGAAGTTGATCAGCGCTTCCATGCGGCCCTGGGAAATCTCGGCCTGGTAGGGGGTGTAGGCGGTGTACCAGGCGGGGTTCTCGAGGATGTTGCGCAGGATGACGTTGGGCGTGTGGGTGCCGTAGTAGCCCTGGCCGATGAAGCTGCGGAAGACCTGGTTCTTGTCGGCGATGCGCCGGATCTTGGCGATGGCCTCGACTTCGGTGACCGGCGCGGGCAGGGCCAGCGGGCCCGGCGACTTGATGCTGGCCGGCACGATGGCGTCGGTCAGGCCGTCCAGGGACTCGTGGCCCACCACGCGCAGCATGTGCGCGATTTCGGCGTCGTTGGGGCCGATGTGGCGTTCGAGGAAGGCGTCGTGCTGCTCGAGCTGGCTCAGGCTTTCGCGGTTCATGGGCGGTCCGGGGCATAGGGGAGGGCCGCGCACGGATGCGCGGGGTGCCCCTCTGTCCTTTTGCCTGAGAGTTTTGGGCGTGGTGCCCATGCCCCTTCGGCGCCGGCTGGTTCCGGTCTCTCCAGAGTTGCTCGCGCGGTACGGTTCCGGGTTCCTGAGCGATTACGGGCGTTACGCCTTCGGCGCTGGCCTTGGCCAGCCTCTCCCGCACCACGCATTGAGCCCCCGCAGTTTACCCCAAGGGCCGGGGGGCGGGCAGCCACCCGGGCGTGAAGGCAGGGAAAATGTACCAGGTACATTTTCATGCAGCCCCGGGGCGGGGGCCGGACATCCGGGAAAATGTACCTGGTACATTTTCCCGGGGGGTTACTGGGCGGTGGTGTCGCGCTTTTCGCGCTCGCCCTGGGGCTGTTCGCCGTGCACGAGGAACCAGGTGTTCTCGGCGATGTTGGTGGCGTGGTCGCCGATGCGCTCGATGTTCTTGGCGATGAACAGCAGGTGGGTGCAGGCGGTGATCTGGCGCGGGTCTTCGGCCATGTAAGTCAGCAGTTCGCGGAACAGGCCGGTGTACTCGGCGTCCACCTCGGCGTCGCGGCCGCGCACGGCCATGGCGCGGTCGGCGTCGCGGCTGCGGTAGGCGTCCAGCGCGTCGCGCACCAGGGTGTTGGCCAGCTTGGCCAGCGCCGGCAGGCCGCGGGCCGCCGACACCGGCGCGGTCTGGTTGAGCACCATCGAGCGCTTGGCCACGTTGGCGGCGTAGTCGCCGATGCGTTCGATGTCCGAGGAAATGCGCAGCGACGCATACACTTCGCGCAGGTCGCGCGCCATCGGCTGGCGCAGCGCCAGCAGGCGCAGCACGTCGTGGCTGACTTCGTGCTCCAGCGCGTCAATGGCGTCGTCGTTGGCCACCACGCGCATGGCGGCGGCGCTGTCGCGGCGCTGCAGCACGTCGATGGCCGCGTCGAGCTGGCTGATGGCCAGTTCGCCCATGCGCTGGATCTCGCCGTCTAGGCGCTTGAGCTCGTTGTCGTAGCTCTTGACGATATGGTCGGTCATTGGAATGCCCTGGGTTAGCCGAAGCGGCCGGTGATGTAGTCTTCGGTCTGCTGCTTGGTCGGCTTGG
Organism: Arenimonas sp.; assembly: GCA_035433005.1. GTDB lineage: Bacteria > Pseudomonadota > Gammaproteobacteria > Xanthomonadales > Xanthomonadaceae > Arenimonas. The sequence goes on along the minus strand of DAORUD010000013.1, from coordinate 30,389 downwards.
TGAAGAGTGTGGACGTGACGCCGTGCTCGACCAGCTCGCCCAGGTACATGAAGGCGGTGTAGTCCGAGCAGCGCGCCGCCTGCTGCATGTTGTGGGTGACGATGAGGATGGTGAACTGCTGCTTGAGCTCGGCGATTAGCTGCTCGATCTTGCCGGTGGCGATCGGGTCGAGCGCCGAGGTGGGTTCGTCGAACAGGATAACCTCGGGCTTCAGTGCCACGGCGCGGGCGATGCACAGGCGCTGCTGCTGGCCGCCGGACAGGCCCAGCGCGTTCTGCTTGAGCTTGTCCTTCACCTCGTCCCAGAGCGCGGCCTGGCGCAGCGCTACTTCCACGCGCACGGCCATGTCGGCCTTGGACAGCTTTTCGTAATGGCCGATGCCGTAGGCGATGTTGTCGTGGATGGACATCGGGAACGGCACCGGCTTCTGGAACACCATGCCGACCTTGCTGCGCAGCTTGTTGAGCGGGTACTTGGGGTCGAGGATGTTCTCGCCGTCCAGGATCACCTCGCCGCTGGCGCGCTGGCCCGGGTAGATGGAATAGATGCGGTTGAAGATGCGCAGCAGCGTGGACTTGCCGCAGCCCGAGGGGCCGATCAGCGCCGTGACGCGCTTCTCGGGCACGTCCAGGTTGATGTCCTTGATGGCCTTGAAGTCGCCGTAGTGGAAGGCGAGGCTGCGGGCCGACAGCTTGGCGGCGCGGGGCGCCAGCTCGGCGGCGGCCGGCACGGAGGTATTGATGGCGATCGAAAGGTCAGTCATGGCTCATCTTCTTGCGCAGCAGGAAAAAGCGGGCGGTGATGCTGACCAGCAGCACGAACACCGTGATCAGGAAGGCGCCGGCCCAGGCCAGCTTGTTCCAGTACTCGAACGGGCTGAGCGCGAACTGGAAGATGGTGACGGGCAGGTTGGCCACTGCGCCGGTCATGTCCGTGCTCCAGTACTGGTTGTTGAAGGCGGTGAACAGCAGCGGCGCGGTCTCGCCGCTGATGCGGGCCAGCGCCAGCAGGATGCCGGTCAGCACGCCCGGCGCCGCGGCGCGGTAGAGGATCTGGGTGGTGACCTTCCACTGCGGGATGCCCAGGGAAAGGGCCGCCTCGCGCATCTGGGTCGGCACCAGCTGCAGCATTTCGTCGGTGGTGCGCACCACCACCGGCAGCACGATGAAGGCCAGGGCCACCGCGCCCGCGAAGCCCGAGAACCCGCCCGTGGTGCGCACCACCACGGTGTACACGAACAGGCCCAGCACGATGGACGGCGCCGACAGCAGGATGTCGTTGACGAAGCGGATGACCTCGCCCAGCTTGCGGTGGTTCACGTACTCGGCCAGGTAGGTGCCGGCCGCCACGCCGATGGGCGCGCCCATCAGCACCGCCAGGCCGCTGATCAGCAGGCTGCCGGCGATGGCGTTGAGCAGGCCGCCGGTGTCCTGGCCCGGGGGCGGGGTCATCTCGGTGAACAGCTGCAGGCTCATCGCGTCCACGCCCTTGGTGAACGTGGTCCAGAGGATCCACACCAGCCAGAACATGCCGAACAGCGTGGCCAGGCCCGAGAGCACCAGCGAGACGCCGTTGACGATGCGGCGGCGGAGGAACAGTCGGTCGGCGACGGTGGCCATTATTTGCCCTCCCGCTTCTTGAGCTGCATCAGCATGAGTTTGGCGATGGACAGCACCACGAAGGTCACCACGAACAGCAGGAAGCCCAGCGCCAAAAGCGCCGACTGGTACATGGGCGTGGTGGCCTCGGCGAATTCATTGGCCACGCTGGCGGCGATGGAGTTGCCCGGCTCGAGCAGCGAGGCGCTGATGCGGTGGGCGTTGCCGAGCACGAAGGTGACGGCCATCGTTTCGCCCAGCGCGCGGCCCATGCCCAGGAAGACGCCGCCGATCACCGCCGAGCGCGTGTAGGGCAGCACGATGTCCCACACCACTTCGGTGGTGGTGGAGCCCAGCGCGTAGGCCGACTCCTTCAGGCGCGTGGGCACGGTGAGGAACACTTCGCGCATCACCGAGGAAATGAACGGAATCACCATGATGGCCAGCACGATGCCGGCCGTGAGCATGCCGATGCCCAGCGGCGGGCCGCGGAACAGCGCGCCCAGCACCGGCCACGGGCCCAGGTGCTCGTCCACCCAGGGGTAGACGTGGTTGCCCAGCAGCGGCGCCAGCACGAACAGGCCCCACATGCCGTAGATGATGGAAGGAATGCCGGCCAGCAGTTCGATGGCCGAACCCAGCGGCTGGCGGATCCAGGAAGGCGCCACTTCGGTGAGGAACAGGGCGATGCCGAAGCTCACCGGCACCGCGATGATCATGGCGATGGCCGTGGTGACCAGGGTGCCGTAGATGGCCACCAGCGCGCCGTACTGCTCGCGCACCGGGTCCCACTGCGTGGACACCAGGAAGCCGAAGCCGAACTCGGAGAAGGCTTCGCGGCCGCCCCAGTACATGGAGAACGCGGCCAGCACCAGCGTGATCAGTACGAACCAGCCGGCCACCGCGACGATGTTGCGGAACAGCCAGTCGCCGAGGTTGTCCAGGAGTCTTGGGGCGGCGGGTGCTTGGGCGGCGGCAGCTGGCATGGAATGCTCACTCGATGGCGTTGGCGCGGGCCGGGGCCCGGATACAGCCGCGCGCGCCCGGGGGCGCGCGCGGCGGGTACGACGTTGGATTAGTTGGCGTTCTGGGCCCAGTAGGCTTCGATCTGGGTGACCAGCGCGTCCGGCAGCGGCACGTAGCCGAGCTTGGTGGCCGCGTCGTCACCGTTGGCGTACACCCAGGTGAAGAACTCGATGGTCTGCTTGCTGGAGGCCGGGTTCTTGGGCTGCTTGTGCATCAGGATGAAGTTGGTGGCCGAGATCGGATACGCGTCGGCGCCCGGGGCATCGGTGATCACCAGCGAGAAGTCCTTGGCGCTGGCCCAGTCGGCGCTGGCGGCCGCGGCGGCGATGGACTCGTTGGACGGCACGATGAAGTTGCCGGCGCGGTTGCGCACCGCGGCGTAGTTGAGCTTGTTCACCAGCGCGTACGACAGTTCGACGTAGCCGATGGCGCCCTTGATCTGCTTGGTGTAAGCGGCAACGCCTTCGTTGCCCTTGCCACCCACGCCCACCGGCCAGCGCACCGAGGTGCCTTCGCCAACCTTCTCGCGCCAGGCCACGCTCACCTTGGACAGGTAGTTGACCCAGTTGAAGGTGGTGCCCGAGCCGTCCGAGCGGTGCACGACGGTGATGCGCAGGTCCGGCAGGGTGAGGCCCGGGTTCACCGCGGCGATCACCGGGTCATTCCAGTTGGTGACCTTGCCCAGGAAGATGTCGGCCAGGATCGGGCCGGTGAAGCGGATCTTGCCCATTTCCAGGCCTGGGATGTTGACCACCGGCACGATGCCGCCGGACACCGAGGGGAACTGGAACAGGCCGCTGGCGGCCAGGTCTTCGGCCTTGAGCGGGGCGTCGGACGAGCCGAAGTCCACCGTGGCCGCCTTGATCTGGGCGATGCCGCCGCCCGAACCGATGGACTGGTAGTTGACGCGGTTCTGGGTGGCGGCGTTGTAGTCGGCCGACCACTTGGACATGGCCGGGAACACGAACGAAGCGCCGGCGCCGGTGATTTCGGCGGCCTGGACGGAGGTGCCGAGCACCGCCGCGACGGCGAGGACGGCAATCCGGGAATTCATCTTGATCGAGCTGAACACGGTCGACTCCTTGGAAGAGGGGGCCCGCCGGAGCCGCGGGGGAGGGCGGCGGTCCGGAGGGCAGGCACATGATTTATGACGAATGTGACAGCGCGGTTACATTTCGCGCCGCGGTGCGTCCGGCGCCCGGCGGGGCCGGGCGCCGTTCAGGCGGGCTTACCAGTAGAACTGGGCGCGCAGCTCGAACACGTTCGGGCTCTGGTCCAGGCCCTGGCGGTCGGAATTGATGAAGACGTAGTTGGCCGAGAACTTGTAGTTCGAGCGCCAGTACCAGTTCACGCCGACCGTCCAGTTGTCCTCGGTGCCGCCCTGGACCAGGCCGTCGTCCAGGTCCACGGTGTCGTAGCGCAGGCCCAGCTGCCACATGCCGCCGGCCGGGTCGTCCGGAAGCACGGTGGTGATGACGCCATTTTTGTAGCCCCAGGACTCGCCCGTGAGGTTGTACACGCCGTACACATAGCCGCTGGTGCCGGTGAAGTCGGCCGCCACGTCGCGGCTGATGTCCGAGCTCATGTACTCGGCCTGGATCTTGATGGGGCCGTTCACGTAGGCGCCTTCCACGCCGGTGGTGGCGATGGAGTCGGCGTCGGCGAAGTTGCCGGTGTCCACCAGGCGCACGGTGGCCAGGTCGGCGTCCGGACGCACGCGGAAGCGGGCCGACGGGTTGCCGTTGGCGTCTTCGGCCTCGAAGTCGTTGTAGGACAGGCCCAGGTGCAGGAAGTGGTTGGATTCGTTGATGGGCGCGAAGTAGCCGCGCACGCCGAAGCCCTTGCCCTGGGCCAGGTTGCGGGTGAGTTCGTCGCCGTAGATGCTGCCGGTGAGGCCCCAGTTGGGCTGCAGGTAGGCCAGCTGCACGCCGGTGCGGCGCGCCACGGCCTGCAGGTTGGTGGTCATGGCCTTGGAGATGAAGTCGTTGTTCTTGGTGCTCGACAGTTCTTCCAGGCTGTTGGGCTGCTTGAACTGGCCCACGGTCAGGAAGGTCTGGGCGTTGAAGCGGTACTGCACGTTGGTGTCCAGGAACTTGTCGGCCTTGGCGTCGTAGCCGACCACCCAGTTCCAGTTGCCCGGGCCCTTGCCTTTGAGCACGATCTCGGCGCGGCGCAGCTCGAACTCGGTGTCGTCGCCGTTGATGCCGTTGCCGTTGAGGTCGGTGACGTCGTTGTCGAACCAGTTGCCGTCCATCTGGACCAGGCCTTCGAACGACACTTCGGAACCACCGACCACGTCGATGGTGATTTCGGCCAGGGCCGGGGTGGAGAGCGCGGCCAGGACGGCGGCGGCGAGCAACTTCGGAGCGAGCTTCATGGCGGAACCCTGCGGGTGGGGAGAGGAGGGACCGGCGCAGATTAGGTCGTGAAGGTTTCGTTATTGTGACAGGGGCTGACATCTCGCCGCCGCATGGCGGACATGCGGGGCGTGGCTATTCGGGCGTCTTGGTCTTGAAGCGGCACAGGTCGCGGATGACACATTTGGGACAGTCCGGCGTGCGCGCCTTGCACACGTAGCGGCCGTGCAGGATCAGCCAGTGGTGCGCGTCCAGCCGGTATTCGGGCGGCACGGCCTTCACCAGCTTGTCTTCGACCGCGCGCACGGTCTTGCCCGGCGCCAGGCCGGTGCGGTTGGAGACGCGGAAGATGTGCGTGTCCACCGCGATGGTGGGTTCGCCGAACGCGGTGTTGAGCACCACGTTGGCGGTCTTGCGGCCCACGCCCGGCAGGGCTTCGAGCGCGGCGCGGTCGCGCGGCACTTCGCCGCCGTGCTGGTCCACCAGGAGGCGCGCGGCGGCGATCACGTTCGCGGCCTTGGTGTTGAACAGGCCGATGGTGGCGATGTGCTTCTTCAGGCCTTCCACGCCCAGCGCCAGCATGGCCTGCGGCGTGTTGGCCACCGGGAACAGTCGGCGCGTGGCCTTGTTCACGCCCACGTCGGTGGACTGTGCGGACAGGGCCACGGCCACCAGCAGTTCGTAGGGCGTGCTGTACTCGAGTTCGGTGGTGGGCCGGGGGTTGAGCTCGGCCAGGCGGGCGAACAGCTCGCGGCGCTGGTCGGCCTTCATGCCGCGGCCCCGCGGCGCAGGCGCCAGCCCTGGCGCAGCGCGACCAGGCCGGCCAGCACCAGGAACGCGCCGGTAGGCAGCACCGCCAGCAGGAAGCCCGGGTAGCCTTCGGCGGCCAGTTCCAGCGCCGGCAGCCCGAGCAGGCGGCCGGCGCCGGCGAACAGGCTGCCTTCGCCCACGATTTCGCGCACCGCGCCGATGAGCAGCAGCACCCACGCGAAGCCCAGGCCGATGGCGAAGCCGTCCAGCGCCGCCCGCGGCGGGCTGTTGCGCGACGCGAACGCCTCGGCGCGGCCCATCAGCGCGCAGTTGGTGACGATCAGCGGAATGAACAGGCCCAGCACCGCGTGCAGTTCGGGCAGCCAGGCGCGGATGGCCAGTTCGATGGACGTGACCACGGCGGCGATGACCATCACGAAGGCGGGGATGCGCACGTCGCGGCGCGTGAGCCTGCGGATGCCGGCCACCGCCGTGTTGGTGAGCGTGAGCGCGAGCACCGTGGCCAGGCCCAGGCCCAGCGCGTTCACCGCGTTGTTGCTCACGGCCAGCAGCGGGCACAGGCCCAGCATCTGCACCAGGCCGACGTTGCCGCTGGCCAGGCCGTAGTCGAGGATGGCGCGGGGCGTGGCGGCGGTCACGGCGTGCGGTAGTCGTCGGGCGCGGAATCGATGCGCAGTGTAGCGCCGGCGGGTGCGGCATACAGGGCGTCGCCGTGGCGCTGCACGAAGTCCAGGCAGCGCTTCACTGCGGCCACCACGGCGCGCGGGGTGACGGTGGCGCCGGCGAACTGGTCGAAGTCGCCGCCGTCGCGGCGCACCGCCCAGCGCGGCGGCGCCGGGTCGCCCAGGGCGCGGCCGGTGAAGCGCGTGATCCAGTCGCTGCGCGAGGCCTCGATGTCGTCGCCCAGGCCCGGCGTTTCGCCGTGGCGGGTGACGCGCACGCCCAGCACGCGGCCGTCGCGGTCCACCGCCACCAGCAGGCCGATGGCGCCGGCGTAGCCGTCGGGCGCCGACACGTCCAGCACCAGCGCCGCGTCGGCGCCGCGCAGCCGCGCGCGCCGCACGGTGGCCAAGGGCAGGCCCAGCCAGGGCGCGGCGTCCACGGTGACCGCATCGGCCACCAGGTCGTTGTCGTAGCGGTCGGCGGGGATCACGATGGCCAGCGCGTCCATCTGCAGGCGGTGTTCGGCGGCGGTGATGCGATCGCGCGTGAGCGCCCACGTGCCGGCCAGCAGGCCGGTGGCCAGCAGCGCCGCCAGCGCCAGCTGCAGGCCCGAACGCAGCGATTCGCGCACCGGCTCCCTCATGGCGCCCGGCGCTCGCCCAGGATGCGCGGGCGCGTGTGCAGGTCCAGCCACGGCGCCGCGCAGTTCATCAGCAGCACCGCGAACGCCACGCCGTCGGGGAAGGCGCCCCAGCGCCGCACGGCCAGCGTGGCCAGCGCCACGCCCGCGCCGAACAGCAGGCGCCCGCGCGGCGTGGTGCAGCCGCTGACCGGATCGGTGGCGACGAAGAATGCGGCCAGCACCAGTCCGCCGGAGAACACGTGCTGCAGCGGGAACGGATGCAGGTCCGGGTCGTAAAGCCAGAACGGCAGCGTCACCAGCACCACCGTGCCCAGCGTCGCCACCGGCACCTGCCACGGGATCACCTTCTTCCACAGCAGGAACAGCCCGCCGAGCGCGAAGAAGTTCGCCACCCATTCCCAGCCGCGGCCGCCGAAATCACCGAACAGCGACGCATCGCGGATCTCGGCCAGCGTGGCGCCGGCGTTGCCCAGCGTGCGCACGGTGTCCAGCGGGGTGGCCTGCGCCAGCGCATCCCAGCGCCAGGGCGAGGGCAGTTCGCCGGTGAACACGGCGCGCAGGCTGTCGGCCAGGCCGGGCACCGCCGCGTCCGCCGCCAGGCCCGCCGGCGGCAGCCAGTGGGTGAACTCGCGCGGGAAGCACAGCAGCACCACCGCCACGCCCACCATCGCCGGGTTGAACAGGTTGTGGCCCAGGCCCCCGTAAAGATGCTTGGCCAGCACGATGGCCGAGGCCATGCCGACGGCGGCCAGCCACCACGGCGCCAGCGGCGGCAGGCACAGCGCGAACAGCACGGCGGTGAGCGGGGCGCTGAGGTCGGTGAGGAAAGGCCGCAGCGGCCTGCCGCGCAGCCGCAGCATGGCCGCCTCGAAGCCCAGCGCGAAGGCCGTGGCCAGCGCGATCTGGATGGCAATGCCCGGCCCGAAGAACCACGCGTGCGCCAGGATGCCGGGCACCAGCGCCACCAGCACCAGGCCCATCACGCCGCGCACGCTGCGCGGGGCGCGCAGGTGCGGCGCGCTGGCGGTGTCGAAGGTTTTCATCGCGACGTGTCCGTGTCCGTGTCGGTGTCGTTGGGCGGGGTCCGCCTGGCGCGCGCGCGCTCCAGCGCGGCGGCCACCGCGTCGGCCACCGGGTCGGCGCCGGCGGTGCCGGACCGGCGCGCCTCGTGGCGTTCGGCGCGTTCGTCCGATTCGCGCTGCAGCCGCCGCTGGCGGGCATCGTGGCGGTCGCGTGCGGCCAGCGCGCGCTGCGTCTCCAGGGCGCGGGTGCGCGCGGCCAGCTTGGCCTGCCGGAAGGCTTGCGTCAGCGGGATGTGGCTAGGGCAGACCAGGTCGCAGGCGCCGCATTCGATGCAGTCGAACAGGCCCTGGTCCTGCGCGCGCTCCAGATTCCCGGCGCGGGCGTGCCAGAGCAGCTGCTGCGGCAGCAGCTGCGCCGGGCAGGCGCTGGCGCAGTCGCCGCAGCGGATGCAGGGCATTTCCGGTTCGGGGACGGCGCATTCCTCGGCCGACAGCACCAGCACGCAGTTGTCCTGCTTGCCGATCGGGAAGTCGTCGTGCGGCAGGGCCTGGCCCATCATCGGCCCGCCCAGCAGCAGGCGCGCGGCCTGCGGGGTGTAGCCGCCGGCCTGTTCCACCAGGTGCGCCACGGGCGTGCCCAGCGGCACCACGAAATTGCCCGGCCGCGCCACGCCGCGGCCGGTCACGGTCACCACGCGCGAAGTCAGCGCTTCGCCCAGCGCGACGGCGCGCCATGCGGCGCGCGCGGTGGCCACGTTCTGCACCACCACGCCGATGTCGCGCGGCAGCCCGCCGCGCGGCACTTCCCGGCCGGTGAGCACCTGGATGAGCTGGCGCTCGCCGCCGGCGGGATAGCGGGTGGGCACTTCGACCACCTGTACCTGGCCTTCGCCAACGGCCGCCGCGGCCGCGCGTGCGGCGGCCAGCGCCTCGGGCATGGTGTCCTCGATCGCCAGCAGCGCGCGGCCCGCGCCCACCACGCGCGCCATCAGCCGCCCGCCGCGCACCACTTCTTCGGCGCATTCGCGCAGCAGCGCATCGTCGCAGGCAATCCATGGCTCGCATTCCGCGCCGTTGAGCACCAGCAGTTCGCGCGCCACCGACAGTTTGCCGGCGGTGGGGAAACCGGCGCCGCCCAGGCCCACCACGCCCGCGGCGCGGATGCGTTCGCGCAGTGCGGCCGGGTCGGCGGCCTGCCAGTCCAGCGGCGGCAGGGCGTGCGCGGGCTGCGCGCCGGCGGTCTGGATCAACACGTGTGGCGCATCCATGCCCGGGAAGCTGGCCAGCGCGTGCGGCGCCACCGCCAGCACGCGGCCGGCGCTGGGCGAATGCACGTCGGCACTTGGCTCGCCCTGGGCTATCCCGATGCGCTGGCCGGCGGCCACGTCGTCGCCCGCGGCCACGCAGGCGAGGGCCGGCGTGCCGGCGTGCTGCAGCAGCGGCACCCGCAGCAGGGCCGGCAGGTCGCAGGCCTGCAGCCCGCGGGCCGTGGACTCGGCCTTGTGGCCGGCCAGCGCCAGCCCGCCGTGGAAGGTATGCAGGCGCATCCGCCGGGCCGCTGCCTCAGCGGCCGGTGAAGGTCGGCTTGCGGCGGGCCAGGAAAGCGCCGGTGCCTTCCTTCATGTCGTCGGTGGAAAAGGCCAGCGCGAACACCTGCGTTTCGTAGTCCAGCCCCGCCTCGAGCGAGGTCTCGCCGCCCAGCAGCACCGCGTCCAGCACGCCGCGCAGGGCCTGGGGCGCGGACTGCGCCAGCTGTTCGGCCAGACGGGTGGTTTCCGCCTCCAGCTGGTCGGCGGGCACCACGCGGGTCAGCAGGCCCAGCTGCGCGGCGCGGGCGGCGTCAATGGGCTGGCCCAGCAGGCACAGCTCCAGCGTGGCCGAACGGCCGGCCAGGCGCAGCAGGCGCTGGGTGCCGCCGAAGCCGGGCACCAGGCCCAGGTTCACCTCGGGCTGGCCGACCTTGGCGGTGTCCGCGGCGATGCGCAGGTGGCAGGCCATGGCCAGCTCCAGGCCGCCGCCCAGCGCGAAGCCATTGACCATGGCCAGCACCGGCTTGCCCAGGTGTTCAATGCGGCTCATCAGGCGCTGGCCGTGGCGGGAGAAATCGCGGCCTTCGATGGCCGTGAGGCCATTCATTTCCGAGATGTCGGCGCCCGCCACGAAGGCCTTCGGGCCCGCGCCGGTCAGCACCACCACCCGCACCGCGTCGTCGGCGCCGGCGGCTTCGAAGGCGGCGTGCAGTTCGCCGAGGGTGGCGCGGTTGAGGGCGTTGAGCTTTTCCGGGCGGTTGAGCGTGATCCAGCGGACGGCGCCGCGGTCCTCGATGAGCAAATGGCTGAAGTTCATGGCGGCTCCGAAGGGCGGGAAGGGGAATGCGGGGACCGGGCCGACGGGGCCTGCGCGGGGCGCGGGTCCCGTGTCAGTAGCGGTTCAGCCGTGTGGGGGCTATCCTAGCGCGGCCTCTGGGGCCCCACATCGCCCCGGCATCCACAACTGGAGATTTCCCGATGAAGTTGCGTCTGTTGGCTGCCAGCCTGGCGGCCCTTGGTCTGAGTGCCGGCGTTGCCCTGGCCCAGACCGCCCCGGCCCCCGCCCCGCAGGCGCCGCAAGCGCCGGCCCCGGTCGCCGTCAACAAGCCCGTGCTGAGCTACGCCATTGGTTTCGACCTGGGCAAGGACCTCGCCCAGCAGGGCGTCGACGTTGACATCAACGCCGTCATCAAGGCCCTGCAGGACGGCTTCGCCAAGCGCGCTTCGCAGTACCCGCAGTCGCAGATGGACGCCCAGCTCGCCGGCCTGCAGCAGCGCATGATGAACAAGGCGCGCGCGGAGTTCGAGAAGGTGGCCAACGAGAACAAGGCCAAGTCCACCGCCTTCCTTTCCGCCAACCGCTCCAAGCCGGGCGTCACCACCCTGCCCAACGGCGTGCAGTACCGCGTGATCGAGCCGGGCACCGGCGCCAAGCCGACCCTGGCCAACACGGTGCAGATGCACTACCGCGGCTCGGTGTCCACCGGCCAGGAGTTCGCCAACACCTACGCGCAGCAGAATCCGACCCCGGCCACCTTCAAGCTCAGCGAGTTCCCCATCAAGGGCGTGCAGCAGGCCCTGCTGATGATGCCGGTGGGTTCGCGCTGGGAAGTGTTCCTGCCGGCCGAAGAGGCCTTCGGCAACGACCCGCGTTCGCCGGTCGGTCCGAGCCAGGCGCTGGTGTTCGACATCAAGCTGGTTGGCGTGCAGTAACAAGGCATCACCGCCGCGCCGGGTTTCCCGGCGCGGCTTTTTTTTGCCCAGGGCCCGATGAACACTCCCCTCCGCGCCGTGCTCAGCCCCTGCATCGGCATCTGTTCGCTCGATGGCCAGGGCCTGTGCGAAGGCTGCCATCGCACCTCGGTCGAGATCGCCCGCTGGTCGCAGATGAGCGACGCCGAGCGCCTGCACGTGATGGACGTGGTGCTGCCCGTGCGCGAGGCAAGCCGGGTGTGACCGCGCCGTTCGACCCGTTCGAACGCCTGCCGCGCGCGCTTCATCCGCTGGCCCACGCGCCCTCCGGCCCGGGCTGGAACCATGCCGAACTCGCCGACCTGCTGCCGCAGGACGCCTCGCTGCGTCCGGCGGCCGTGCTGGTGGCGCTGATAGACCGCGCCGCTGGCCCGCACGTGCTGCTGACCCGGCGCACCGAGGCGCTGCGCCACCACGCCGGCCAGATCAGCTTCCCCGGCGGCAGCATCGATCCCGGCGACGCCGACCCCGTGGCCGCCGCGCTGCGCGAGGCCAGCGAAGAGGTCGGCCTGGGCTCGGGGCTGTCGCAGCCGCTGGGCTACCTGGATCCGTTCGTCACCATCACCGGCTTCCACGTTTTCCCGGTCGTGGCCACGGTGTCGCGCGCCTACGTGCCGATGCTGGACCCGCGCGAAGTGGCCGAGGCCATCGAAGTGCCGCTCGACTTCCTGCTCGACGCCCGCAACGTGCGCGAACTGGACGTGGACTGGCAGGGCCGGCGCCGCCGCCTGCTGGAGTACCGCTACCAGGGCCACCACATCTGGGGCGCCACGGCGGCGATGCTGGTGAACTTCCGCCACCGACTGGAGCAGGCCTCGTGAGCAATTGGAGCACCGTCGTCGCCGCCGCCGACCTGGCCGCTGCGCTGGGCCAGCCCGACCTCGTGCTGGTGGATTGCCGCCATGCGCTGGCCGATCCCGACGCCGGCGAGGCTGCCTGGCGCGTGGCGCACTTGCCCGGCGCGGGCCACGCCCACCTGGACCGCGACCTGTCCGACCACCGCAAGCCACGGGCGCTGGGCCGGCATCCATTGCCCGACGCGGCCGATTTCAACCGCACGCTGGCGCGGCTGGGCGTGAGGCCCGGCGCACAGGTGGTGGCCTACGACGCGGGCGACGGGTCCATGGCCGCGGCGCGCCTGTGGTGGCTGCTGCGTTTGATGGGGCACCGGCGCGTGGCCGTGCTCGACGGTGGCGTGGCGGCCTGGCAGGCGCTCGGCCTGCCGATGGAGTCCGTGCCGCCCGCCATCGCGCCGGGCCACTACGACGCTGCCTTCGACGAGCGCGGCATCGCCACCGCGCAGGACGTCGAGGCGCGCCTGGGCGAAGCCGCGGGCTGGCTGGTGGACGCGCGCGCGCCCGAGCGCTTCCGCGGCGACGTGGAGCCACTCGACCCGGTGGCCGGGCATATCCCCGGCGCCGTGAACCGGCCGCTGTCGGCCAACCTCAGCGGTGGGCGGATGAAACCGCCCGAAACGCTGCGCGCGGAATTCCTGGCGATCATCGGCCCGCGTGCGCCGGCCGAGGTGGTGCTGAGCTGCGGTTCGGGCGTCACCGCCTGCCACAACCTGCTGGCCATGGCCCATGCCGGGCTGGACGGTGCGAGGCTTTATGCGGGCTCGTGGAGCGGCTGGGTGAGCGACCCGTCGCGCCCGGTGGCGCGCGGCGCTACTTCTTGAGCCGGGCCACCAGCGCCTGAAGCGCGGCCTGCGTGGCGGGCGCGTACCAATCGTCCAGGAAGCCGTCGAGTTCGGTGTCGGTGAAGCCCTTGAGCGCGTCCACCATGTCGGCGCGGGCGATGCGGCGCGTGGCCTGCATTGCCGCCGGCGGCAGCGCCAGCAGTTCGTCCAGCCAGTGGCGGGCGCGGCTGAACACGTCGTCGGTGAGTTCGTCCACCAGGCCAATGGCGTGCGCGTGCTCGGAATCCACCAGGGCGCCCGCCACCAGCAGGCGTTCGGCGCGATAGGTGCCCACCACGCGCCGCAGCAGGTGCTGGATGGCGTCGGGCGCCACCAGGCCCACCTGCACTTCGTTCAGGCCGATGCGGAACGGGCCGCGCGCCATGATGCGGTAGTCGCAGCACAGCGCCAGCACGCAGCCGCCGGCCGGGCTGTGGCCGCCGATTGCGGCCACCACCGGGATGGGTGAATTGGCGAGGGTGCGCGCCGCGGCGAACAGCGACGACCAGCCGGCCTTCAAGCCGGCACGGTCCAGCGCCATGAGGTGCGGCACGTCCATGCCGCCGGAGAACACCTTGGCGCCGCCGGTCAGGATGATGCCGCGCGCGCCTTCGGAAGGCGCCGCCTTCACCGCGGTGCGCAGTGCGGCCAGCAGCTCCGGCGTCAGCGCGTTCACGGGCGGGCGGGCCAGGCGGATTTCCTGGATGTGGCCGTGGCGGTGCAGTTCGATGCTCATCGGGGGCCTCAGTTGACCGGGACGTCTGGGGCCCAACGATAGCGCACCGTGTAGGTGATCCGCGCCTCGCCGCCGGCCGGCACGGCCAGGTCGAAGCTGGCGGACTGGGCGTCCTTCGCCGCCGCCGGCACGGTGCTGGAAACGATTTCCCAGTCCGACCAGCGCGGCAGCGGCTCCACCACCCGCACCGTGGCCGCGTCGGGCTTGGCATTGCGCACCCGCACGCTGATGCGCTCTTCCATCTGGCGCCCGGCGCGGTCCACGCTGAAGTCCTCGCGGCTGCGCTCGGCCGTAAGGTCGAACACGGTGCCCAGCGCCAGCGACACGTCCGCGTTGGCCGGGGTGTGTCCCAGCACCGCTTCGCCCAGCAGGTCGCCGCCGTCGAATACGCGCACGCGGCCCGCCGGCAGCGGCACGCCCAGGCCCGCCTGCGAAGCATTCTTGAACCGCAGGCTGGCGATGACCGGCTGCTGGCCGGCGGGGCTGTTGAAGTTCGCATCGATCATCGGCTGCGGCGGCCGCCAGTCGCCGTACTCGGCGCGGGTTTCGTAGCGGCGCTCGCAGGCCACGCCCTGTGCGCGGTCGATCAGCGGCAGGCGCTGCACGCTGCCCTGCGGCAGGGCGCTGGTGCCGGGCAGCCGGTAGGCGTGGTACTCGCCCGAGGCCTGCGGCGCGGGCGCCGGCGCGGCCTGTGCGCGGACCATCATCATGTCCTTGGCCATCATTTCCGGGCCGGCGGTCGCCACGCGGTTGGGCGCGCCGGCCACCAGGGTCAGCGCCACGCCGTTGAAGTCGGCGCCGGAGCGGTTCACCACCATCGCCGCGCCTTCCAGGTCCATGCGGCAGGCTTTGGCTCCGCCGGACAGGTCGGCCTGGTACTCGGCGCGCCAGGCCAGGCCCGCGGTGGCGTAGTCGAGATCGAAGAGCTGGCGCCCGGCGCGGCCGGCGTGGATGTCCCAGGCCAGGGTGGGTTCGACCACCATGCCTTCGGGCAGCGCCGCGAGTTCGAAGCTGGCGTAGCTGGCGAGCATCTTCACCCGGCCGTCGGCCAGGCGCAGGGTAAGGCCGTTGCCGGCCGCCAGTAGCTCGCCGGTGTAGGTCTGGCGGCTGTCGCCCACGGCCTGTTCAACGGTGATGGTCTGGCCGATGGCGCGCGCCAGCAGTGCGTCCTGGCCCGCGAGCGCGAAGTCGAAGCGCTGGCCCCGCACGCCGGCCTCGCCCTGCGGGCGCAGTCGCACCGAGCTGGCGTCCAGCGCCGCGGGCAGTCCGCCCCATCGTTCGGTGTTGGCGCCGCTGGCCAGGTCGAAGCCGACGGTGGAGTGCAGCAGTGCGAACCCGGGGCCGCCGGGCGAGGCATCGGACTGCACCACCGCGTCGTAGTCGCCGCTGTACACGGTGAGGGTGGGCGGCGCGGCGAATGCCGGGGCGATGCCGGACAGGACGGCGGCGGTGGCGGCGGCAATCAGCGTGCGGTTCATCGTTCAACTCCAGGTGCGCGTGGGATTATCATAGGCCCATGAACGTATCGCGCCTTTTGTTGGGGTTTGCGCTGGCTGGCTTCGCTTCAGCCGCGGTTGGGGCTGAGCCGGTTTGCGCTCCCGTCATTGAAAAAGCCTGGGTGCGCGCCGCGCCGCCCGGCGCGCCGTCGCTCGCCGGTTACCTGCTGCTGCGAAATCCCTGCCGCACGGCGGTCGAGGTCAGCGACGTGGAAAGCCGCGATTTCGGCATGCCCATGATCCATCGCACGGAAGTGGTGGACGGCGTCAGCCGCATGCGGCCCGCCGGCAAGCTGGTGGTGCCGCCCGGAGGCACGCTGCGCTTCGAGCCCGGCGGCC
The DNA here is from genome assembly GCA_035433005.1 of Arenimonas sp. GTDB lineage: Bacteria > Pseudomonadota > Gammaproteobacteria > Xanthomonadales > Xanthomonadaceae > Arenimonas. The sequence goes on along the minus strand of DAORUD010000013.1, from coordinate 14,779 downwards.
TGCACCTGATGCTGATGAAGCCGCTGCGGCCGATGGCCGAAGGCGACCAGGCCGGCGTGCGCCTGGTGCTGGCCGACGGCCGCCGCGTCTTCGCGGTATTCCCGGTGCGCCGCACCGCGCCCTGAGTCCAGCGCCGGTGCGAACTGGCGTGGCGGGTCAGGAAGGCGTGCAGGCCGCGCGGACGGCGTCGGGCAGTGCGACGGACTGCCCCGAGCGGTCCACCCACACCAGCACCGTGTGCCCGTCGCAATAGAGCACCGACGGATCGGACGCCGATCCGATGCGGTGCCCCAGCGTCAGGCTCTTGCCGCCCACCCGCTGCGCGAACAGTTCGATGCGCAGCGTCTCGGGCCAGTGCGCCGGCCGCTTGTAGTTCACCGTCACCGACGCCATCACCGGCGCCGAGGTTTCGCCGGCCCAGTCGGTGGACAGCGACTTGAACCAGCGCACGCGCGCTTCCTCGATGTAGCCCAGGTAGCTGGCGTTGTTGACGTGGTTGAAGGCATCCATGTCGCGCCAGCGCGACTCGATGTCCAGGGTGTGCACGATGGGGTTCATGCGCCTTTCTTCTTCTTCGGGGCCGTGCCGGCGGGCGCGGCCGCCCTGGCCGCGGGTTTGGCCTTGGCCGGTGCCGGCGCGGGCTCAAGCATCTTGGCCAGGAACCGGCCGGTGTGGGATTCGGCCACGGTGGCCAGGTGTTCGGGCGTGCCTTCGGCCAGGATCTGGCCGCCGCGGTGGCCGCCCTCCGGGCCCAGGTCGATCACCCAGTCGGCGGTCTTGATCACGTCCAGGTTGTGTTCGATCACCACGATGGTGTTGCCGTCGTCGCGCAGCTTGTGCAGCACGGCCAGCAGGTGCTCGATGTCGTGGAAGTGCAGGCCGGTGGTGGGTTCGTCCAGGATGTAGAGCGTGCGGCCGGTGTCGCGCCGGCTGAGCTCCTTGGACAGCTTCACGCGCTGGGCTTCGCCGCCCGACAGCGTGGTGGCCGACTGGCCCAGCTTGATGTAGCTCAGGCCCACGTCCAGCAGCGTTTCGAGCTTGCGGGCCAGGGTGGGCACGGGCTCGAACAGCTTCAGGGCGTCTTCCACCGTCATGTCCAGCACGTCGTGGATGGTGTAGCCCTTGTAGCGGATTTCCAGGGTTTCGCGGTTGTAGCGCTTGCCGTGGCAGACGTCGCAGGGCACGTAGACGTCGGGCAGGAAGTGCATCTCCACCTTGATCAGGCCGTCGCCCTGGCAGGCCTCGCAGCGGCCGCCGCGCACGTTGAAGCTGAAGCGGCCCGGCGAATAGCCGCGCGCGCGCGCCTCGGGCACCTGGGCGAACAGTTCGCGCAGCGGCGTGAACAGGCCGGTGTAGGTGGCGGGGTTAGATCGCGGCGTGCGGCCGATGGGCGACTGGTCGATGTCCACCACCTTGTCGAACAGCTCCATGCCGACCACTTCGCGGTGCGGCGCGACGGTGTGCGAGGCGCCGTTGAGTTCGTTCGCGGCCAGGTGGTAAAGCGTGTCGTTGATCAGCGTGGACTTGCCCGAACCCGACACGCCCGTGATGCAGGTGAGCAGGCTGGCGGGAATGGTGAGGTCGACGTTCTTGAGGTTGTTGCCGCTGGCGCCCAGCAGCCTGAGCTGCATCTTCGGGTTGGGCTTGTGGCGCTTCTTGGGAATCTCGATGCCGCGGCGGCCCGAGAGGAAGGCGCCGGTGATCGAGCGCGGCGCCTTGAGCACGTCTTCGTAGCTGCCCTGGGCCACCACTTCGCCGCCGTGCACGCCGGCGCCGGGGCCGATGTCCACGATGTGGTCGGCCAGGCGGATGGCGTCTTCGTCGTGCTCCACCACGATCACCGTGTTGCCCATGTCGCGCAGGCGGGTGAGGGTGCCCAGCAGGCGCTCGTTGTCGCGCTGGTGCAGGCCGATGGACGGTTCGTCCAGCACGTACATCACGCCCACCAGGCCGGCGCCGATCTGGCTGGCCAGGCGGATGCGCTGGGCTTCGCCGCCCGACAGGCTGTCGGCCTTGCGCTCCAGCGTGAGGTAATCCAGGCCCACGTCCACCAGGAAGCGCAGGCGGTCGCGGATTTCCTTGACGATCTTGGCGGCGATCTCGCCGCGCCAGCCGGGCAGGGTGAGCGCGGAGAAGAACGCCAGCGCCTCGTCCACCGGCAGCAGGGTGAGCTGGGAGAGGTTGCGTTCGGCCACGAACACGTTGCGGGCCGAGCGGTTCAGGCGCGCGCCGCCGCAGTCGGGGCAGGCGCGGTTGGAGATGAACTTGGACAGTTCCTCCTTCACCACCTGCGATTCGGTTTCGCGGTAGCGGCGCTCCAGGTTCGGCACGATGCCTTCGAACTTGTGCTTGCGCTGGGTGCGTCCGCCGGATTCGGTGAGGTAGGTGAAGGTGATCACCTCTTCGCCGCTGCCGTACAGCACGGCCTGGCGCACCGTTTCGGTGAGGTCCTGCCAGTGCGTGTCCGGGTCGAAGCCGTAGTGCTTGGCCAGCGAGGCGATCAACTGGAAGTAGTAGGCGTTGCGGCGGTCCCAGCCGCGCACGGCGCCGGCGGCCAGGCTCAGTTCGGGATGCACCACCACGCGCGAGGGGTCGAAGAACTGGGTGATGCCCAGGCCGTCGCAGGCCGGGCAGGCGCCCATCGGCGAGTTGAACGAGAACAGGCGCGGTTCGAGTTCGGGCAGGGCGTAGTCGCAGGCCGGGCAGCTGAACTTGGACGAGAACAGCAGCGGCGCCACGCTGGCGTCGTCCAGGTCCTGCACGTGGGCCAGGCCGTCGCCGAGCTTGAGCGCGGTTTCGAAACTCTCGGCCAGGCGCTGCTTGATGTCCTCGCGCGGCTTGAAGCGATCGATCACCGCTTCGATGGTGTGCTTCTGGCGCAGGGCCAGGGCCGGCACGGCGTCGAGTTCATACAGCGCGCCATTCACCCGCACCCGCACGAAGCCCTGGGCGCGCAGCTGGTCGAACACCTGGGCGTGTTCGCCCTTGCGGTCGCGGATAACCGGGGCCAGCAGCATGTAGCGGTGGTCGGCGGGCAGGGCCAGCACCTGGTCCACCATCTGGCCCACGGTCTGGGCCTCCAGCGGGTAGTGGTGGTCGGGGCAGCGCGGGGTGCCCACGCGCGCGAACAGCAGGCGCAGGTAGTCGTAGACCTCGGTGATGGTGCCGACGGTGGAGCGGGGGTTGTGCGAGGTGGACTTCTGTTCGATCGAGATGGCCGGGGACAGGCCCTCGATGGTGTCCACGTCGGGCTTTTCCATCACGCTCAGGAACTGCCGGGCATAGGCCGACAGGGACTCGACGTAGCGGCGCTGGCCCTCGGCATAGATGGTGTCGAAGGCCAGGGAGCTCTTGCCCGAGCCGGACAGGCCCGTGATGACGATCAGCTTGTCCCGGGGCAGGTCCAGGTCGATGTTCTTGAGATTGTGGGTGCGGGCACCGCGGATGCGGATCGTGTCCATGCGCCTGGGGGCGGCTCCGGAGGGAGGAACCGGGCAGTCTACCAGCCGGCCGTGGGCAGGCCGTGACCGCCCATAAGGCGGGGATTACGTACCAGGTACATTTTCACGGGCCAGTGAGACTGCGGCCAAGGCCGTAGTCTCACTGGCCCGTGAAAATGTACCTGGTACGTCGGCTTTCGCAGGAAGGGCTTGACCCGAAACGGGTTTTTCGCCATACTTCCGCTTCTGTCCCGTTGACCGCGGGCAGGCGTTCTCAAAATAACTACTAGAGGAATCCCGGTCATGTACGCAGTCATCGTTACCGGCGGTAAACAGTACCGCGTGATGCAGGGCGAGACCCTGAAGGTCGAGAAGATCGACCTGGAAGAAGGCAAGAGCTTCGACATCGACAGCGTGTTGATGGTTGGCAACGGCGACACCGTCACCGTCGGCACCCCCAACGTCGCTGGCGCGAAGGTCACCGCGACCGTCAAGTCGCACGGCCGCCTCGACAAGGTCCGCATCGTCAAGTTCCGTCGGCGCAAGCACCATCGCAAGCAGATGGGCCACCGCCAGTACTTCACCGAAATCGAAATCACCGGCATCGCCGGCTGAGCTGAGGAGATAACGTCATGGCACAGAAAAAAGGCGTAGGCTCGTCCCGCAACGGCCGCGATTCCAACCCGAAATACCTCGGCGTGAAGATGTACGGCGGCCAGGCCATCGAAGCCGGCAACATCATCATCCGCCAGCGCGGCACCCAGTACCATCCGGGCATGGGCGTCGGCCTCGGCCGCGACCACACCCTGTTCGCCCTGGTGGACGGCGTGGTCGACTTCTCGACCAAGGGTCCGCAGAAGCGTCGCACCGTGAGCGTGGTCCCGGCGGCCTGAACCCCGCCCGGCAGCTCCTGAAGGGCCCCGCTTCGGCGGGGCTTTTCATTTCAGAACCCGGCTCGCCTGGCCCGCGCCCTTCACGGCGCGGCGCGGACGGCCCACAATCGAGGCGGTCGGTTCGTTCCGTCGCCCGGGAAGCTCCCAGTGAAATTCGTAGATGAAGCCCAGATCCTGGTCATCGCCGGCGACGGCGGCAACGGCTGCATCAGCTTCCGGCGCGAGAAGTTCATCCCGCTCGGCGGTCCCGACGGCGGCGACGGCGGCAACGGCGGCAGCGTCTGGCTGGAGGCCGACGAGAACCTCAACACGCTGATCGACTTCCGGCACCAGCGCCAGTTCCGCGCCCAGCGCGGCCAGAACGGCATGGGTCGCCAGGCCTTCGGCAAGGCCGGCGAAGACGTCACCATCCGCGTGCCGGTCGGCACCGAGGTGATCAACGTCGAGACCGACGAAATCATCGGCGACCTCACCGCCCACGGCGACCGCCTGCTGGTGGCGCAGGGCGGCATCGGCGGCAAGGGCAACGTGCACTTCAAGAGCTCGGTGAACCGCGCGCCGCGCAAGGCCGGCACCGGCACGCCCGGCGAAGAGCGCGAGATCCGCATGGAGATGAAGCTGCTGGCCGACGTCGGCCTGCTGGGCTTCCCCAACGCCGGCAAGTCCACCTTCATCCGCGCGGTCTCGTCCGCCACGCCGAAAGTGGCCGACTACCCGTTCACCACCCTGCATCCGAACCTCGGCGTGGTGCGCGTGGAAATGGACCGCAGCTTCGTGATCGCCGACATCCCGGGCCTGATCGAGGGCGCCGCCGACGGCGCCGGCCTGGGCAGCCTGTTCCTGCGCCACGTGCAGCGCACCCGCGTGTTGCTGCACCTGGTGGACATGGCGCCCTTCGACGACGGCGTGGACCCGGTCGCCCAGGTGCGCGCCATCGAGAACGAGCTGCGCAAGTACGACCCGGCCATGCTGGAAAAGCCGCGCTGGCTGGTGCTCAACAAGGCCGACCTGATTCCCGAGGACGAGCGCCAGGCGCGCGCCGAGGCCGTCATCAAGGCGCTGGACTGGAAGCAGCCCTGGTTCATGGTGTCGGCCATCGGCCGCGAAGGCACCTGGCCGGTGGTGCTGGCCGTGCAGCAGCTGTTCGACGACCTGAAGGCGGCGCAGGCGGAAGCCGACGAAGACGCCGCAGCCCGCGCGGAGATGACGCGCAATGCCTGACCGGTCCGGCGTGGCGGCGATGCCGCAGCCGGCCCAGGCCGGAGGCCGCGGATCGCGGGCAGCAAAAAGGCCGGCTTTCGCCGGCCTTTCTTCGCTTGAACAGGGGGCGCCTTGCGGCGCCGCCGGATCAGGCCTGCTTCAGGGCCTTGATGTGGGCGCTGATGCGGCTCTTGTGGCGGGCAGCCTTGTTGCGATGGATCAGGCCGCGGGCCGAGTAGCGGTCCAGGATCGGCTGGGCGGTCGCGAAGGCGGCTTCGGCGCCGGCGGCGTCCTTGGCTTCCAGGGCCTTGATGACCTTCTTCACGGCGGTGCGCAGCATGGAGCGCTGGCTGGAATTGCGGGCGTTGCGGACGACGGTCTGCTTGGCGCGCTTCTTGGCGGACTTGATGTTGGCCACGGAGGGCTCCTGGAATCGATGGTTGGTAGCCGGATCGGTGAAAACCGGCGGGGAATATTGGGTGACGGCTGGGGTGGTGCTGGAAAGACCCGAAATTATGGGCGATTCAGTAGCTTGAGTCAATTCCCCCGCCACAACCGGGGGGCAGGGGCATGAAACCCAGCGGCCTGCTGCGCTCCACGGCGGTTTTCAGCGCCATGACCCTGCTGTCCCGCGTCGCCGGGTTCGTCCGCGACATGGTGCAGGCCCAGCTGTTTGGCGCCGGCGGCCTGGTGGACGCCTTCGCGGTGGCCTACCGCATTCCCAACTACCTGCGGCGCATTTTCGCCGAGGGTTCGTTCGCGTCGGCCTTCGTGCCGGTGCTTTCGGAGCTGCGGCAGAAGAACGACCCGCAGGCCCTGAAGGACTTCCTGGACCACGTGGCCGGCGCCCTATGCGCCACCGTGCTGGTGGTCAGCGGGCTGGGCATGCTGGCCGCGCCGCTGGTGGTGGCCGTCATCGCCCCGGGCAGCCTGGACAACCCGGAGAAGTTCGAACTCACCTCGCAACTGCTGCGCATCGTGTTCCCCTACCTGGCGCTGGTGTCCATGACCGCGCTGGCGGGCGCGGTGCTCAACAGCTTCCAGCGCTTTGCGCTGCCCGCCGTCACCCCGGTGCTGCACAACCTGGCGGTGATCGCGGCCATGCTGTGGCTGTCGCCGCTGCTGGACGTGCCCATCACGGCCCTGGCCTGGGGCGTGCTGGCGGCGGGCGTCACCCAGCTGATGCTGCTCTGGCCCGCCATGGGGCGGCTGGGCCTGCGGCCGCGGCTGCGGCTCAAGATCAACCATCCGGGCGTGCGCAGGGTCGGCAAGCTGATGCTGCCGACGCTGTTTTCCTCGTCGGTGGCGCAGTTGAACCTGATCGTGGGCACGGTGTTCGCCTCGCTGCTGGTGGACGGCAGCCAGAGCTGGCTCTACTACTCCGACCGCCTGGTGGAGTTCCCGCTGGGGCTGTTCGGCGTGGCCCTGGCCACCGTGATCCTGCCGCACCTGTCGCGCCGCAGCGCCGACGGCGACAGCGCCGGCTACGCCGAGGCGCTCGACTGGGGCCTGCGCACCGTGCTGCTGCTGGCGGTGCCTGCGGCGCTGGGCCTGGCCCTGCTGGCCGAGCCGCTGTCGATCACCATGTTCGAGCGCGGTGAATTCGCGGCGGCCGACAGCCGCATGACCGCCCTGAGCCTGATGGCGATGAGCCTGGGCATCCCGGGCTTCATGGCCAGCAAGGTGCTGCTGTCGGCGTTCTACGCCCGCCAGGACACCCGCACGCCCATGAGCGCGGCCATCAAGACCGTCTTCATCAACGTGGCCCTGACCGCGCTGCTGGTGACGCCGCTGTGGCTGGGTGCGGTGCCCGGCGCGCACGCGGGCATTGCCCTGGCCACGGGCCTGGCCGGGCTGGCGAACGCCTGGCTGCTGTGGCGGTCGCTGCGCAAGGACAGCGATTTCACGCTGTCGGCGGGCTGGGGCCGGCACGTGCTGCGCATCCTGGCCGCCTGCGTGGCCCTGGCCGTGGCGGTACTGGCCGCCAATCATGTCATCGGCGACTGGCGCGCCTGGTCGGGCGCGATGCGCTGGCTGCTGATGCTGGGCGTGGTGGTGGCGGGCGCCGGTGCCTTCGGCCTGGCCCTGCTGGTGGCGGGCTGGCGGCCGCGCGAGCTGCGCGGGCCGTGAGCGGCACCGGCTATAATTTGGCCATGAGCAAGCTGTTCCGGGACGTCGAGGGCAAGTCACCTTGCCCGCAGGGCAGCGTGGTGTGCATCGGTGCCTTCGACGGCCTCCACGTGGGGCATCGGGCGCTGGTGGGCCACGTGCAGCGCCGTGCGCGTGCGCTGGGCGTGGCGGCCGTGGCGCTGAGCTTCGAGCCGCTGCCGCGCGAGTTCTTCGGCGGCGAACGCGCACCGCCGCGGCTGCTGCTGCCGCGCGCCAAGTTCGAGGGCCTTCGCGGACTGGGCATGGACGTGGTGGGCCTGCTGCGGTTCAACGCGGCGATGGCGGCGATGTCGGCCGAAGAGTTCGTCGAACACGTGCTGGTGCGCCGGCTGGCCGCGCGCGAGGTCTGGGTGGGGCCCGAGTTCCGCTTCGGCCACGCCCGCCGCGGCGACATGGCCCTGCTGCAGGCGCTGGGCGCGGTGCACGGATTCACGGCGGGCTCCATCGAGGCGGTGCAGGCGGCGGGCGAACGGGTGTCCAGCACCGGCCTGCGCCAGCAGCTGGCCAGCGGCGACCTGGACGGCGCGGCGCATGCGCTGGGCCAGCGCTACGCCATTGCCGGCAAGGTGGTGCGCGGCAAGCAGCTGGGCCGCAAGCTCGGCTACCCTACGGCCAACATCCGCCTCGCCGGCAAGCGTCCCGCGCTGTCGGGCATCTACGCCACGTGGGTGCACGGCATCGGCCCCGAGCCGCGCGCCAGCGTGTCCAGCCTGGGCACGCGGCCGACGGTGCAGGGCGTGGAGCCGCTGCTCGAGGCGCATGTGTTCGACTTCGAGGGCGATCTTTACGGCCGCCGGCTCGGGGTGGAGTTCGTCGCGAAGCTGCGCGATGAAGAAAAATTCGATGACTTGCCCGCCCTGGTCCGACAGATGGACCAGGATTCGGAGCAAGCCCGGCGCGTCCTGCGCCACGACAGGGAAAAAAGCGGAGTGATGGCGTGACCGAGAACGGCGGCAAGGACTACAAGCACACCATCAGCCTGCCGGACACGGCATTCCCGATGCGCGGCGACCTGCCCAAGCGCGAGCCGGCCATGCTGGCCGGCTGGCAGCAGCAGGGCCTGTACCGGCAGGTGCGCGCCAAGGCCCAGGGCCGCCCGCTGTTCGTGCTGCACGACGGCCCGCCGTATGCCAACGGCTCGATCCATATCGGCCACGCGGTGAACAAGATCCTCAAGGACATGGTGGTGAAGTCGAAGCTGCTGTCGGGCTTCGATGCGCCCTACGTGCCGGGCTGGGACTGCCACGGTTTGCCGATCGAACTGGTGGTGGAGAAGAAGCACGGCAAGGTCGGCGACAAGCTCGACGCCGCGGCGTTCCGCGCCAAGTGCCGCGAGTACGCCGCCGAACAGATCGCCGGGCAGTCGAAGGATTTCCAGCGCCTGGGCGTGCTGGGCGACTGGGACAACCCCTACCGCACGATGGACTTCGCCTTCGAGGCCGACATGCTGCGGTCGCTGGCGAAGATCGTCGAGCGTGGCCACCTCACGCGCGGCGTGAAGCCGGTGCACTGGTGCTTCGATTGCGGCTCGGCCCTGGCCGAGGCCGAGATCGAGTACGCCGACAAGGTGTCGCCGATGGTGGACGTGGCGTATGACGCGTTCGAACCGGCGGCGCTGGCGGCGAAGTTTGGCCTGGACGCCGTCGACGCCATTGTCGCCGTGCCCATCTGGACAACCACGCCCTGGACGCTGCCCGCCAGCGTCGCGGTGACGCTGGGCCCCGAGATTGATTACGTGCTGGTCGAAGGCCCGGCCCGCAATGGCCAGCGCCGGCTGCTGGTGCTGGCCGAGGCGCTGTCTGAAGACGCGCTCAAGCGCTACGGCATCGACCAGGCCACGGTGCTCGGGCGCGCCGCCGGTGCGGCGCTGGAAGGCGTTTCCCTGCGCCACCCGTTCTACGACCGCGCCATCGAAGTCATCCTGGGCGACCACGTCACCACCGACGCCGGCACCGGCGCAGTGCACACCGCGCCCGGCCACGGCCAGGAAGATTTCCAGGTGGGCGTGAAGTACGGCCTGCTGGACAAGTTCAGCCCCGCGCAGATCAACCCGCTCGGCGGCAACGGCGTCTACCTGCCGGGCACGCCGCTGTTCGCCGGCCAGTACATCTGGAAGGCCAACGACACCATCACCGCGCTGCTGGCCGAGCGCGGCGTGCTGCTGTCGTCGGGCAAGCTCACGCACAGCTACCCGCACTGCTGGCGGCACAAGTCGCCTGTGGCCTTCCGCGCCACGCCGCAGTGGTTCATCTCGATGGAGCAGGCGAACCTGCGGCGCGACGCGCTGGACGCCATCAAGGGCGTGGGCTGGGTGCCCGAGTGGGGCGAAGCCCGCATCGCCGGCATGGTCGAGGGTCGCCCCGACTGGTGCATCAGCCGCCAGCGCACCTGGGGCGTGCCGATCGCACTGTTCGTGCACCACGTCACCGGCGAGCCGCATCCGCGCTCGGTGGAATTCATGCGCACCGTCGCCGACCGGGTGCAGCAGCATGGCACCGACGCCTGGTTCTCGCTCGACGCCGCCGAACTGCTGGGTGCCGAAGCCGCCGACTATTTCAAGGTCACCGACATCCTGGACGTGTGGTTCGATTCGGGCGTGACGCACGAGGCGGTGCTCGCCGCGCGCGGCGCCGATGGCCTGCACAAGCCGGCCGACCTGTACCTGGAAGGCTCCGACCAGCACCGCGGCTGGTTCCAGAGCTCGCTGCTCACCGGCGTGGCGATGGACGGCGTGGCGCCGTACCGGCAGGTGCTCACGCACGGCTTCACCGTGGACGCCAAGGGCTTGAAGATGTCCAAGTCCATCGGCAACACCGTGGAGCCGCAAAAGGTGAACGACGCGCTGGGCGCCGACGTGCTGCGCCTGTGGGTGGCGTCCACCGACTACCGCAACGAGATGTCGGTGTCGGACGAGATCCTCAAGCGCACCGCCGACGCCTACCGCCGCATCCGCAACACCGCGCGCTTCCTGCTGGGCAACCTGCACGGCTTCGACCCGGCCGTGCACCTGCTGCCCAACGACCGGCTGCTGCTGCTCGACCAGTGGGCCGTGCAGCGCGCGCACGCGCTGCAGGAAGAGATCACCGCGGCCTACGAGCGCTACGACTTCGCCGCCGTGGTGGCCAAGGTGCAGAACTTCTGCACCGGCGACCTGGGCTCGGTGTACCTGGACGTCACCAAGGATCGGCTGTACACCATGCCGGTGGAAAGCGTGGGCCGCCGTTCGGCGCAAAGCGCCATGTTCCGCATCGCCGAGGCCTTCACGCGCTGGGTGGCGCCGGTGCTGTCGTTCACCGCCGACGAGCTGTGGCAGCACCTGCCGGGCCAGCGCGAGGGCAACGTGCTGTTCGCCACCTGGTACGACGGCCTGGCGCCGCTGCTGGCCGGCGCGGCGCTGTCGCCTGATGATTTCGAGCACCTGCTGGTGCTGCGCGAATCGGTCAGCAAGGTGCTTGAACCCATGCGCGCCGACGGCGCCATTGGCGCGTCGCTGGAAGCCGAAGTGGACCTGTACGCCGACGAGGCCATGCTGGCGCGCCTGGCGCCCGTGGCCGACGAGCTGCGGTTCTTCTTCATCACCTCGCGCTTCGACCTCAAGCCCATCGCCTCGAAGCCGGACGCGGGCGCCGGCCCGTGGATCCACGCCGTGTCCACCGTGCACGCCAAGTGCGTGCGCTGCTGGCACTACCGCGCCGACGTGGGCAGCCACGCCGACGACCCGGAGCTGTGCGGCCGCTGCGTGGACAACATCAGCGGCGCCGGCGAGCAGCGGCGGTGGTTCTGATGGGGCTGCGCGATTCGCTGTCGGCGGTGCTGCGCGACCTGCGCTCGCCGCCGCGTCCCAACGCCACTGCCTGGCTGTGGCTGTCGCTGCTCCTGATCGCCGTGGACCAGGTGACGAAGTGGCTGGCCGTCGCAAACCTGGAGTACCTGACGCCGGTGCCGGTGATCGAAGGCTTCTGGAACTGGACCCTGGTGCACAACTACGGCGCCGCCTTCAGCTTCCTTTCGGACGCGGGCGGCTGGCAGAAATGGTTCTTCGCCGGGCTGGCCACGGTAGTCAGCGTGGTCATGACGCTGTGGCTGCGCCTGACGCCGCGCGGCCACTGGCGCGACGCGCTGCCGCTGGCGCTGGTGATTGCCGGCGCCGTCGGCAACCTGATCGACCGCGTGCGCTACGGCTACGTGGTGGACTTCGTGGACTGGTACGTGGGCAAGCACCACTGGCCGGCCTTCAACGTGGCCGACTCGGCCATCGTGGTGGGCGCGGTGCTGCTGGTGCTGTTCAGCTTCAAGCCGGCCACGCCGGCCCCGAAGGCGGGATAATCGCGCCATGGACGTCCTGCTCGCCAATCCCCGCGGTTTCTGCGCCGGCGTTGATCGCGCCATCGAGATCGTCAAGCGCGCCATCGATTCACTCGGCGCGCCCATCTACGTGCGCCATGAAGTGGTGCACAACCGCTTCGTGGTCGAAGACCTGCGCCAGCGCGGCGCGGTGTTCGTCGAAGAGCTGGACGAAGTGCCGGCCGGCGCCACCGTGATCTTCAGCGCCCACGGCGTGTCCCAGGCCGTGCGCGCCGAAGCCGAGCGCCGCGGCCTGAAGGTGTTCGACGCCACTTGTCCGCTGGTGACCAAGGTGCACATCGAGGTTGCCCGGCACTGCCGCGCCGGCCGCGACGTGATCCTGATCGGCCACGCCGGCCACCCCGAGGTCGAGGGCACCATGGGCCAGTGGAAGCGCGAGTTCGGCGAAGGCCGCATCTACCTGGTCGAAGACCTCGCCGGTGTGGCCACGCTGCAGGTCAACCAGCCGGAGCTGCTGGCCTACACAACCCAGACGACGCTGAGCGTGGACGACACCCGGGACATCATCGCCGCCCTGCAGGCCCGCTTCCCGGCCATCCAGGGGCCCAAGCACGACGACATCTGCTACGCCACCCAGAACCGCCAGGACGCCGTGCGCCTGCTGGCCGGCCGCTGCGAGGTGGTGCTGGTGGTGGGCTCGGTGAATTCATCGAACTCCAACCGCCTTCGCGAGCTGGCCGAGAAGCAGGGCGCCCGCGCCTACCTGATCGACGGCGCCGAGCACATCGCGCCCGATTGGGTGGCCGGCGCGACCCGGGTGGGCGTCACGGCGGGCGCCTCGGCCCCGGAAATCCTGGTGCAGGGCGTGGTCAACCGGCTGCAGGAACTGGGCGCCGGCACGGTCGAACACCTCGAGGGCGAGCCCGAGAACGTGGTGTTCGCCCTGCCCAAGGAACTGCGCATCACCCTGGTAAATTGACCCGGGCGCCCGCTGGCCCTAGAATTCGCGGCTTCCGCCGGAATAGCTCAGTCGGTAGAGCGGCGCATTCGTAATGCGTAGGTCGCAGGTTCGACTCCTGTTTCCGGCACCAAGGAGTGGTATGGACGGCAAGCCCGCCCCTACCGCAGCCGCGAAGCCCCTGGTCCCGCATGCGGGCAGCGGCCAGCGGCAAGAAAGCCCGCCCCGCGCGGGCTTTTTTTTCAGCCCCGGCGCCCTCCAGGCACGCCATTCCCCGACGCGCCGCCGCTCCCCGCACCGTCTCACCCCCTGCGATGCGCTGCCGTTACAGTAGCGGCTGTTGATTCCCCGGAACGTCCCCGATGGCCAAGGCCAAGACCGCCTACGTCTGCAGCGAATGCGGCGATTCGTCCAGCAAGTGGCAGGGCCAGTGCGGCGAATGCGGCGCCTGGAACACGATGAGCGAATTCGTCATCGAGCCCGCCAGCGCCGCCAAGGGCGGCGGCGCGGCGCCTGCGGCGCGGCAGGGTACCTGGGCCGGCCGGCCCGAGGCTGCCGGCGTGGTGGCGCTCAAGGACGTCAGCCAGGACGCCGAAGTGCGCGTATCCACCACCATCGGCGAACTGGACCGCGTGCTCGGCGGCGGCCTGGTGGAAGGCTCGGTGGTGCTGGTGGGCGGCGACCCGGGCATCGGCAAATCCACCCTGCTGCTGCAGGCCCTGGCCCTGATGTCGGCCAACATGCCGGCGCTGTACGTCACCGGCGAAGAAAGCCTCGCGCAGGTCGCCGGTCGCGCCCAGCGCCTCGGGCTGCCGCTGGACAACCTGCACGCCCTGGCCGAAACCTGCGTCGAGAAAATCCTGGGCCAGGCCGCGTCGGCCAAGCCTTCGCCCAAGCTGCTGGTGGCCGATTCCATCCAGACGCTGTGGAGCGAACTGCTGACCGCTGCGCCCGGCTCGGTCAGCCAGGTGCGCGAAAGCGCCGCGCGCCTGGTGCGCTTCGCCAAGGAAACCGGCACCAGCGTCTTCCTGGTCGGCCACGTCACCAAGGAGGGCGGCATCGCCGGTCCGCGCGTGCTCGAGCACATGGTGGACGCGGTGCTGTATTTCGAAGGCGAATCGGGCAGCCGCTTCCGGGTGCTGCGCGCGTTCAAGAACCGCTTCGGCGCCGTGAACGAACTGGGCGTGTTCGCGATGGGCGACAAGGGCCTGCGCGAGGTGCCCAACCCGTCGGCCATCTTCCTGTCCGGCACCAGCACGCCCCAGCCGGGCAGCGCCGTGATGGTGACGCGCGAAGGCACCCGCCCGCTGATGGTGGAAGTGCAGGCGCTGGTGGACAAGAGCCCGCTCGCCAACCCGCGCCGCGTCGCGCTGGGCCTGGAACAGAACCGCCTCGCCATGCTGCTGGCCGTGCTGCACCGCCACGGCGGCGTGGGCGTGTACGACCAGGACGTGTTCGTGAACGTGGTGGGCGGCATCCGCGTGCAGGAAACCGCCGCCGACCTGCCGGTGCTGCTGGCCGTGCTGAGCTCGCTGCGCGACAAGCCGCTGGCCGAAAAGACCGTGTGCTTCGGCGAAGTCGGCCTTAGTGGTGAAATCCGCCCCGTTCCCAACGGCGAGGAGCGCCTGAAGGAAGCCGCCACCCACGGATTCAAGCGCGCCATCGTGCCCAAGGCCAATGTGCCGAAGAAGGGTGCGTTCAAAGACCTGGAAGTGATCGCGGTGGAGCGCCTCTCGGAGGCACTCCAGGCCGCAGCGGAGTAACCCCTGTAGGAGGGCCTTCAGGCCCGATGCTTTCCGCCGAAGGGCCTCGGG
>DAORUD010000012.1:0-34179 GCA_035433005.1 Arenimonas sp. | reverse complement strand
CCGCTGGCGGTGCTGCTCGCCTTCCTGGTGCTGGCCGCGCTGTACGAAAGCTGGACGCTGCCGCTGGCGGTGATCCTGATCGTGCCGATGACCCTGCTGTCGGCGCTGTTCGGCGTGTGGCTCACCGGCGGCGACAACAACGTGTTCGTGCAGGTGGGGCTGGTGGTGCTGATGGGCCTGGCGTGCAAGAACGCCATCCTGATCGTCGAGTTCGCCCGCGAACTGGAGCTGCAGGGCAAGGGCATCGTCGAAGCGGCGCTGGAGGCCTGCCGCCTGCGCCTGCGCCCGATCGTGATGACCTCGATCGCCTTCATCGCCGGCACCGTGCCGCTGGTGCTGTCCACCGGCGCCGGCGCCGAAGTCCGCTCGGTCACCGGCATCACGGTGTTCGCCGGCATGCTGGGCGTCACCCTGTTCGGCCTGTTCCTGACGCCGGTGTTCTACGTTGCGCTGCGCAAGCTGGTGCACCGACCGCTGGTGTCGCACGCTCCCGCAACCGGCGACCCGATCGCCGCCCACCGCTGATCCCTGCCGTCCCCTACCCCGAGGAAACCCATGAACACTTCCGAGAAGATTGCCCTGGTCACCGGCGCCACCCGCGGCATCGGCCTGGAAACCGTGCGCCAGCTGGCCGCCGCCGGCGTGCACACCCTGCTGGCCGGCCGTAGCCGGCAAGGCGCCGTGGACGCCGCGCTCAAGCTCCAGGCCGAAGGGCTGCCGGTGGAAGCGCTGGTGCTGGACGTCACCGACGCTGGCAGCATCGCTGCAGCCGCGGCCGAGGTGAAGGGCCGCCATGGCCGGCTGGACATCCTGGTCAACAACGCCGGCATCCTGGTGGACGATCCCACCCTGAAGGTGTCGCAGCAGACGCTCGCCACCTGGCGGCAGACCTTCGACACCAACGTGTTCGGGCTGATTGCGGTGACGCAGGCCTTCCTGCCGCTGCTGCAGGCTTCGGCAGCGGGACGCATCGTCAACGTGTCGAGCATCCTTGGCTCGCTGGCGCTGCACGCCGACCCGTCGTCGCCGATCTACGACTTCAAGGTGCCCGCGTACAACGTCTCCAAGAGCGCAGTGAACGCGTGGACCGTGCAGCTGGCCTACGAGCTGCGCGAGAGCCGCATCAAGGTCAACACGATCCACCCGGGCTACGTGCGCACCGACATGAACGCCGGCGAAGGCGCGATGGACATTCCCGAAGGCGCCCGCACCAGCGTGCGCCTGGCGCTGGTGGGCGACGACGGCCCGCGGGGCGGCTTCTTCCACCTCGACGACAGGCTGCCGTGGTGAACGCGCGCTCCCATCCGCTGTTTTCCGCCATCGCGCTGTCGCTGCTGCTGGCCGGCTGCATGGTCGGGCCCGACCACGTACGGCCGGACGTCGCCACCGGCGACCGGTTCGCGCAGGACCTGCTGGCACCGGAGGCGGCAGCCGCCGCGCACACCGACGCGGCGTTCTGGCGCGGCTTCGACGACCCCCTGCTGGCCGGCCTGGTGGAAGACGCGCTGCGCGCCAACCACGACCTGCGCATCGCGCTGGCGCGGCTGGACCAGGCGCGCGCCGTCGCGCGGCAGTCGCGGCTGGACCTGTTCCCCACGGTGACGGCCGACGCCGGCGCGAGCGACGTGCGATCCAGCGCCGACCAGGCGCCCGGGCTCGCCCGCGGCCAGCGCGACGCGGAAAGCCACGAGGCCGGCGTGCGCGCCGCGTGGGAGCTGGACTTCTTCGGCCGCGTGCGGCGCGACGCGCAGTCACGGCGCGCCGACGCCGAGGCCTCCGCGGCCGACCTGGCCGCCGTGCAGGTGTCGGTGGCCGCCGAAGTGGCCCAGGCTTACTTCGAACTGCGCGGCCGCCAGGCCCAACTGGCCGTGGCGCGCGGCAACGCCGGCAACCAGCGCGGTTCGCTTGACCTCGTCACCGCCCGGCTGGAGGCAGGCCGCGGCACCGAACTCGACGCCGCGCGCGCCCGCGCGCAGTGGGAGTCCACCCGCTCGCGGATCCCCGCGCTGGAAGCAGACGTCGCCGCGTCCATGCACCGCATCGCCGTGCTGACCGGGCGCACGCCCGGATCGCTGCTGGCGACACTGGCGGCGCCGACCGCGCTGCCCGAGCCGCACGACGCCGCACAGGCCGGCGTCCCTGCCGAACTGCTGCGCCGGCGTCCCGACGTGGCCGCGGCCGAAGCGCGCCTGGAATCGGCGACGGCCCGGGTGGGCGTCGCCACCGCCGACCTGTTCCCGCGCTTCACGCTGGGCGGGCTGATCGGCAGCCAGGCCATGGATGCCGGGGCGCTGCTGGGTCGCGACAGCGAGACCCGCGTGGTCGCGCTGGGCGTGGACTGGTCATTCCTGGACGTGGGCCGCGTGCGGGCGCGCATCGCGCAGGCCGAAGCCGGCGCCGACGAGAACCTGGCGCGCTACCAGCAGACCGTGCTGCTTGCGCTGGAGGAAACCGAGAATGCCCTGGCCAGGCACCGCAGTGCGCGCGCCGAGCTGGCGCACCTGCGGGCGGCGGCCGAAGCGGGCCAGCGCGGTGCGGAGCTGGCGCGCCTGCGCTTCGAGGGCGGCCTGGTGGACTTCCTGGCGGTGCTGGACGCCGAACGGGTCAGGCTGGACGCCGAGGATGACCTGGCCCGGGGCCGGGCGCGCGCCGCGATTGCACAGGTGGCGGTGTACCGGGCCCTGGCGGGTGGCTGGCCGGACCGGCCGCCGATCCGGGAGGAGGCGATCGTCGCCGGCGGCTGAGCCGGCAGCGGCGTTGGGCCGCGGAGCTCAGCAGACGCGCAGCAGGGCGTGGTCGCGGTCGGCGGTGTAGCGGCTGTCGGTGGCGTAGCCGCTGCTGCGGCCGTAGCCGGTGCCGTAATCGCGCTGGCGGTAGCGGGGCGAAATGCGCACCGGCGCCGGGGCGTTGGCCACCGCCATCACGGCGGCCGGCGCGGCCGGCAGGGGCTGTTCGACCAGGGCCGGGCGGCTCGGGAAAAGGCGGTAGAAGTCGCTGAGGGTCTTCATGGTCGGGCTCCGTGAGTTGGTGTGTTGGTAATCTACAACACCTAACCACACTGCCCATGGCCCGGAAGTCATCCCCTGTCGTTGGTCACGCCTACGCGCCCGCCCGGCGGCTGATGTCCAGCAGGCGCTGGGCGGTGGCCTGGGCCTCGCGCAGCGCCGGTTCCAGCGGATGGCCAGGATGCTGGCGCGTGCAGGCCAGCAGGCGGTCGTGCGCGGCCTGTTCCTGGCCCAGGCGCTCGGCCATCAGCGGCGCAACGGCCAGCACCACCTCGGGCGTGCGCTCGCTGCCCGGGAAACGGCGTTCGAAGTCATGGGCCAGCGACACGGCCAGCTGCGCCTGGCCGGTCCTGGCGGCCTGGGCCACCAGCCGCGCGACATCGTCGGGCAGCTCGTGCCGGAACGACGGGTCGTGCGCCAGGGTTTCCGTGGCCACCGCCAGCGCGCGCTTGTCCTTGCCCGTGGCCAGCAGGCTGCTGATGTATTCGCGGGCGTGCTTCACCAGCCGCGGCGTGTCGCCTGCGGCGATCACGCATTGACGGTAGCGGTCGTGCACGGGGTCGGAGGCGCCGCGGCCCCGGAACATCTGCTGCAGCAGGTCGGCCGCCGCGGCGTGGTCACCGTCCTGCGTGAGGGCATCGGCCCGGGCGACGGCCTCGTCCTCCATCGGGTTGGCCAGGGTAGCGCGCGGCACCGCCGGCGCCAGGTCCAGGCCGAGCGCGACGTGGTTCTCGTAGATCAGGTAGCCCATCAGGTGGTAGCCCGCGACCAGCGCATACAGGGCCACGAAGCCGCCCGGCAGCGTGCCCATGTCGGCGGGCAGCAGCCTGGCGAACAGCGCCTGCGCCACGGCCGACACCACTACCAGCGCGGCCAGCACCACCACCGCACCGAAGTAACGCGCCCCCAGGCGCCCGATCAGGGCGCCCCAGGCCAGCGGGTTGAGGGCACCGGGGAGGCTGCGGTCAATGGCCAGCAGGATGATGGCGGCCGGCATCAGCAGCACGGCAAAACCCATCGTCACCAGCGCGGGAACCACGCCCACCCACAGCGCGACGGCGGTGATGGACAGCGACACCAGCAGCTGCAGCATCAGCTGCTGCACCGCTTCGCCATCGGTCGCCGCCAGGTCGCTGTGGCCCAGGGGCTCGAGGCGGCCGTGCGCGGTGTTCACCAACGCCTCCACCGCAAGCTTGAAGCCCATGACCCAGAAGATGACCTCGAACGCCAGGCCCAGCAGGCTGGGCAGGTGCGCCAGCAGGCGCAGGGCGCACAGGGCGGCGATCATCCACAGCATCGACGACGCCGCCGGATACGCCAGGATGGACGGCAGCCGCTGGAACAGCGGTTCGATGCGCTTGGACTTCGGGATCATCAGGCGGGCGTTCCTGCGGCGTGGGCAAGCCCGCAGGCTAGGTCCTTCGACCTCGCCCCGTCAAAAGGCCGGCAGGCCCGGGATCAGTCGGCCTTGCTGCGCGGCGACCAGACGATGTTCACCGAGGCCAGCGTGTCGGTGCGCTCGCGGTCGGCGGGCGCGTCGCTGTTGTGGCGCGCCTGCAGCGCCGCCTTGAGCGCCAGCGAGCGATTGATGCTGACGGCCACGCCGATGTCGTTCTGCACGAAGGTGTTGTCCTGCGCGGCCTCCACCAGCAGCGTGTTGAAGAACGACGTGGTGTCGGTGACCTGGTGCTGGTAGTCGGCGAAGCCGCGCAGCAGCGCGTCCTGCTCGCGCAGGCCCGAATCGGCCAGGCGGGCGCGGCGCAGGCCGGGGCCGGCCTCCAGCAGCAGGTGGCGCTTGTCGTCCTTGAACGCCTCGATGCCGTAGTTGAGCGCCAGCGTGGCCTGGTAGCCGTAGGCGGCGAAGTCATCGTCCTCGTAGCGCGCCGCACCGCCCAGGTAGCTGCGCTCCCCCAGCTTGCGCGCCGCCTTGGCGCCCATCTCGACGCGGTTGGCCGTGAGTTCGTCGCCCGACTCGGCGCGCAGCGCGGAAAGGTAGTAGTCGTGGGTCCAGGCCGCGTCTTCGCCGCTGAGTGCGAACTTGCCGTTGACGCTGGTGGTGTCGGAGTTGCCGGTGGTGTTGACCACGCCGAGCTCGGCGGTGGGCTGCCACTGCGCCTGCGCCGCGGCCGGCAGCAGGGCCAGCAGCGACAGGGCCAGGAGGGTGCGGTTCATTCGGAGTTTTCCCGGGGGTGTTGGCGGTGGGCCATTAAAACCCGCTGCGAATGAACCCCGGCCAAGCGTGGATCAGTCGATTTCCGACAGCCGCCACGTGTTGCGCCCCGCCGCCTTGGCCTGGTACAGCGCCGCGTCGGCCGTGACCAGCAGGCGCTCGGCGGCCGCCGACCGCCGGCTGAAGGCGATGCCCACGCTGGTGCTCACGGTCAGCTCGAGCCCCGGCAGCGAAATGGGCCGGGCCATCAGCGCCACCACCTTGGCGGCGATGCTTTCGGCGTCACCCGGGTGTTCGATGCCCTCCACCAGCAGCGCGAACTCGTCGCCGCCGATGCGCGCCGCCAGGTCACCCTCGCGCACGCAGGACTTCAGCCGCTGCGCGAACTCCTTGAGCACGCCGTCGCCGGCCTCGTGCCCATGGGCGTCGTTGATGGGCTTGAACCGGTCGATGTCCAGGTAAAGCACCGCCAGGGGCGAGCCCTGCCGGCGGCAGCGCGAAACGGTGGCCGAAAGGCGCTCGTCGAAATAGCGGCGGTTGGCCAGCCCGGTGAGCGAATCGAAGCGCGCCATCTGCTCGAGCCGGCTCTCGGCGTCCTTGAGCTGGGTGATGTCGAAGGTGAAGGCGAAGAATCCGTTCTGCTTGCCGTCCGGTCGGATGTCGGGCACGTAGCTGGTCTGGTAGCAATAGGTGCGGCCGGCGATGGTGGACTGGCCTTCGAACGTGACGCGTTCGCCGCGAAGCGCGGCGGCGATGTGCGCCTTCACTTCACTGTAGATGGACTCGCCGCGGACCTCGCGCACCGTCTTGCCCACCGCCTGGTGGTCGGGCAGCCCGAACAGGCGATGGCCGTGGGCGTTGAGGAAGCTGTAGCGCTCCTGGCTGTCAATGTGGGCGATGAGCGCGGGGATGTTGTCGGTGACCGCGCGCAGCCGGGCCTGGGCCGACTCCAGGGCCTGTTCGGCGCGCACGCGGGTGGTGACGTCGCGGCCCGCGTACACCACCTCGACGCCGCCGTCGGGCCCGGCAATGCGGCGCGCCAGCGCCTCGATCCAGACGAAGTTGCCCTGGGCGTGGCGGGCGCGGTGGAGGATGGTGGCGTCCCCGCCCTCGTCCACCAGGCGTGCGAACGCCGATTTCACCGCAGGCAGGTCGTCGGGGTGCACCTGTTCCCAGGTCTGCAGCAGCATCTCGTTGGGGTCGGTGCCCAGCATTTCCTGGGCCGACGGCGACACGTAAAGGCGGGTGCCGTCCGGGCGCAGCCGGATCACCAGGTCGCTGGCGTTGTTGGCCAGCGTGCGGTACTTGAGCTCCTTCTCGCGCAGCTGCGCCAGCACCCGCTGCAGCCGGGAATGGCTGCGGCGCTGGACCACGAAGAAGGTCGCCAGGGTCAGCAGCGTGGCGAAGCCCAGCGCCATCAGGATGCGCCCCTGCCGGTTGGCGCTGGCCAGGGCGGCCTCGCGCTCACGGGCCAGGGCCTGTTCGCCCTGCAGCCGGGTGAGTTCGTTCTCGCGCTCGGCGTACTTCAGGCGGGCGTCGAAATCGTCGGCGGCCTGCAGCCGCTCGTTCTGGGCGATGGCGTTGTCCAGCACCAGGTAGCGCTGGAACAGCGGCGCCAGGTCAGGACCGCCCGGGTCGAAGCGCAGCAGCACCTGCACCAGCTCGCGCGATACTCGCAGTTCGTCGCTCTGCAGTTCCAGGCCGCGGAACGACTGCTGGGCGGCGCGCAGTTCGCGCGTGGCGCCCTTGCCGTCGCCGGCATCGGCCGCCGCCAGGCCCAGCACTTCATGGCCCAGGCCGGCGAGCTGCGAATTGCGCAGCTGCCCCGCCATGGCCAGCACGCGCTCACCGTTGCGGCGCTGGATGGCCAGGTCGCCCACGATGCGCGCCACCCTGGCGCCCTCGAGGTAGAGCTCGGCCTCCAGCTTCGGGTCCTTCAGGCGCTGGGCCAGCTGCGTGGCCTGCTGCAGGGAAACGTTGGCCGCCTCCACCTGGTCGAGCTGGGCCTCGGCGCGGGCGCGGTTGCGCAGCAGGCGCGCGCGCATGGCCAGGCCTTCGTCCTCGCCCAGCACGGCCAGGCCGCGCTGGGCGTACTCGGCCGCCAGCGGGTGCTTTCCCAGGGCATAGCTCATGGACGAATAGGCCAGCATCACGTCGGCCAGCAGTTCGGCCTGCGGATCGGACTTGAGCATCAGCTCGGCGTCGCCCAGCAGGCGCGCGCCGCGCGTGTAGTCCTGCATCGCCAGCCGCGCCCGGCTCTCGGCGATCAGGCCGCGCACGGCCAGGTGCGGCACGCCGGCCTCGGTGGCGGCGGAACGGGCATTGAGGCCGGCTTCGCGCTGGCAGTCCCAGTCGGCCACCACGCGGCAGGCGTTGGCCTGGGCCAGGTAGAGCAGCGCCACTTCCCGCTGGTCGCCCTTGAGACGGGCGGCGATGATGGCGGGGGAGAGTTCGCGCAGCACCGTTTCGGGCTCGATCAGGGCCCGCAGCTCCAGCGGATGGCGCTCGATGGTGTCCGCGCGGCCGGCGGGTTTCGCTGCCGCGGTCGCGGGCACGGTGGTCGCGGGTGCCGTGGCCGGTGCCGCGGCAGCCGCCATCGCCGGAGCGGGCAGAAGGCAGGTCCAGGCCAACGCGATGGCCGCCAGGGGGGTGCGGTTGCCACGGTCCGCCAGCATGCCTTGCCTGCACTCTCGGGAATCAGCGCCCAGCCTACTCCGCGGCAAAGTCCGGCAACAACCCCGGCTGAACGAAACACGGCGGGTTTAGAGTACGGCCCAAGCCCGTCCCTGCGACCCTTGCCGCGATGACCGTCCTCCGCCGCACTTCTCCACGGGCCTCGCACCGGCCCGAACGCACCGAGGTGATGCGCCTGCCGGACGGGCGCGAACTCTGGCTGCGCCCGGTCCATCCCGCCGACGCCGCGCCCATCGCCGGCGGCTTCGACCTGCTGGGCGACGACGAGGTACGACGCCGCTACCTGCACCCGGTGAAGGCCCTGGGCCTGGACTACCTCATGCAGCTGGTGAACATCGTGCCCGGCGAGTCGTTCGCGGTGGTGGCCGCCGAGCCCTTGCCGCCGGGCGAGGCGCTGGTCGGCGCACTGGCCCGCCTGACCCGCGACCCGGGTAAGGACAGCGCCGAATTCGCCATCCTGGTGTCGCACTTCGTGGCCGGCCAGGGCCTGGGCAAGGCGCTGATGCGCCGTCTGGTGGAGTGGGCCCAGGCGCACGGCATCCGCCGCATCTGGGGCGAGGTGATGGACGACAACACGGCCATGATCCAGCTGGCCCAGTCGGTGGGCTTCCGGCGCGAACCCAGCCAGGAGTCGCCGAACCTGCTGCACGTGACCCTGGACCTGGAGCCGGTGCGCCGATCGCGCCGTTGACCCGACCGCGACCCCGGCCTGCGGTAAACTCCGCGGCCCCATGACCCGTCCCCTCCTTCCTTCCGCGCCCTTGCCCAAGGCGGGCCAGCAGCGCGCCCTGTGGCGCGCGCCGGCCAGCGCCAGCGCGCTGGCGCTGGGCCTGGCCGAACTGGCCCGCGGCCGCGACGGCCTGGTGCTGGCCATCACCCGCGACAGCCACGCCGCCCAGTCGCTCGAGCACGACCTGAAGGTGCTGTCCGGCGACCTGCCGGTGCTGCACTTCGCCGATTGGGAAACCCTGCCCTACGACCTGTTCAGCCCGCACCCGGACATCGTGTCCCAGCGCGTGGCGGCGCTGTACCGGCTGCCCACCGCGCGCAAGGGCGTGCTGGTGGTGCCGGTGGCGTCGCTGATGCAGCGGCTGCCGCCGCCCAGCTGGATCGCCGGCAACACGCTGGACCTGAAGAAGGGCCAGAAGCTCGACCTGGACGCGGAGAAACGCCGCCTCGAGGCCGCCGGCTACCGCAACGTGCCGCAGGTGCTCGACCCGGGCGACTTCGCGGTGCGCGGTGCCCTGCTCGACCTGTTCCCGATGGGCTCGGACCTGCCCTACCGCGTCGAGCTGTTCGACGACGAGATTGATTCGCTGCGCACCTTCGATCCGGAAACGCAGCGCTCCGACCACGCGGTGGAGTCGGTGCGGCTGCTGCCCGCCCGCGAGTTCCCGCTCGACGAGGCCAGCGCCCGGCGCGTGCGCGAAACCCTGCGCGAGCGCTTCGAGTTCGATCCGCGCCGCTGCCCGCTGTACCAGGACCTGAAGGAAGGCGGCGCGCCGGCCGGCATCGAGTACTACCTGCCGCTGTTCTTCGAGCGCACGGCGTCGCTGTTCGAACACCTCGCGGGCGACGCGCTGGTGGTGGTGGGCGAAGGCGCGCCGGAAGCCGCCGAAGCGTTCTGGGCCCAGACCACGAACCGCTGGGAGCAGCGCCGCCACGACATCGAGCGGCCGATCCTGCCGCCCGAGGAAATCTTCCTCAGGCCCGAACAGCTGCGCGCCACCTGGAACCAGGCGCTGCGCATCGAGGTCTGCGGCGCGGCGCACCCGCAGCGCGACAAGGCCCAGGCCATGGCCGAGCAGCCGGCGCCGTCGCTGGCGTGGAGCCAGAAGGGCGGCGACCCGGGCGCGGCGCTGCTGGGCTTCCTGCGCGGCTATCCGGGCCGGGTGCTGATGGCGGCCGATTCCGCCGGCCGGCGCGAGGCGCTGCTGGAGCTGCTGGCGTCGGCCGACCTCAGGCCGGCGCAGGTCGCCGGCTGGGACGCGTTCGTGGCCGGCGACGAACGCTTCGCCATCACCGTGGCCGCCATTGACGACGGCTTCGCCATCAACGAACCCGCGCTGGCGGTGCTGACCGAACGCCAGCTCTTCCCCGACCGCGCCGAACAGAGCCGCCGCCGCAAGCGCGGCGCCGCCCGCGACCCCGACGCGGTGCTGCGCGACCTGAGCCAGATCACCATGGGCTCGCCGATCGTGCACGAAGACCACGGCGTGGGCCGCTACCAGGGCCTGGTGACGCTGGAAAGCGGCGGCGTCAGCGGCGAATACCTGCAGATCGAATACGCCAAGGGCGACAAGCTCTACGTGCCGGTGGCGCAGCTGCAGCTGGTGAGCCGCTATTCGGGCGCGTCGCCGGAGCTGGCGCCGCTGCATTCGCTCGGCGGCGAACAGTGGGACAAGGCCAAGCGCAAGGCCGCCGAGAAGGTGCGCGACGTGGCCGCCGAGCTGCTGGAGATCCAGGCCCGCCGCCACGCGCGCGTGGGCCTGGCGCTGAAGGTGGACCGGGCGATGTACGAACCGTTCGCGGCCACCTTCCCGTTCGAGGAAACGCCCGACCAGCTGGCGGCCATCGACGCCGTGATTTCCGACCTGGGCAAACCCCAGCCCATGGACCGCGTCGTATGTGGCGACGTCGGATTCGGAAAAACCGAAGTCGCCGTGCGCGCCGCCTTCGTCGCCGCCACGGCCGGCAGGCAGGTGGCGGTGCTGGTGCCCACCACCCTGCTGGCCGAACAGCACTACCGCAACTTCCGCGACCGCTACGCCGACTGGCCGCTGCGCGTGGAGGTGCTCAGCCGCTTCAAGTCGGCCAAGGACATCAAGGCGGCGCTGGTGCAGCTGGAGGAAGGCCGCATCGACGTGATCGTCGGCACCCACCGCCTGCTGCAGGGCGACGTGAAGTTCAAGGACCTGGGCCTGGTGGTGGTGGACGAGGAGCAGCGCTTCGGCGTGCGCCAGAAGGAAGCGCTGAAGGCATTGCGCGCCGAAGTGCACCTGCTCACGCTCACCGCCACGCCCATCCCGCGCACGCTGAACATGGCCATGAGCGGCCTGCGCGAGCTGTCCATCATCGCCACGCCGCCGGCGCACCGGCTGGCCGTGCAGACCGTGGTGACGCCCTGGGACCCGGTGCTGCTGAAGGAAGCGTTCCAGCGCGAACTCGCGCGCGGCGGCCAGGTCTATTTCCTGCACAACGAAGTGGACACCATCGAGAAGATGGCCCGCGACCTGCAGGCCCTGGTGCCCGAGGCCCGCCTTCGGGTCGCCCATGGCCAGATGCCCGAGCGCGAGCTCGAACAGGCCATGCTCGATTTCCACCGCCAGCGCTTCAACGTGCTGGTGTGCACCACCATCATCGAATCGGGCATCGACATCCCCAGCGCCAACACCATCATCATCCACCGCGCCGACCGCTTCGGCCTGGCCCAGCTGCACCAGCTGCGCGGCCGCGTGGGCCGTTCGCACCACCGCGCCTACGCCTACCTGGTGGTGCCGGACAAGAAGACGCTCACGCCCGACGCCGAAAAGCGGCTCGAGGCGCTGGCGTCGCTGGAGGAACTGGGCGCCGGCTTCACCCTGGCCACGCACGACCTGGAAATCCGCGGCGCCGGCGAACTGCTGGGCGAAGGCCAGAGCGGCCAGATGGCCGAGATCGGCTTCTCGCTGTACACCGAGCTGCTGGCGCGCGCGGTGGCGTCCATCAAGACCGGCAAGCTGCCCGACTTCGACCCGGCCACGCGCCACGGCGCCGACGTGGAGCTGCACATCCCGGCGCTGATCCCCGAGGACTACCTGCCCGACGTGCACGCCCGCCTGACGCTGTACAAGCGCATCGCCGGCGCCCGCGACGACGACGCGCTCAAGGAGCTGCAGGTGGAAATGGTGGACCGCTTCGGCGTGCTGCCCGACCCGGCCAAGCAGCTGTTCGCGGTGGCCGAACTCAAGCGGGCGGCCACGCCGCTGGGCATCCGCAAGCTGGAGCTGGGCCCCACCGGCGGCCGCCTCACCTTCCTGCCCCAGCCCACGCTGGACCCGATGTCGGTCATCCGCCTGATCCAGTCCCAGCCCAAGGTGTACGGTATGGACGGCCCGGACAAGCTGCGCATCCGCATGGACCTGCCCGACGCCGCCTCGCGCCTGCGCACCGCGCGCGGCCTGCTCGCCCTGCTCGCCAAAGGCTGAACCCCCATGCTGACCCTGACCCTGCTGTTCGCCCTGGCCCTGCCCGCCGCACCGGTGGCGACACCGGGCGACGCCACCGTGGTGGTGGTGGTGCGCCACGCCGAGAAAGCCACCGACGATCCGCGCGACCCCGCGCTGAGCGAAGCCGGCAGCGCGCGCGCCCAGGCGCTGGCGCAACGCCTCGAGGGCACCAGCCTGGACGCGGTGTACGCCACGCAGTACCGGCGCACCCGGCTCACTGCGGCGCCCGCTGCCGCCAGCGCCGGCCTTGAAGTGACCGTGCGCCCGGTGGACGCCGCCAACGCCGCCACCTACGGCGCCGACCTGGCGCGCGACCTGCGCGCGCTGCCCACGGGCAGCACCGCGCTGGTGGTGGGCCACAGCAACACCGTGCCCGGCATCGTCGCGGCCATCAGCGGCCAGCCCGCGCCGGACATGCCCGAAACCGAGTACGACCGCTACACCGTCATCGTGCTCGACGCGGACGGCAAGGCGCGGGTCTTCGTTTCCACCTACTGAGCGCAACCCAACGTTGCGGCCATCCGCGCGCACGGCGTGGCATGCTGGTTTTCCGTTCTACCCGGAGACCGCGATGACCCTGTCGATCCCCCCGCGCGTGCACGACCTGGGCGGCGGCTTCACCGTCAAGCGCCTGCTGCCGCACGCCAAGGCCCGTAGCGTGGGCCCTTTCGTATTCTTCGACCACATCGGCCCGGCCGCGCTGGACGCGGACCATCCGCTGGAAGTGCGGCCGCATCCGCACATTGGCCTGGCCACGGTGACCTACCTGTGGGAGGGCGCGATCATGCACCGCGACAGCCTGGGCTCGCTGCAGGAAATCAACCCGGGCGACGTGAACTGGATGACCGCCGGCCGCGGCATCGCCCACTCCGAACGCACGCCCGAGCGCCTGCTGGGCCAGACGCAGCGCATGCACGGCCTGCAGACCTGGGTGGCGCTGCCTCGCGAACACGAAGACACCGCGCCGGCCTTCGTGCACCACCCGGCCGCCACGCTGCCGGTGGTCGAACTGCCGGGCATCCGCATGACCATCGTCGCCGGCCACGCCTTCGGCGAGCGAGCGCCGGTGGCCGTGCTGTCGGACACGCTGTACGTTTCGATCGACCTGCAGGCCGGCTGCGCTCTGCCCATTCCCGCCGAACATGCCGAGCGCGCGCTGTACCCCGTGGAAGGCGACGTGGCGCTCGACGGCGAGGCCCTGCCGCGCGATCACCTGGCCGTGCTCGAGCCCGGCACCGAGCCGCAGCTGCGCGCGCTCACCGACGCCCGGGTGATGCTGCTGGGCGGGGCACCGCTGGACGGGCCGCGCCATGTCTGGTGGAACTTCGTCTCCAGTTCGCGTGAACGCATCGAACAGGCCAAGTCCGACTGGCGCGAGGGCCGCTTCGGCCAGGTCCCGGGCGAAACAGACTTCATCCCCTTGCCCGAGCGCTGAGGCCGGGGCGCGGGGCCTGCGTCAGGCCAGCGCGGTGGGCACTTCCACCGTGCCGGTCAGGATGCGGTGCACGGGGCAGGCGTTGGCGATCTGCAGGAGGCGCTGGCGCTGTTCGTCGTCCAGCGGCCCGCGCAGGTGCACGGTGCGGCTGAGCACGTTCTTTTCCTTGCCGCGTTCGGCGAACGCCACGTCCACGTCCACGCCTTCCAGCGGCCACTGCTTGCGTTCGGCGTACATGCGCAGGGTGATGGCGGTGCAGGCCGCGAGCGCGCTGAGCAGGATTTCGTCGGGCGCCGGGCCGGTGTCGCCACCGCCCAGCGCCACCGGCTCGTCGGCCACCGCATGGTGCGTGCCGACCACCAGCTGCGTGGCGTAAGGCGCATAGGTGCTGCCGATGCGGGCGGTGGCGTTGCGTGCGGACATGGCGTTCTCCGTAAATGCGGCGGGGTTCAGAAGCGGCCGGCCTGGAAGTCTTCGAAGGCCTGGCGCAATTCGGCCTGCGTGTTCATCACGAACGGACCATAGCGCGCCACGGGCTCGCCCAGCGGCCGGCCGGCCACGACGATCAGGCGCGCGCCGGCCGTGCGGCCCTCCACCGCGATGCGCTCGCCCGGGCCGAACACCAGCAGTTCGCCCCTGGTGCCCTCGGTGCCGGCGGCATCGTCGCCAAAGCGCGCCGCGCCTTCGTACACGTAGGCGAACGCGGCATGACCCTCGGGCACGGCCTGTTCGAAGCGGGCACCGGCCTCCAGGGCGATGTCCACGTAGATCGGGTCGGTGGCGGGCTGGACGATGGCGCCGTCAACGCCGGCCACCCGGCCCGCGATCACTTTCACGCGCACGCCCGGCGCCACGTCGGTTTCCGGGAATCGATCCGGGCCGTATTCCTGGTAGCGCGGCGCGGTCATCTTGTCGCGGGCCGGCAGGTTCACCCACAGCTGGAAGCCGCGCATGCGGCCCTGTTCCTGCTCGGGCATTTCCGAATGCACGATGCCGCGGCCGGCGGTCATCCACTGCACGCTGCCGGGCACCAGCACGCCTTCGTTGCCGTGGTTGTCCTTGTGGCGCATGCGGCCGTCGAGCATGTAGGTGACGGTCTCGAAGCCGCGGTGCGGATGCGAGGGGAAGCCGGCCAGGTAGTCCTCGGGCCGGTCGGTGCCGAATTCGTCCAGCATCAGGAACGGGTCGAGCTCGGGCAGCTGCGGGGTGCCGATGACGCGGGTGAGCTTGACGCCGGCACCGTCCGAAGCGGGCATGCCGCGGAGCTTGCGGGTCACGGGGCGCAGGGTGGACACGGGGGCTCTCCGATCAGGGGTGGATGCCGACAATCTATGGCCGCCGGCGCCGTACCGCAGCCCTTGGTCCGCAACGCAGGGTTGCACGCCTCCGGGCGCGCGGGCGCCGGCGGCGTCCTGAGGGCACGCCGAACCGCGTTCGCCCCTGTAATCCCCCCGTGATGCCCGCCATGGTTCCCAGCCTCAAGACCCCCGCCGCTCGCGGCCGGCCGGCCCCTGCCCCCGTCCAGGCGCCCGCCACCGCCCGCCTGCCGACCCTGGCGGCCCCGCGCATCCACCTGCGCTGGATGGAAGGCCGCGACCTGGGCGACCTCTACGCCATCTATTCCGACCCCGAAGTGGTGCGCTACTGGAGCCACACCGCCTGGCCGCACCAGGACGAAGCCAGCATCTACCTGGAGGCCATCGAGAGCGGCTTCCAGGCCGGCAACCTGTTCCCGTGGGGCATCGCCCTGCGCGGCGACGACCGCGTCATCGGCACGGTCACCCTGTACGCCATTGACCACACCCAGGGCCGGGCCGAAGTGGGCTTCGCGCTGGCCCGCGACCACTGGGGACGGCGCTATGCGCAGGAGGCACTGACGGTGCTGTTCGACCACGCGTTCGGTGCCCTGTCGCTGCGGCGCATCGAGGCCGACGTGGACCCGCGCAACCTGCCCTCGCTGCGCACGCTCGAGAACCTGGGCTTCCGGCGCGAAGGCTACCTGCGCCAGCGCTGGCACGTGGCGGGCGAACTGCAGGACAGCGTGCTGATGGGCCTGCTCGCCAGCGACTGGCAGGCGCTGCGCTGAAATTTCGCGGCGCACGTCGTGCGCCGGTTTGACAGTGCCGGGTGGCGCGCCGAACATGGCTCATTGCCTGCCACGGAGCCCGCCATGACCCTGCGACTGAGCCTGATCGCTTCCGCCCTGCTGCTGTCCGCCTGCAGCGGTTCGCCCGAACCCGCGCAAACCGGCGCCGCGCCCGCCGAACCGGCGGCCCCGGCCACCGGCAACAGCGGCGACCAGGTGGTCTACGTCTTCAACTGGTCCGACTACGTGGCCGAAGACACGCTGGCCAACTTCGAGGCCAGCACCGGCATCCGGGTGGTCTACGACACCTACGACGGCAACGAAATCCTGGAGGCCAAGCTGCTGGCCGGCGCCTCGGGCTATGACGTGGTGTTCCCGTCGGCGCGCCCGTTCGCGCAGCGCCATATCCAGGCCGGCGTATACGCGCCGATGGACAAGGCCGCGCTGAAGAACTACGGCAACCTCGACCCGACCATGCTGGCCGGCCTGCAGGACGTGGATCCGGGCAACGCCCACACCGTGCCCTACATGTGGGGCACCACCGGGCTGGGCATCAACGTGGCCAAGGTGCGCGAGGCGCTGGGCCCGGACGTGCCGCTCGATTCCTGGGCACTGCTGTTCGACCCGGCCAACGCCGCCAAGCTGGCGGCCTGCGGCATCAGCGTGCTCGACGACGAACAGGAAACCTTCGGCGCCGCGCTGCTCTTCCGCGGCCGCGACCCCAACGCGCTCACCGGCGACGAAACCCAGGTGGTCACCGACGCCTACGCCGCCGTGCGCCCGCACATCCGCTATTTCCATTCGTCCAAGTACATCGACGACCTCGCCAACGGCGACCTGTGCCTGGTGATGGGCTACTCGGGCGACGTGTTCCAGGCCGGCGACCGCGCCGAGGAAGCCGAGAACGGCGTCGAGATCCAGTACATCATCCCCAGGGAAGGCGCGCTGCGCTGGTTCGACCTCGTCGCCATCCCGGCCGATGCGCCGCACAAGGCCAACGCCCACGCCTTCATCGACTACCTGCTCAAGCCCGAAGTGGCGGCCGGAATCAGCAACTACGTGGCCTACGCCACGCCCAACACCGCGGCACTGCCGCTGCTGGACCCGGAAATCGCCGGCGACGCGGCCATCTACCCGCCGGCCGAGGTGCAGGCCAAGCTGGTGGATCCCAAGACGTTCGCGCCGGAAGTGACCCGCGAGCGCGTGCGCGCCTGGACCACCATCAAGACCGGCCGCTGACCCGGTTGGAGGGCCTTCAGGCCCGAAGCCCTCCGGCCCGGAAGCGTCGGGCCTGAAGGCCCTCCCACCCGCGCCTCAGCGCATCGAGCGCGGGGCGATGGCGCGCGACACGCGCCGGGAATAGACGTACACCGTGGCCGGCGGCACGTTCCACCAGGTGAAGCTGCCGCGGCGCGCGTTGAGGTCCAGCGCCTCGATCACTTCCTTGGCCACCGGATTGGCCGGGCCGTAGGTGAACTGCACGAACCGGCCCTGCGGCTGCATGCAGTCGAAGGCCGCACCCAGGATGGCCTGCTGCGTGGCCTTGGGCATGGACAGCAGGCCCAGGCCGGAGATGACGGCATCGGCCGGCGCCTCGGGGCCGAAGCCGCGCGCCAGCGCAAGGTCGGACAGGTCGCGGGCGTCGGCGCAGGCCACCTGCACCTGCGGGAAATGCCGCTGCAGGTGCTGGTGCAGTTCCTCGTTCAACTCCAGCACCAGCAGGTCGGCCGGTGCGATGCCGTGGTCGAGC
The DNA here is from genome assembly GCA_035433005.1 of Arenimonas sp. GTDB lineage: Bacteria > Pseudomonadota > Gammaproteobacteria > Xanthomonadales > Xanthomonadaceae > Arenimonas. The sequence goes on along the minus strand of DAORUD010000012.1, from coordinate 16,831 downwards.
AGCGCCTGGGTGAATACGCCGGTGCCGCCGCCCAGTTCGATCACGCGCTTCGCGCCGCGCGGCAGCTCCGACATCATCTGCCGCGCCAGCTGCGGGCTGGAGGGCGAAATGGCCGCCATGCCCAGCGGATTCTTCAGCCATTGGCGGAAGAAGGTCCAGCCCTGGGTGGTGGTATGGGGGTGGCGACTCATGGCCACAGCATAATGCCCCGGCGATCGTTTCGCGCGGGTTAAATGCGCCCGGGCGGACCCGCGGTGCGCCGGTCAGGCCCGGCGCAGTTCCCAGCAGCGGTGGATGCGCGGGTTGCGTTCGAAGTCGGGGTCGATGGTGCGCGGGCTGATCTCGGTGCAGGTGGCGAACTCGGCCACCGCCGCCTCGTCGAGCTTGAACCGGCGGAAGTTGTTGGAGAACAGCAGCAGCCCGTCCGGCGACAGGCGCGAGCAGCAGGCACGCAGCAGCCGCACGTGGTCGGCCTGGGTGTCGAAGTCCTGGGCGCGGGCGGAATTGGAAAACGTGGGCGGGTCGCAGAAGATCAGGTCGTACTGGCCGCGGTCGGCCGCCAGCCAGGCCATCACGTCGGCCTGCACCAGCTGGTGCGCGCGGCCGGCGGCGCCGTTGAGCGCCAGGTTCTTGCCGGCCCACTCCAGGTACGTGCCCGACAGGTCCACGCTGGTGGTGGAGGCGGCGCCGCCCACGGCGGCATGCACGCTGGCCGCGCCGGTGTAGGCGAACAGGTTGAGCACGCGCTTGCCGCGCGCCTCGCGGCCGATGCGCAGGCGGATCGGCCGGTGGTCCAGGAACAGGCCCGTGTCCAGGTAGTCGTACAGGTTCACCAGCAGACGGGCCTGGCCTTCGCGCACCGCGACCAGTTCGCCGCGCTTGTCCATCTGGCCGTACTTGCTGCCGCCCTTGCCGCGGGCGCGGGTCTTGATGGACACCTGGCCCGGCGGCACCGCGAACACCTCGCGCACCGCGTCCAGCAGCTCGCCGAAGCGGCGCCGGCTGTCGGCTTCGGGAATGGTGGCGGGCGCCTCGTATTCCTGCACGTGCACGAAGGTGCGGGCTTCGCCGCCGTCCTCGACGTACACGTCCACCGCGGCCGAATACTCCGGCAGGTCGGCGTCGTAGGCGCGCCAGGCGAACACGCCCTCGCGCTCGCGCCAGGACTTGAGGCGCTTGATGTTCTTGCGCAGCCGGTTGGCCACCATCTGCGCGCCTTCGGAAAGCGGCCTGGCCTCGCGCGGCTCGCGGGCGGGCGGCTGCACCGGGTCGCACACCACCAGCGCGCATTCCAGCGCGCCGTTGAAGAAGGCATAGCGCTTGGCGGCGCGCAGGCCCGAAGCCTGGGCCAGCTCGTCGGAACCGCACAGCAGCACCGCGCGCCATTCGGGCACCGCGCGCTTGAGGGCGTCGCCCAGCTCGCGGTAGGTCTGCGCGTCCGCGGCCAGGCGCGCGTTGTAGGGCGGATTGCACACCACCAGGCCGCGGGCGGCACCCGGCGCCTTCAGCGCCGCCACTGCGGCGCGGTCGAAGCGGATGATGTCGGCGACGCCCGCGCGGTCGGCGTTGGCCACCGCCGAATGCAGGGCCGCCGGATCAAGGTCGGCGCCGAAGAACACCGGGCGCAGCGCGGCGCGGCCGGCGTCGGCGCGCTGGCGCGCCTCGGACTCGATGCGGTTCCAGAGGTCTTCGTCGAAACCCTTCCAGCGCGTGGGCAGCGTGCCCTTGAGCCGGTGCAGGCCGGGCGCCACGTCGGCGGCCATCAGCGCGCCCTCGATCAGCAGCGTGCCGCTGCCGCACATCGGGTCGAGCAGCGCACCGCCCTCGGCGTAAAGCTTCTGCCAGCCGCCGCGCACCAGCATGGCGGCAGCGAGGTTTTCCTTCAGCGGCGCCTCGCCCTGCGACTGGCGCCAGCCGCGGCGGTGCAGCGAACCGCCACCGATGTCGATCGAGACGATGGCCTTGCCCTTGCGCACCACCAGGCTGATGCGCAGGTCGGGCGCTTCGGTGTCCACCGACGGGCGCACGCCGTTGGCGGCGCGCATGCGGTCGACGATGGCGTCCTTGGTGCGCTGGGCGGCGTAGCGTTCATGCGTGAGCGCCGGCCCCGAGACGTGCGCGTCCACCGACAGCGTGCCTTCGGCCGACAGGTGTTCGTTCCAGTCAATGGCGTGCACGCCCTGGTAGAGGTCGTTCTCGTTGGCGCAGTCGAACTCGGCCAGCGGCCACAGCACCCGGCTGGCCAGGCGCGAGGACATGACGGCGCGATACGCCGCCTCGGCCCCGCCCTCGGCGTTGGCGCCGGCCAGCGCGGCGGTGGCCTTGCCGGCGCCCAGGGCCACCAGTTCGTCGGCCAGCAGGTATTCCAGGCCCTTGGCGCAGGCGACGAAGAACCTCATGGCGCCAGCATCTGCAGGAAGCGGCCGAACTCTTCGGCGCAGAACTCCACGTGCGCGGCCAGGCGATGGCTGTCGGGCACCAGCACCAGCGTGTCCTGCCGGCGCTGGGCCCAGCGCACCACGTCCATGGCCGGGATCAGTTCGTCTTCCCAGCCGTGGACGATGCGGGTGGGCACCATCGCGGCCTTGAGGTAGCGCGGCTCGGCGTCCAGTGCGATCGGCGGCGCCATCAGGAACAGGCCGTCCACGTGCACCTCGCGCGAGACATGGGCCGAGATGTAGGCGCCCATGCTGGAGCCGGCCAGCACCAGCGGCCGGCGTTCGCACAGGTGGGCGCGGGCGCCGAGGCGCAGGATGCGGCCCGCCACGTCGCCCAGCGGGCCCAGCACGTCGAGGTCGCGGTAGTCAGGGCGTTCGTGGGTCCAGCCCATCTGCCCGGCCACCCGGGCCAGGGCGGCGGCCTTGCTGGCCTCGGGGCCGCTTTCCAGGCCGTGGGAAATGATGACGTGGCCGGTCATGCGGCGTCGTCCGCCAGCGGCACCAGCGCATCGCCAACGGCGATGACGCCGTCGCTGAGCACGCGCGCGCACAGCCCGCCGTGGCCGCGCATCGCGTTGTAGCCGCCCGGCCCGAGCGCGGCCTCCATGCGCGAACACGGGTCGCAGGGCTGGGTGCCTTCGAACACCGCCTGGCCGATGCGGAAGCGGCGGCCCTTGAGCGCCACCAGCGCAATGCCCGACACCACCAGGTTGCGGCGAAGCACGGCCGGCGGCACCGACCCGCGGCCGGCCAGCGCGGCGATGGCCGGCAGGTGTTCGGCCTGGATCAGGGTGATGCCGCGCTTGCCGCTGCCGCTGCCGTAGCGGTCGCCCACCAGGCCCTTGCCGGCCACGACCTGCGCCTGGCCGACTTCCACCATGGGCACGTCGCGGGCGGGACGCAGGCCGATCCATTGCACCTGCCCGGCGCGCGGCAAGGTGGCCATCAGGGCGCCAAGCGCGGAATCGGCGGGAAAGGGCATGTTTCGGGGCTCCGGAATGGCCGCGATGTTAGCATGCGGCCATGATCGCCGACCTGCCGCCCGACCCCGCGATGCACCTGTGGCCCCTGCCCTACGAGGAGCGCCTGGAGGCGCGGCCGACAGCGCGCATCGACCTGGTGGTGATCCACTGCACCGAACTGCCCGACCTGGCCATGGCGCGCGAGTACGGCGAGCGCGAAGTCCACGCCAGCGGCACCGGCAACAGCGGCCACTTCTACATCGACCGCGACGGCAGCATCCACGTGTTCGTGAAGCCCGAACGCATGGCGCACCACACGCGCGGCTACAACGAGCGCTCGGTCGGCATCGAACTGGTGAACACCGGCCGCTACCCCGACTGGCTCGACACCCGCCACCAGGCCATGGACGAGCCCTACACCGACGCCCAGGTGGACGCCCTGGTGCAGCTGCTGCAGCGCCTTCGCCGGGACATCCCCACGCTGGAGTTCATCGCCGGCCACGAGGACCTGGACCGCGACCGCGTGCCCGCCAGCAATGACCCGGACCAGCAGGTGTCGCGCAAGCGCGACCCCGGGCCGCGCTTCCCCTGGTCGCGCGTGCTCGACCGGGTGCCGCTGGCGCGCATCCGGCCCTGAGCACCGGCGCGGGGCCGGCCCGCGCGCCGGTCTATAATCCGGGCCTGAATCCCGGAGTTCCCATGACCGCATCCGTCGCCGCCGAACTGGTGGACCTGCTGACCCTCGAGCGCCTCGAGGAAAACCTGTTCCGCGGCCAGAGCCGCGACATCGGCACCAAGTACGTGTTCGGCGGCCAGGTGCTGGGCCAGGCGCTGTCGGCGGCGCAGCAGACGGTGGACCCGGCGCGCCACGTGCACTCGATCCACGCCTACTTCCTGCGCGCCGGCGACGTCGAGCACCCGATCGTCTACGACGTGGACCGCTCGCGCGACGGCAACAGCTTCTCGGTGCGGCGCGTCACCGCCATCCAGCACGGCAAGCCGATCTTCGTGTTCGCCTCGTCCTTCCAGGACGACGAGCCGGGCAACGAACACCAGCTGTCCATGCCCGAAGTGCCGCGTCCCGAGGACATCGAGCCGGTGGCCGCGCCCTCGGCCGAACAGCTGGCCCAGCTGCCGCCCAAGGCCCAGCGCTGGCTGTCGCGCATGGGTCCGTTCGAAATCCGCCCGGTGTACCCGCGCGACGAACTCAAGCCGCCCAAGCGCCCGCCGTTCCAGCAGGTGTGGTTCAAGCTCAACGGCGAGGTCGGCGATTCGCCGGTGCTGCACCAGGCCCTGCTGGCCTACGCGTCGGACTTCCACCTGCTGGGCACCGCCACCTTCCCGCACGGCATCAGCTACTACCAGCCGAACGTGCAGATGGCTTCGCTCGACCACGCCATGTGGTTCCACCGCCCGTTCCGCGCCGACGAGTGGCTGCTCTATTCCATCGACAGCCCCAGCGCGCAGGGTGCGCGCGGCCTGTCGCGCGGGCAGATATTCACGCGCGAGGGCAAGCTGGTGGCGTCCACGGCGCAGGAAGGCCTGATCCGCGTGCTGCCCGAAGACAAGGGAGGCCACTGATGCGCCAGGTCTTTACTTCGGTGCGCCTGGAGAACGTCGAGCGCGTCGAGAAGATGCTCAACGACGCCGGCATCGCCACCAAGGTCAACCAGGGCCGCAGCTGGAAGGGCGTCAGCCGCCGCGAGTTCAGCTACAGCAACAAGAACCACGACCCCAGCCAGCAGCCCTCGCTGTGGGTGATCAAGCCCGACGATTTCAAGCAGGCGCGCGAGATCCTGCACGACGCGGGCCTGCTCGAGGCCACGCGCGACGTTTCGTACCTGCCCGAACACCTGCAGTTCGGCGAGAAGCGCGACGCCAGCCCGCTCGCGAAGGTGTCGCGGCTGAGGATGGCGCTGCTGTTCATCGTTGCGTTGGTGGCCGCCGGACTGGTCCTGCGCTCCGCGCTGGGCTGATGCGCGCGACGGCCGCGGCGCGCCTTCACGCGCCCGTGGACGTGAATGCAAAAGCGGCGTGAAGGACCCGGCGGAACCGGTTGAGGCGCACCGGTGTGCGTGCGAGTATCGGGCCAACTTCGCCACGGAGCACGCAAGCATGCGTCCCTCCCCGCTGCTGCGCCCCACCCTCGTCGTGCTGGCTTGCGCCGGCATGGTTCCCGCGTTTGCCGCCACCGGCACGCCCAGGCCGCCCGCGCCCGTCACCCTGCTCAAGCTCGAAGCCGGCGTGCAGCGCGACGGCCGGCTGCGCTTCCGGGACGCCCGGGTGGACCCGGCCGCCGTGCAGCAGGCGGCGGTGCCAGGCGGCCTCCTCGTGCTGCCCGATCCCGACGGCGCGCCGCTTCGCTACGACTACGTGTCGCACGCCGAACACGCCAGCGGCGACCTCACCTGGGTGGGCCGCGCCGAAGGCGCCGCGCTGGGCCAGGAGGCCGTGGTCACGGTCGGTCCCGACGCCACCTTCGGCCGCCTGCCGCGGCCCGACGGCAGCGTGATGCTGATCGAAACCGTGGGCGGGCGCACGCACCTGATGGTGGACGAGGCGTCCGCGCAGGGCGAATCGTCCGAAGTGCAGGTGGACGATGCGCTCAAGCCGCCGCTGGCCCTGCTGCAAGCCTCGGCGAAGTCGCGCACCGCGGCCGTGGGCGGTGACAAGGTGCAGGCCGACCCCAACCTGCTGGACGTGATGCTGGCCTACAACGGTGAACTGGCCACCTACGTCGGCAGCGACTCCGCCGTGCGCACGCTGCTGCAGAACCGCATTGACATCGGCAACACGGCGCTGGCCAACGGCGGCGTGGTGGGTCGCTTCCGCCTGGTGGCCACGCCGCGCGTGGACTACACCAACTCGGGCACCAACAGCGAGGCGCTGAACCAGATCACCTACTGGCGCCGCAGCACCGCGCCGCCGGTGGCGCTGCAGCTGGCCACGCTGCGCCATCGCCACGGCGCCGACATCGTCGGCCTGGTGCGCCGGTTCATCAAGGCCGAGTCGTCCAGCTGCGGCAACGGCTGGGTGGGAGGCTACCAGGGCAGCAACATCGCGGGCTCGATCGACTTCGGCTACTTCACCGCCAGCCACGGCACCAGCGACGGCTCGTTCTGCTCCGAGCGCACCATCGGCCACGAGATCGGCCACAACCTGGGCCAGAACCACGACATCGTCACCAGCGTTGAACGCGACGGCGCCCACACCTACTCCCACGGCTATCGCGTGACGCCGGCGGGCAGCAACGGCTTCTACACCGTCATGGCCTACCGCGACGGCAGCCAAACACCGGCGCTCACCTTCTCCAACCCCAACGTCACCCGCGCCGACTGCTCCAACCAGGCCTGCGGCGCCGCGGACGCCGACGTCGCCCGCAGCCTCAACATCACCCTGCCCGGCGCGGCCGCGTGGTTCCGGCCGGCGGACGAACTGGTGCGCGAGATCGCCAGCACCCGCGGCCATTTCGAGGTCACGCTGTCGGGCCTGCCGGCGCTCACCAACGCGCGCTGGCGCGTGGAATACACCGGCACCGGCCGCCTGTTCGCCAGCGGCCCGACCATCGCCGCCGCCGGCGCCACGGTGAAGGCCAAGGTCAGCTGGGATGCCCTGCCCGGCACGCCGACCACGCCGCTGGCCGCGCGCCTGGTGGTGGAGTCGTCGCCGGGCGTGGTGGCCGCCACGCGCGACCTGCAGCTGTTCCGCCGCGACTGGCTGCCCGCCGCGCTGGCGCTGGCCGAAGGCGTCGCCACGCCCGTGGCGGTACCGGCCTGGACCCCCGTGGTCGAGGAAAGCCGGCTGTATTTCCCGGTGCCGCCGCATGCACGCAGCGTGCGCATCCAGGTGACCGCGCCCGTGGACGTGGACCTGTACGCCACCCTGGTCAACGACCTTTCCGCCGTCTATCCGCAGCCGGGGCCGGGCAATGCCCGCACCGCGCCCAGCGCGTCCGACACCGGCGCCACGCTGACCAAGCAGGTGGACGTGCCCACGCCGGCGGACGGCACGGCGTCGCGCATCCTGGTGACGCTGGCCAGGCCCTCGTCGAGCTCGCTCAACTACCAGACCGCCACCGTCACCGCGCGCGTGCAGACCCAGGTCGCCGCGCCCGCGTTCCAGAGCGGCCAGTACTTCAACCCCGACCGCTCCGGCCACGGCGTGTTCGTGGACTTCGCCGGCGACCAGTGGGTTGCGGTCTGGTACACCTACCTCGAGGACGGCACGCCCACCTGGTACTACTCGCAGGCGGCGGCGCCCGCGGCGGGCGGCAGCGGGCTGTGGAGCGCGCCGCTGTTCCGCGTCGGCTGGAACGGCAGTGCCACCACGTCCACCGAGGTGGGCCGGATGCTGGTCACGCCCACCGGCAACACGTCGATGGTGTTCTCGTACAACATCGACGGCGACAGCGGCACCGAGAAGATGGTGCGCCTGGGCGGCGGCAGCGGCTGCCCGACGTCCCAGGGTGCGCCGCTGGACGCCACCGGCCACTGGTTCTCGCCCAGCCTCAGCGGCTTCGGCTACAGCGCCCAGTACGAGCCCACCCAGGAAATCTACGCGGCTTACCTCTATGACGGCGCCGGCGTGGCGCGCTGGCTGATCGGCGCCAAGCCCTGGAACGAAGCGGTGAACCAGGTGAACCTTGAACAGCTGTCCGGCAGCTGCCCCACCTGCGGCTATGCGGCCACGGTGTCCACGCTCACCGGGCAGCTCACGCGCACGTTCGGCACCAATGCCGACGGCAAGCGCGGGCTAACCCAGATCAGCGTCAACGCGCCGCTGCTGTCGCCGCCGCTGCCGTTCACCTGGACGCAGTCGCGCGCCACCGAGATCCTCGCGGCCCGCAAGAACTGCCTCTGACGTCGCCGCCGCCGGCCACCCCGCGGGGTGGCCGGCGGCGTGCGGTCACATCGGGCTCGCCCGCGCGTCTTTGCGGATAACATCCCGCGGAGAACGCCATGAGCACCGAAGTCCTCGAGTCCCTGATCGACACCCACTACCCCGCCGCCGCCCGCGGCGACCGGGACGCCTACGGACGCATCGTCGCCGGCTGCCAGAGCACGGTCACGAGCATCGCGCTGGCGATCGTTCGGGACGTGCCCACCAGCGAGGACATCGCCCAGGAAGCCTTCCTGTCGGCCTGGCAGAACCTGCGCAAACTCAACAATCCCTCGAGCTTCCTGCCCTGGCTGCGCCAGATCACCCGCAACCTGGCCCGCGACCACCTGCGCAGCCGGGGGCACCGGCGCGCGCCCGCCGGCGACATCGAGGACGTGCTGGCCGCCGTGGCCGACCCGCACCCGGGCCCGTCCGAGCAGGTGGCCAATGCACAGGAAGAAGCCGCGGCCGCCGACGTCATCGACCGGCTGCCCGAGGAATCCCGCGAAGTGCTGCTGCTGTACTACCGCGAAGGCCAGAGTTCGCGCCAGGTGGCCAGCCTGCTGGGCCTGCAGGACGCCGCCGTGCGCAAGCGCCTGTCGCGCGCGCGCCAGCTGGTGCGCGACGAACTGCTGCAGCGCCTGGGCGAGTTCGCCAGGGCCACTGCGCCCGGCGCCGGCTTCACCGCCGCCGTGGCCACGCTGCTGATGACCAGCGCGCCGCCCGCCGCGGCCGCGGCTACGTTGGGCATGGGTGCGCTGGGCGCCGCCAATGGCGTGGCGAAGCTGGGCGTTGGCGCGCTGGGCGGCGCCGCGGCGGGCGTGGCGGGCGGGCTGCTGGGCGTCTGGTTCGGCATCCGCAAGCTGCTGGCGCAGCCGTTCGACGAACGCGAGCGGCGCGGCGTGATTGCTTACGGCCTGTTCACCAGCGGGCTGACGATTGCCTTCAGCGTGGGCATCACCCTGCTGGCGAAAGTGCCGGGCTGGATCCCGCATCTGGCGGCCTCGGTGGGCTTTGCCCTGGGCATCGTGTTCGCCTCGGGCTGGTGGCTGCCGCGCATCATGGCGCGCCGGCGCGCTCATGAAATCAGCCTCGACCCGGTCGGCGCAGGCAGGCGCCAGCGTCGCGAACGCATGCTGGGTTGGCTCGGCGCCACCGCGGGACTTGCGTTCGCCACCGCGGGAACCGCGCTGGGGCTTTACTACAGCGGGCGCATGGGCTGAAGACCTCCCTCGCCCGCGCGCACTCACATGGTGTGCGTGGGCTTGTCGGCTTCCAGCGTGCCGGCCAGCATGGTTTCGATCTTGCCCTTCACCTGTTCGGCCTCGGCGGTTTCGGCGAACTGCACGCCAATGCCCGCGGCGCGGTTGCCCTGTGCGCCGGCCGGCGTGATCCAGACCACCTTGCCGGCCACCGGCAGGCGGTCCTTTTCCTCCATCAGCGACAGCAGGATGAACACCTCGTCGCCCAGCGCGTAGCGCTTGGCCGTGGGCACGAAGATGCCGCCGCCCTTGATGAAAGGCATGTACGCGTTGTACAGCGCCGCCTTGTCCTTGATCGCCAGGGACAGGATGCCCTGCCTTGCGCCTGCACCACCCATCATCGCCTTGCTCCCTGCATCGCGGTTGCCTTGGACATGCTACGCCATTCCAGCAGCAGACCGGCCAGCGCCAGATCGTGCCGCAGGGCCGGGACCGACAGCTGTTCGCGGGTCCGGTTGATGCCGTCGAACCACGCCGAGAGCATCTGGAAATCGCCCGGCACGGTCAAGCCCGTGGCCGGGCCGGCGCCCAGGCGCTCGGCCGCGGCGTCCAGCGCCAGTTCGGCGGCGAAGCGCAGGCGCAGCGCCGCGTGGTCGTCGCTGAGCCAGCGCTGGGCCAGTTCGATGGGCGACTGCCGGCCCTGCGACAGCGCGTTGAGTTCCGACAGCACCTGGCGGCGCAGCTCCAGCCCGCCGGTGGCCAGCCACTGCGATGCCAGGCCGGGGTGGCCGCGGGCCGCGTGCAGCGCCGGTGCCAGCGCGCCTTCGCCGTGGCCCTGCGCGCGCAGCCAGGCCAGGGCCTCGGCCTTGCCGGGCGGCCGGAACTCCAGGCGCTGGCAGCGGCTGCGGATGGTGGCCGGCAGCCGGCCCGGGCGGTCGGTGACCAGCAGCAGGTAGCGGTCGCGCGAGGGTTCTTCCAGGGTTTTGAGCAGGGCGTTGGCGGCGCTGGCGTTCATCGCATCGGCCGGCGTGATCAGCGCCACCTGGGCGGCGCCCATCTGCGGCGTCAGCGAAAACCAGTGGCCCAGGTCGCGCATCTGGTCAACGATGATCTCGCTGCGCAGCTTGTCGCCCTTGTCGTTGGGGATGAAGCTGGTGAACCGGAAATCCGGGTGCGTGCCGGCCGCGAACAGCTGGCAGGCGCGGCAGCGGCCGCAGGCCTGGCCGTCGGGGCCGGGCGTGGTGCACAGCAGGCGCTGCGCCAGCCGCAGGGCCACTTCGCCCTTGCCCATCTGCGCCGCGCCGGAAAACAGCAGCGCATGGCCCAGGCGACCTTCGGCCAGCGACGCCAGCGCGCCATCCAGCGTGCGCTGCTGCCAGGGCGCGAAGCCGCTCACGCCCGTGCCCCCAGCCATGCCGACAGCGCGGCCAGCACGGCGCGGCGCACGTCTTCCACGGGCTGGCCGGCATCAATGATGCGGTAGCGACCGGGCTCGGCCGCGGCGCGCGCCAGGTAGGTGGCGCGCACGCGTTCGAAGAAATCGCCCCGCTCGCGCTCGATGCGGTCGGGTTCGCCGCCGCGCGAGCGGGCGCGGGCCAGCCCTTCGGCCACGCCCACGTCGAGCAGGAAGGTGAGGTCGGGCTTGAGGCCCGCCGCCCACCGCTCGAGCTCGGCGATGCGGCCCATGTCCAGGCCCCGGCCGCCGCCCTGGTAGGCGAAGCTGGCGTCGGTGAAGCGATCGGCCACCACGGCGGCGCCGCGCGCCAGCGCCGGCGCGATCAGCTGGCGCACCAGCTGCGCGCGCGAGGCGAACATCAGCAGCAGTTCGGTTTCCGGCAGCAGCTGGTTGCCCGGATCCAGCAGCAGGCTTCGGATGGCCTCGCCCTCGGGCGTGCCGCCGGGTTCGCGCGTGAGCACGACTTCGCGGCCGGCCGCGGCCAGCGCCTCGCTCAGCGCCGCCATCACGGTGGACTTGCCCGCGCCCTCGCCGCCTTCGATGCTGATGAACAGGCCCGGCGACGTCATCGGCAGCGCTTGAGCTGGTGGCAGGCCACGGCGCGGTTGTGTTCGGCCAGCGTGGCCGAGAACACATGGCTGCCGTCGCCGCGGGCGACGAAGTACAGCGTGTCGCCATCGGCCGGATTGGCGGCCGCGAACAGCGCCGCGCGCCCGGGCATGGCGATGGGCGTGGGCGGCAGGCCGGCGCGGGTGTAGGTGTTGTAGGGCGTGTCGGTGGTGAGGTCGCTGCGGCGGATGTTGCCGTTGTACTGGCTGCCCATGCCGTAGATCACCGTGGGGTCGGTCTGCAGGCGCATGCCCAGCCTCAGCCGGCGCGCGAACACGCCGGCGATCTCGGGCCGCTCGGACGCCTTGCCGGTTTCCTTCTCGATGATGGACGCCAGCGTGAGCAGCTGCTCGGGCGTCTGGATGGGGATGCCGGCGGCGCGCGCATCCCAGGCGTCGGCCACGGCCTTGTCCATGGCCAGGGCGGCGCGGCGCAGCAGGTCCAGGTCGCTCATGCCGCGGGTGTAGTGGTAGGTCTCGGGCAGGAAGCGGCCTTCGGGGTGCTGGCCGGGGCGGTCGAGCGCCGCCATCAGCGCGCGGTCGTCCAGGTCGTTGGCCTGCTTCACCAGCACCTCGTCCCCGGCCAGGGCCGCGCGCAGTTCGCGCAGGTTCCAGCCTTCGACGATGGTAAAGCGGTGCTGGATGACCTTGCCGCTTTCGAGCTTGGCCAGCAGTTCGCGCGGGGTGATGCCGTGGCGGATGGCGTAGTCGCCCACCTGCAGGCGGGACACCACCTGCATTTCCTGCGCCAGCACCTTCCACTCCAGGTCGTGCCCTTCCTGGATGCCGGCCGCGCGCAGCTTGTCGAGGATGTCCTGGAAGCCGTCGCCGCGCTCCACCGCGATGATGCGCTCGCTGCCGGCCAGCGCGATCGGCGTGTCGGCGAAGCCCTGGTAGCGCTGCCAGGCCCAGCCGCCGAACGCGACCGCCACCAGCAGCGCCAGCGCCACCAGCGCCTTGAGCGCGCGATGCGAGGATGTCTTCGCCAAAACCTAACTCCCGGGGTCGAATGCCGGCTCGGACCGGCCCAGCCGGCGCTGCAGTGCCGCCAGCGCCGGATGCGGCGCCCAGCTTCGATCGCCCAGGCGCCCCACCGGGAGGATACCGCGCACGGCGTTGCACAGGAAAAGCGCGTCGGCCGATTCCACCTGCGCGCGCGACAGCTCCGCTTCGGTCGCCGCGGGTTCGTTCGCCAGCACCCACGCCCGCGCCACGCCGGCCACGCCGCGCCGCTGCACGGGCGGCGTGAGCCAGCGGCCGTCGCGCAGGGCGAACACGTTGGCCGCGGTGGCGCAGCCGAGCTGGCCTTCGGTGTCGAGCATCAGGCCCTCGTGGATGGCCGGGTCGGACCACTCGGCGCGCGCCAGCACCTGTTCCAGGCGATTGAGGTGCTTGATGCCGGCCAGCGCCGGCTGGAGGGCCAGCGGCGTGTCGCACCAGCGCAGCGTGAGCGGCGCGGTCGCGTGCGCCGGCGCGGCGTGCAGCGCGAGCGCCAGCGTGGGTTCGGCCGCCGCGGGCGGCGCGTAGCCGCGGCCACCCGCGCCGCGCGTGAGCACCAGCTTGAGCACGGCGCGCGCCGGGGCCGGCGCGATGAAGTCCGCCAGCTGCGACGCCAGCCAGTCCGGGGCGGGCATGGGGATGCGCAGCCGCGCCGCCCCTTCGGCCAGCCGCGCCAGGTGCGCGGGCCACCACACCACCGCACCCTCGTGCACGAGCGCGGTTTCGAACAGGCCGTCACCGTAGGCCAGGCCGCGATCGGCCGCGTCGAGTGCGTCCACGCGCTGCGTGCCGCGGAACAGCCGCGTGGCCAGCGCATTCAACCCGCCGCTCCCAGCGCGCGCAGCAGGCCGCGGGCCTTGGCGCGGGTTTCGTCCAGCTCGCGCGCGGCGTCCGAGTCCACCACGATGCCGGCGCCGGTGCGGAACTGCAGCTCGCGCCCGGCCAGCCAGGCGCTGCGGATCAGGATGTTGAGGTCCAGGTCGCCGTCGCGGCCCAGGTAGCCCAGCGCGCCGGTGTAGGCGCCGCGGCCCTCGCCTTCGAGCTCGGCGATGATCTGCATGCAGCGCACCTTCGGCGCGCCGGTGATGGTGCCGCCGGGGAACACGGCGCGGATGACGTCGCCCGGCGTGGTGCCCGGGCGCAGCTCGCCGCCGACGTTGCTGACGATGTGGTGCACGTGGGCGTAGCTTTCCACGGTCATCAGTTCGTCCACGCGCACGCTGCCGGGCACGCACACCCGGCCCAGGTCGTTGCGCTCGAGGTCGATCAGCATCACGTGCTCGGCGCGCTCCTTGGGGTTGCCCACCAGGTCGCGGATGCGCGCGGCCTCGTCGTCGCCGGGGAAGCGCGGCCGGGTGCCGGCGATGGGCCGGGTTTCCACCCGCGTGCCGCGCACCGACACCAGCCGCTCGGGCGAGGAACTCAGCAGCGCCGCGTCGCCCAGCCGCAGCAGGCCGGCGAACGGCGCCGGGTTGGCGCGGCGCAGCTGCGCGTAAACCGTGGCCGGATCGGGCGCGGCATCGAACCGGGCGCGCCATGCGCGCGACAGGTTGACCTGGAACACGTCGCCGGCGCGCAGGTAGTCGTGGATGCGCGCCACGCCGTCGAGGAAACGCTGCGGGTCGTCTTCGTGCAGGGCGGGCGATGCGAAGCCCGGCCCTTCGCCTGGCTCCGCGGCCGGCGCGGGCGCGATGGCGTCGAGCAGCGAAGCGGCGCCGTCCTCGGCCACGGCCACGCAGCGGCCGCTGGCGCGGTCGCGCAGCACGGCCGCCGGGCAGCGCAGGGCCAGCGCCACCGGCAGCGGACCGGGCGCGTGCGGCAGCCGCAGGCTGGGTTCCACCTGGCCGGCCAGTTCGTAGGCCAGGAACAGCGCCCAGCCGCCGCGGAACGGCAGGTCGCCCCCGGCGCGCGGCGTCTGCATGGCACGCCAGTCGTGGTCCAGCGCGGACAGGAAATCACCGTCCGCCGCGCGGCCATCGAGACGCCGCACCTGGCCCTCGGCATCCAGCCGCAGGCCGTCGCCATCGGCCACCAGCAGCAGGTCCCAGCGCGAGAGCGCGTTGCCGCCCGCCACGCTTTCCAGCAGCAGCGGGTAACGCGCGGGATCGGACGACTGCAGGCGAAGCAGGTCGGTGCCGTCGGCCAGCTCGCGGGTCAGCATGGCGGCGCGGCCGGCGGGCGTCAGATCTTCCGGAACACCAGGGTGCCGTTGGTGCCGCCGAAGCCAAAGCCATTCGACACGGCCACGTCCACCCGGGCCTGGCGCGCCACGTTGGGCACGTAGTCCAGGTCGCAGCCTTCGCCGGGCGCATCGAGGTTGATGGTGGGCGGGATGACGCCCGTGTGCAGCGCCATCACCGAGAACACCGCCTCCACGCCGCCGGCGGCACCCAGCAGGTGGCCGGTCATGGACTTGGTGGAGCTGACCATCATCCTGTGCGCGTGGTCGCCGAAGGCCGACTTGATGGCCATCGTCTCGCCCAGGTCACCCAGCGGCGTGGACGTGCCGTGGGCGTTGAGGTAGCCGACCTGGTCGGCGTTGATGCCGGCGTCCTTCAGGGCCGCGCGCATGCAGCGCGCGGCGCCGTCGCCGTTCTCGCTGGGCGCGGTCATGTGGAAGGCGTCGGAGCTGGCGCCGAAGCCGGCCAGCTCGCAGTAGATGCGGGCGCCGCGGGCCTTGGCGTGTTCGTATTCTTCCAGTACCAGGATGCCGGCGCCGTCGCCCAGCACGAAGCCGTCGCGGTCCTTGTCCCAGGGCCGCGAGGCGCGCGTGGGGTCGTCGTTGCGGGTGGACATGGCCTTCATGGAGCAGAAGCCGCCCACCGACGTGGGCGTGCAGCCGTGCTCGGCGCCGCCGGCCACCATGATGTCGGCGTCGCCGTACTGGATCATGCGCATGGCGATGCCGATGGAATGGTTGGACGTGGCGCAGGCCGAGACCGCCGAGAAGTTGGGGCCCTTGATGCCCTTCATGATGGTCAGCTGGCCCGGCAGCATGTTGATGATGGTGCTGGGCACGTAGAAGGGCGACACCTTGCGCGGACCGCCTTCGTGCAAGGTGATGGCGGTGTCCTCGATGCCGCGCACGCCACCGATGCCGGCGCCGATGATGGCGCCGATGCGCTCGGCGTTGGCTTCGGTCACTTCCAGGCCGGCGTCGTCCATCGCCTGGAAACTGGCGGCCAGGCCGTAGTGGATGAAGGTGTCCATCTTCTTGACGTCTTTGGGCGGCAGGAAGGACTTGGCGTCGAAGTCACGCACTTCGCCGGCGATGCGCGTGGCGTAGGCGGAGACGTCGAAATGGGTGATGGGGCCGATGCCGCTGCGGCCGGCCTGGATGCTGTCCCAGGCCGCGGCCAGGGTGTTGCCGATGGGCGAGACGATGCCCATTCCGGTGACGACGACGCGACGATGGCTCATGGCGGACTCCGGGTTCCAGGTCTTTCTGCGTGCGGCTTCGGGGCATGCGCCGGCGTATCGCACGGGCGCCTGAAACGCGCAGGGCCGCGCAAGCGCGGCCCTGGCGTCAACACGTCGGGCGATCAGGCCTTGACGTGGGCCTTGATGTAATCAATGGCCTGCTGGACCGAGGTGATCTTCTCGGCCTCTTCGTCCGGGATCTCGCACTCGAACTCTTCTTCGAGGGCCATGACCAGCTCGACGGTGTCCAGCGAGTCGGCGCCGAGGTCGTCCACGAACGAGGCGTTCACGGTGACTTCGTCTTCCTTCACGCCCAGTTGCTCGATGACGATTTTCTTGACGCGTTCTTCGATGCTGCTCATGGATCTTCTCCTCCCGGAGCTTTTTGTTTTCGGGCGCATTGTAATCAAATGATGGCCGCGGCGGGCGCCGGTCGCGCCGCGGCTTGCATGGGGTGGCGGGATTCTAGCGCAAATCCAGCCAATGCAAGGACTTAGGGCATGTACATGCCGCCGTTGACGTGCAGGGTCTCGCCGGTGATGTAGGCCGCCGACGGGCCGGCCAGGAAGGCCACGGCGCGGGCGATGTCGGCCGGCTCGCCCAGCCGGCCCAGCGCGATCTGGCCCACCAGGGCCTCGCGCGAGGCCTCGGGCAGGTCCTTGGTCATGTCGGTCTGGATGAAGCCGGGCGCGACCACGTTGACGGTGACGCCGCGGCTGCCGATCTCCTTGGCCAGCGACTTGCTGAAGGCGATGATGCCGGCCTTGGCCGCCGCGTAGTTGGCCTGCCCGGCGTTGCCGGTGACGCCGATGACCGAGGCGATGTTGATGATGCGGCCCTTGCGCGCCTTCATCATGCCGCGCATCAC
>DAORUD010000011.1:0-34966 GCA_035433005.1 Arenimonas sp. | reverse complement strand
CGTCCAGCGGCAGCGCCAGGATTTCCAGCGGCGGCACGTCGGCGGCCTGGCGCCGCACGTTGATGGCCTTCACCGCCCAGTCAATGATGGTGAGCGTGCGCAGGCCCAGGAAGTCGAACTTCACCAGGCCCACCGCTTCCACGTCGTCCTTGTCGAACTGGGTGACCACCGACTTGGCGGTTTCGCCCTTGGCCACGTGTTCGGCGAACAGCGGGCTGAAGTCGGTGAGCGGCGTGGGCGCGATCACCACGCCGCCGGCGTGCTTGCCGGCGTTGCGGGTGAGGTCTTCCAGGCTGCGCGCCAGGTCGATCAGGTCGCGCACGTCGTCTTCGTCGCGGTAGCGCTGGATCAGTTCGGCCGAGGCCAGGTCGGTGTTCTTCTTCGCCGCCTCGCTCAGGCCCAGCGCGTCTTCCAGCGTCACGCCCAGCGTCATGGGGATGAGCTTGGCCACCGAATCCACGAAGCCGTACGGGTAGCCCAGCACGCGGCCGCAGTCGCGCACGGCCGCCTTCGCGGCCATGGTGCCGTAGGTGATGATCTGGCTGACCTTGTCGCGCCCGTACTTGCGCCCGACGTAGTCAATGACCTCGTCGCGGCGGTCCATGCAGAAGTCGATGTCGAAGTCGGGCATCGACACGCGTTCGGGGTTGAGGAAGCGCTCGAACAGCAGGTCGTAGCGGATCGGGTCGAGGTCGGTGATGCCCAGCGACCACGCCACCAGCGAACCCGCGCCCGAGCCGCGGCCCGGGCCCACCGGGATGTCGTTGCGCTTGGACCAGTTGATGAAGTCGGCCACGATGAGGAAGTAGCCGGGGAAGCCCATCTTCAGGATCACGCCCAGCTCGATGTCCAGGCGGGCGCGATAGGCGGCTTCGTCGTGGCCGGGCGCCATCTCGAACTTGGCCAGCCGGTCGGTGAGGCCGCGGTGGGATTCCTCGCGGATCCAGCTGTCCAGCGTGTGCCCCTCGGGCACCGGGAAATCAGGCAGGAAATACTTGCCCAGGCTCAGCTCGAGGTTGCAGCGCTTGGCCAGTTCGACGGTGTTTTCCAGCGCCTCGGGCAGGTCGGAAAACAGCTCGGCCATTTCCTCGGGCGACTTGAGGTACTGCTCGGGCGAGTAGTCGCGCGGCCGCTTGGGGTCGTCGAGCACGCGGCCGGTGGAAATGCACACGCGCGCCTCGTGCGCCTCGAAATCGTCCCGGGACAGGAAGCGCACGTCGTTGCTGGCCAGCAGCGGCAGGTCGTGCTTGCCGGCCAGGGCGATGGCGGCGGCGTTGAACGCCTCTTCGCCGTCGCGGCCGGTGCGCGTGAGTTCCAGGTACAGGCGGTCGGGGAAGGTCGCGCGCCAGTCGCGCAGCACGCGCTCGGCCTGGTCGTCGCGGCCGGCGGCCAGCGATTGCCCCAGCAGGCTGTCGCGCCCGGCCAGGGCGATCAGGCCGTCGCAGTCGCGGTAGAGCCATTCGGGTTCGATGGCCACGTAGTCGCCGGCGTGGCCTTCCAGGAACGCGCGCGAAATCAGCCGCGACAGCGACAGGTAGCCACTTTGGTCCTGGCACAGCAGGGTGAGGCGCGAAGGCGGGCCGCCTTCGGCCGACAGCCACAGGTCGGCGCCGGCGATGGGCTTGAGCCCGGCCGGTTCGGCGGCCTTGTAGAACTTCACCAGCGCGAACAGGTTGCTGGTGTCGGTGACCGCCACCGCCGGCAGGCCAAGCGCGGCGCAGCGACCCACCAGTTCCGGGATGCGGATGGTGGAGTCGGTGAGCGAATACTCGCTGTGCAGGTGCAGGTGGACGAATCGTGGCGTCATGCCGGGGACCTGGGGGTCAACCGGCAGTTTACCGCGAGGGTGGGGGCGGACAAGGCTTGACAGTCCCTGTTGCCAGGCCTTGCCGCCCGCCCCGTTGGAGAGACTCAGGTGACGCGGATGAAGTCCGGCAGCCGCGGGCGCGCGGCGTAGGAACGCGAGCGCACGTCGCGGCGCTGCTGCAGCAGGGCGGCCTCGGCCAGGCAGGCGGTTTCCCAGGCCAGGCGGCGCTCGGCGGCGCTGCCGCGCGGGCGCTCGCTGGCGCGGAAGCGGCAGAAGTCGGCGTAGTCGCGGGTTTCGTCCTCGAAGGCGGGCCAGGACAGTTCCACCAGCAGGGCGTCGTCGAGATGGCCCACCAGCGGCTGGTCGTCGGGGATCAGGTCGTCCACCTGCTGCAGGTAGCGGGTGAGCATGCGGGCGCGTTCGCGGGTTTCGCTGCCGACGTCCCAGTCGCTGTCGTTGAGCATGCGGCGCAGGTGCTCGGCGCGGGCCAGGCGTTCGGACAGGATGGCCACGGCCCGGTCCTGCGGCTGCTGCCCCAGCCAGCGCGCCAGCGTGACCACCTGGTCGGCGCTGACCGACGGGGCATTGGGGGCGATCTGCGCCAGCAGGGCGTTGAAGCGACGAATGGCCGCATCGCCCAGGGCGATGGTGCCGACCTGGCGGCGGCGCGAATCCCGGGAGGCGGGCGGCAGGCGAAGGGCGTGGTGGTCGTGTTGGCGTCGGCTGTTCATGGCGGTTCTCGCGGTGGGGGCGGTACGGGCGGGAAGGGGAGGATTCCCGCCCACATCCCTTGGGATGCGCCACCATCGTGGACCGTTGCACGCGCGCCGGCGACGCCCGGAAGTGGGCGTGACCATCGGGCTAATTCAGAAGCTGCTCAGCTTTCCAGGCAGGCGCGCACGGGCGCGAAACTGCGCCGGTGCTGGTCGCAGGGGCCCAGCCTGCGCAGGGCCTCCAGGTGCATGGGCGTGGGGTAGCCCTTGTGCACCGCGAAGCCGTAGCCGGGATACATCGCGTCCATCTGCACCAGCAACTGGTCGCGGCCCACCTTGGCCAGGATGGACGCGGCCATGATGGCCGGTTCGCGCGCGTCGCCCTTCACCAGCGCCTCGGCCGGGCAGGGCAGGCCGGGCGGAATGCGGTTGCCGTCCACCAGGGCGTGCCCGGCCTGCGGGCGCAGCGCCTGCACGGCGCGGGCCATGCCGGCCATCGTGGCGTGCAGGATGTTGAGGCGGTCTATTTCTTCGACGCTGACGAACTCCAGGTGCCAGGCCAGCGCGCGTTCGCGGATCAGCGGCGCCAGCGCATCGCGGCGCGCTTCGCTGAGCGCCTTGGAATCGCCCAGGCCTTCGATCGGGCGGCGCGGGTCCAGGATCACCGCGGCCACGGCCACCGGGCCGGCCAGCGGACCCCGGCCAGCCTCGTCCACGCCGCAAACGAGCCGCTGCGTCACCGGCCGGCCAGCAGGTCGGCCACCGCGTCGGCGGCGCCACCAGACGCCTGGGGGTGCAGTTTGGCGTGGATGTGGCGGTAGCGCGGCAGCAGCGCGGCGCAGGCTTCGGGGTCGTCGAACCAGCGCATCACCGCCGCGGACAGTTTGTCGGCGGTGCAGTCGCCCTGCATCAGTTCGGGCACGATGGGTTCGTTGGCCAGCACGTTGGGCAGGCTGTAGCGGTTGACCTTCATCAGGCCCAGCAGCATCACCAGGCGATAGGTGAGCGCGGAAATGCGGTAGCCCACCACCATCGGCCGCTTGGCCAGCAGGGCTTCCAGCGCGGCGGTGCCCGAGGCCAGCAGCACCACGTCGCTGGCCACCATCACGTCATGCGCCTGGCCGTCCACCACGCGCACGTTGGCGTGGCCGGTACCCGCCAGGCAGGCTTCGATCGCCTCGCGGCAGGCGGCGTTGGCCGCGGGCACCAGCACCTGCAGCGCCGGCCGTTGGGTCTGCACCCGGCGCGCGGCGTCCAGGAACACCGGCAGCAGCCGCTGGATTTCGCCCAGGCGGCTGCCGGGCAGCACGGCCAGCACCGGCGTGGCGTCGTCGAGCGCGAAGCGCGCGCGTGCGCCGTGGCGGTCGGGCTCCATCGCGAACGCGTCGGCCAGCGGATGGCCGACGAAGCGCGCGTCCACGCCGTGGCGCGCGTAGATCGGCGGCTCCATCGGGAACAGGCACAGCACGCGGTCGGCGCTGCGGCCGATCTTCGCGGCGCGGCCTTCGCGCCAGGCCCAGACCGAGGGGCTGACGTAGTGAACGGTGCGGATGCCGGCCTGCTTGAGCCGGCGCTCCAGGCCCAGGTTGAAGTCGGGCGCATCAATGCCGATGAACACGTCCGGCCGCCACGCCAGCAGGCGCGCCCGCAGCAAGCGGCGCAGGCGCAGCAGGCGCGGCAGGTGCCGCAGCACTTCGGCCAGGCCCATCACGGCCAGCTCGCTGCAGTCGTGCCAGGCCTCCAGGCCGGCCTCGCGCAGCTTCGGGCCGCCCACGCCGGCGAACTCGGCGTCCGGGAAACGCTGCTTCAGCGACTGCACCAGGCTGGCGCCCAGCAGGTCGCCGGAGGCTTCGCCGGCCACCAGCGCAATGCGCAGCGGGCGGTCGGGCGGGGCGGTTTCGGTGCCGGGCAGGGCCATGCCCGCGCCGTTCAGCGCAGCAGGCCGCGTTCGCTGCGCTCGATGAACTCGAGCATCAGCCGCACGTCTTCGGATTCGGCCGCCACCGGGGCGAGCTGTTCGCGCGCGGTCGCCAGCTGGGCGCCGGACATGTACAGCGCGCGGTAGGCGCGCTTGATGGCGGCGATGCGCGCGGCGTCGAAGCCGCGGCGCTTGAGGCCCTCGGCGTTGATGCCGCGCGGGCGGCTGTAGCCTTCCGCGGCCACCATCAGGTACGGCGGCACGTCGCCGTTCACCAGCGCGCCCATGCCGATGAAGGCGTGCGAACCGATGCGGCAGAACTGGTGGATGCCGGCGAAGCCGCTGAGGATGACGTAGTCGCCGACCTCGACGTGGCCGGCCAGCGTGGCGTTGTTGGAGAACACGCAGTGGTTGCCGACCTGGCAATCGTGCGCCACGTGCGCGTAGGCCAGTATCCAGTTGTCGCTGCCGATGCGGGTGACGCCGCCGCCGTCGCCGGTGCCGCGGTTGATGGTGGTGAACTCGCGCACCGAGTTGCGGTCGCCGATCACCAGTTCGGTGCGTTCGCCGGCGAACTTCTTGTCCTGCGGGTCGCCACCGATGGCGGCATGCGGGTGGAAGTGGTTGTCGCGGCCGATGCGGGTGGGGCCGGTGACCACGCAGTGGGCGTCAATGCGGGTGCCGTCGCCGATCTCGACGTCGGGCCCGATGACGGCATAGGCGCCCACGCTGACGTTGGCGCCCAGTCGCGCCCCGGGATCTACCTGCGCGGTGGGATGGATCATGCTCAGCCCTTGCCTTCGGCGCAGAGGATCTCGGCGCTGGCCACTTCCTTGCCGTCCACGCGCGCCACGCAGGCGTAGAGGGCCATGTTGCGGATGGTGCGCTTGAGCACCACTTCGATGTCCAGCTGGTCGCCCGGCACCACCATGCGGCTGAAGCGGGCGTTGTCCACCTTCACCAGGTAGAACAGCTTGCCTTCGTGGCAGGCGTCCTTGGGCTGGGAGAGCTGGGTGAGCAGCCCGCCGGCCTGCGCCATGGCTTCGATCACCAGCACGCCGGGCATCACCGGGCGGCCGGGGAAATGGCCCTGGAAGAAGGGTTCGTTGAAGGTGACGTTCTTGATGGCGCGAATGCGCTTGTGCGCCTCGAGCTCGATCACGCGGTCCACCAGCAGGAACGGGTACCGGTGCGGCAGCAGGTGCAGGATGCACGAGACATCCACGGGCATCTTGATGGTGTCGTCGCTCATCCGGTGTTTCCCTGCTTCAATCCCTGTCGAGGGCGCCTATCTTACGCGCCAGCGCGTCCAATTGCCTGAAGCGGGCGCCGTTGCGGCGCCACGTGCGGCTGTCCTGGACGGGCATGCCGGACGAATATTCGCCCGGCTGGGTGATGGATTGGGTGACCAGGCTCATGGCCGTCACCGTGACCCGGTCGCAGATTTCCAGGTGGCCGGTGATGCCGACCGCGCCACCGACCAGGCAATAGCGGCCGATCCGCGCCGAGCCGGCCACGGCCGTGCAGCCGGCGATGGCGGTGTGGGCGCCGATGCGCACGTTGTGGCCAATCTGGATCTGGTTGTCCAGGCGCACGTCCTCGTCCAGCACCGTGTCCTCGATGGCGCCGCGGTCGATGGTGGTGTTGGCGCCGATTTCGCTGTCATCGCCCACCACCACGCCGCCCAGCTGCGGCACCTTGATCCAGCGCCCGGCGTCCATGGCCAGCCCGAAGCCGTCGGCGCCCAGCACCGCGCCGGGATGGATGCGCACGCGCGCGCCCAGCCGCACCCGCGCCACCAGCGTCACCCGCGCCACCAGCACGCAGCCGGGCCCGACCACGCAATCCTCGCCCAGCACGCAGCCCGGCCCGATGACGGCACCGGCCGCCACGTGGCTGCGTGCGCCGATCACGGTGAAGGGGCCGACCTGGGCGCCGGGATCGACCCGGGCATCGGCGGCCACCACGGCGCTGGGGTGGATGCCGGGCTGCAGCGCCGGTTCGGCGTCGAACAGCGCGGCGATTTTCGCGAACGCCACGTAGGGCGACCGCGCCACCAGGCAGGGCACCGGGCACGCGTCGGCGTCGTCGGCCGACAGTACGATGGCGCTGGCCGCCGTGCTGGCCAGCTCCTTGCGGTAGCGGGGATTGGCCAGGAAGCCCAACTGGCCGGCGCCGGCACCGGCGAGGGTGCCTACGCCATGGATGCGGACGCCGCCGTCGCCGCGCAGCTCCAGGCCGAACCGCTGCGCCAGTTCGGACAGGGCGTGCGACGGGCCCGGCGCGGCGTCGGCCAAGGCGGTGGCCTTAGAAGCGACCGCCGAAGGTGAACTGCAGGCGTTCGATCTGGTCGGTGCGCTCGCGCTGGATCGGCGCGGCGTAGCTGATGGCGATCGGGCCGACCGGCGACTGCCACTGCAGCGACAGGCCCGCCGAAATACGCAGCGTCTTGGCTTCCCACGTGTCCACCGAACGGTAGACGTTGCCGTAGTCCACGAAGGCCGACAGGCGCGTGCCGCGGCTGTCGAACAGCGTGGGGAAGTACAGCTCGAACGTGCCCGCGGTCTTGAACGAGCCGCCGAGCGGCTGGCGGTAGTCGGCCGTGAACTGGTAGTACGGGCCGATGGTGTTGGTCTCGAAGCCGCGCACCGACTGCGGGCCGCCGGCGTAGTAATTGCGGAAGAACGGCAGGCCGCAATCGGTGGTCTCGCCCGGGATGAGCGCGCCCGACTCGGTGTAGACGCTGCAGGTCTGGTCCTTGGTGACGCCGTAGCTGTCGCCGTAGCCCAGTTCGGCGCCGATCTTCAGGCCCAGCCAGGACGTGATCGGCATGTAGTGTTCGAAGTTGTAGCCGATGCGGTAGTACTCGAGGTCGCTGCCCGGCAGCACCAGTTCGGCGTTGACGCGGTGGTAGGTGCCGCGGGTGGGCATCAGGAAATCGTTGCGCGAATCACGCTGCCAGCCCAGCTGCATGCGCCAGGCGTTGACGTTCCATTCGCGGAAGGGGCCGTTCTGCAGCGGGTCGGTGGTGGACGGGTCGGCGTCGTCGTTCTCGATCGGCGTGGTGGCGTTGAGGTCGTCGTCGATGTGGAACTGCGGGAAGCGCGCGCGGTCGCCCAGCGAGTTCACCAGGTAGTCGATCAGCGGCGGCGGCGTGTTGTTGTCGTCGGTGGTGAGCTCGTTGCGGTCGATGCCCAGCGACATCGAGATCGAGTCGGTCTCGGTCAGCGGGATGCCCACCAGGAACTCGCCGGAGGCCACGGCGTTGTCGAACTGCGCCAGGTTCTCCGAGCTGGAGTTGGTGTAGCTGTAGTCGCTGTAGTTGATGTTGAAGCCGAGGCTGACGCCGTCGTCGGTGAAATAGGGGTCGGTGACGCCGAGCGAGAACTGCTTGGAGTAGCTGTTGTTCTGGATGGCCAGGTTGAAGCGGTTGCCGGTGCCCAGGAAGTTGGTCTGGCTCAGCTGCACGCTGGTGATCAGGCCGTAGGCCTGCTGGTAGCCCAGGCCGAAGGTGAACTGGCCGGAGTTGCGCTCCTTGACCTTGATCACCACGTCCACCTGGTCGGGCTGGCCGGCCACTTCCGGCGTCTCGATGTCCACGGTCTCGAAATAGCCCAGGCGCTGCAGGCGGATCTTGGAGCGGTCGATGGCGGCCTGCGAGAACCACGCGCCCTCGAACTGGCGCATCTCGCGCCGCAGCACTTCGTCGGCGGTGGTGGAGTTGCCGGTGAAGGCGATGCGGCGGACCTGCACGCGCGGGCCCGGCTCGACGAAGAAGTTGATGGCGATCTTGCGGCCTTCGCGGTCGATCTCCGGCACCGGGTTCACCTGGGCGAAGGCGTAGCCGATGTTGCCCAGCGTGGCGATGATGCCGTCGCTGGTGAGTTCGACCAGGGCGCGCGAGAAGGTGTTGCCTTCCTGCAGCACCACCAGCTTCTGGATGTCCTCCATCGGCAGGATGGTGTCGCCGGTGACCTTCACCGAGGACACCGTGTACACCTCGCCCTCGGCGACGTTGGCGGTGACGAAGATGTCGCGCTTGTCGGGGGAGATGGCGACCTGGGTGGATTCGACGTTGAAGTCGACATAGCCGCGGTCGAGGTAGTAGTTGGACAGTTTTTCCAGGTCGCCCGACAGCTTCTCGCGCGAGTACTGGTCGTCGCGCTTGTACCAGGACAGCCAGTTGCTGGTGCCCGACTCCCAGCCCTCGCGGATGTCCAGGTCGGAGTAGGTGGGGTTGCCGACGATGTTGATGTCGCGGATGCGGGCGGCCTTGCCCTCGGCGATCACGATGTTGATGTCGACGCGGTTGCGGTCGAGGTTGGTGATGGTCGGGGTGATGGAGACGTTGTACTTGCCGCGGTTGTTGTACTGGCGGATCAGTTCCTGGGTGACGCGGTCGAGGTTGAGCGGGTTGAAGGTCTCGCCCTCGGTCAGGCCGATGTTGCGCAGGCCGCCCAGCAGGTCCTCGGTCTTGATGTCCTTGTTGCCGGCCAGCGTGATGGTGTTGATGGCCGGGCGTTCGCTGACCACCACCACCAGGATGCCGCCCTGGCGCTCGAGCCGGACGTCGCTGAAGAAGCCGGTCTTGAACAGGGCGCGGATGGCTTCCGACGACCGGCTGCGATCGAGCGTGTCGCCTTTTTCCACCGGCAGGTAGGTGAAGACGGTGCCGGCCGAGATGCGCTGCAGGCCCTCGACGCGGATGTCGGCCACGGTGAAGGCTTCGAAATTCTGGGCCTGGACGGGGCCGGCGAGGGCGGCGGCAAGCGCGAGGCTCAGGAGGCGGCGGCGAACAGTGGGTCGCGTCATCATCAATCCGTTGGTGACGGACGCCGTGGCGGCGCCCGCGAAAGGGGTGGGGTCAGAAGCTGGGTCGGAACAAGTCATTATAGAAGGCCAGGCCCATCAGGCCGGCAAGGAACACCAGACCCACGTACTGACCCGCGATGAGCACTCGTTCCCCGACCGGGCTGCCTTTGGCCAGCTCGATAAGGTAATACAGCAGGTGCCCCCCATCCAAGACCGGGATGGGCAGCAGGTTCATGATGCACAGGCTCAGGGACAGGACCGCCAGGAAATTCAGGAACCAGGCCGGGCCCAGGCTGGCGCTGCCGTTGGCGACCCGGGCGATGGTGATCGGGCCGGATATGTTCTGCAGCGAGGCCTGGCCGGTGACCATCCGGCCCAGCATGGCCAGCACGTCGGAGGCCATCTGCCCGGTCTGGGACAGGGCCTCGGGGATCGCCTGGACCGGCCCGAAGCGCAGCAGGGCGTCCTGGCGGGGCGCGGTGCCGGTGATGCCGAGGATCCAGCGCGGCTTGCCTTCGACCTCGGCCAGGCGGGGGTCCACCTGCACCATGGCGGTGCGTCCGTCGCGCCGGATGCGCAGTTGCAGGGTCTGGCCGTTGCGGGCCGCCACCTGCACGGCCTCGCCCACCTGGGCGTAGCTGGCGATGGCGATGTCGCCGATGGCCAGGATGTGGTCGCCCGGCTGCAGCCGGCCCGCCGCGGCGCTGCCGGGCTGGACCGCGCCCACCACGGGCGGGTCGGCCAGGCTCAGGCCCAGGTCGCGGAAGGGCTGCTGTTCGCTGATCACCAGGCCCGGACGGTCCAGCGGCAGCACGCGGACCACTTCGTCGCCGGCCGCGGTGCGCACCCGCACCGGGGTGGAGCGGCGGTCCATGGCGGCGTTGGACAGGGCGATGCCGGCTTCGGTGAGGCTGCGGGTTTCGCGCTCGCCCACGGCCAGCAGGCGGTCGCCGGGCTGGAAGCCCGCCTCGGCGGCGATGCCTTCCGACGGGCCCAGGTCGGGCGGGTAGTCGGGCTTGCCGATGACGAACATCAGCCACAGCAGGGCGATGCACAGCAGCAGGTTGGCGATCGGCCCGGCGGCGACGATGGCGATGCGCTGGTACACCGACTTGGCGTTGAAGCTGAGGTGGCGGTCGGCCGGGGCGACTTCGGTTTCGCGCTCGTCCAGCATCTTCACGTAGCCGCCCAGCGGCAGCATGGCCAGCACGTACTCGGTGCCGTCCTTGCCGATGCGGGTGTACAGCGGCTTGCCGAAGCCCACCGAGAAGCGCAGCACGCGCACGCCGCAGCGGCGCGCCACCCAGTAGTGGCCGAACTCGTGGAAGGTGACCAGGATGCCCAGGCTGACCAGCAGCCACCACACCGAACCGAAGAACTCCGTCATGCGCGCATCCTCGGGATCAGTGCTTCGGCCATGCGCCGGGCCGCGGCGTCGGTGTCCATCAGCTGGTCCAGGTCGCCGGCCGGGCCGCCGGGCAGGGCGTCGAGGCAGGCCTGGATCAGGTCCGGAATGCCTAGGAAACCCAGTCGGCCCTGAAGAAAGGCTGAAACGGCGATTTCATTGGCCGCATTGAGGATGGCGGGCGCACTGCCGCCGGCCTCCAGAACCTGGAACGCCAGGCCGAGGCAGGGGAAGGCATCCAGGTCCGGGGCCTGGAAATCAAAGCGCCCCAGCGCCGCCAGGTCGAGCGGTGCCACGCCCGAATCCACGCGCTCGGGCCAGGCCAGGCCGTAGGCCAGGGCGGTGCGCATGTCCGGGTTGCCCAGCTGGGCCAGCACCGAGCCGTCCACGTAGTCCACCAGCGAATGGATGATGCTTTGCGGGTGCACCACCACTTCGATCCGCGAGGCCGGCATGTCGAACAGCCAGCGCGCCTCGATCACTTCCAGGCCCTTGTTCATCAGCGTGGCCGAGTCCACCGAGATCTTGCGGCCCATGACCCAGTTGGGGTGGGCGCAGGCCTGGTCGGGCGTGACGCCGGCCAGGTCGGCGCGCTGGCGCCCCCGGAACGGGCCTCCCGAAGCGGTCAGCAGCAGGCGGCGCACGCCGCCGCGGCCGCCGTCGGCGGGCAGGCACTGGTAGATCGCGTTGTGTTCGCTGTCGATGGGCAGCACGGTGGCGCCGCCCTCGGCCACGGCCTGCACCAGCAGGCTGCCGGCCAGCACCACCGATTCCTTGTTCGCCAGCAGCAGCCGCTTGCCGGCGCGCGCGGCCGCCAGCGTGGAGGCGACGCCGGCGGCGCCGACGATGGCGGCGATGACCGTGTCGTTGGCCGGATCGGTGGCGACTTCCACCAGCGCCTCGGGGCCGGCCAGTGCGCGCGTGGGCAGGCCGCGCGCGCGCAGGCCGTCGCGCAGCGCGGCGTGGCCGGCCACGTCCGACACCACGGCTGAATCGGGCCGGAACCGCTCGCACAGCGCCAGCAGTTCGTCCACGCTGGAATGCGCGCTCAGCGCACCGATGCGGAAGCGGTCGGGATGCCGCGCGACGACGTCCAGCGCCGAGCCGCCGATGGAACCGGTGGCGCCCAGCAGGGCGATCGTCTTCAGAGGCCCAGCCATGCCTTGCCCACCACGAACACCGGCAGCGCGGCCAGCAGGCTGTCGAGGCGGTCCATCAGGCCGCCGTGGCCGGGGAAGATGGCGCCGGAATCCTTCACGCCCGAGTGCCGCTTCATCAGGCTCTCGAACAGGTCGCCGACCACCGATATGGCGGCGGTGGCCAGGGTGAGCAGGGCCAGCGCCGGCAGCGACGACCACGACAGGCCCAGCAGCGGCAGCACCAGCGCGGCCAGCAGCACGCTGGCGGCCAGGCCGCCGAACACGCCCTCCCAGGTCTTGCCGGGGCTGATGGCCGGGGCCAGCTTGCGCTTGCCGAACTTGGAGCCGGTGAAATACGCGCCGCTGTCGGCGGCCCACACCAGGGCCAGCGCGAACAGGGTCCAGCGCGGGCCCAGCGGGTCTTCCGAGTGCAGCCAGCCCAGCGCGCACCAGGCGGGCAGCGCGCACAGGCTGCCGGCCAGCAGCTTGAAGCCGCGCGCGCCCTGGCTGTCGGCCGCGGCGAAGCGCGGTCGCGCCAGCCAGAGCAGCACCAGGCCCCACCACACCACGCCGACCAGGCTGGCCACTTTCAGCGTGAACAGGCTCGGGCCGCCGCCCCACACCAGGGCCGCCATCAGCAGCGCGTTGGCGGTGAGGAACATCAGGCGCGCCGGTTTTTCCTCCAGGCCGGCGAACGCGGTCCATTCCCACAGTCCGGCCAGCATGACCGCCGCGACGGCCGCGGCCAGCCAGGGCGTGGGCAGGAACAGTACGGCCAGCACCGGGACCGGCGCCAACAGCAGGGCGGTGGTGATCCGTTGTTTGCGGCTCATGTCGTGCTCCCGGCCACCTGGGCGCTGGTCAGGCCGAAGCTACGCTCGCGGTCGGCAAAGGCCGCCAGGGCGGCGTCGAGCACCGACGCGTCCAGGTCCGGCCAAAGGGTTTCGGTGAACCACAGCTCGGTGTAGGCCAGCTGCCACAGCAGGAAGTTGCTGATGCGCAGGTCGCCGCCGGTGCGGATGAAAAGATCGGGTTCGGGCAGGTCGGCCAGGCCCAGCCGGGACCGGACCATGGCTTCGTCGATGCTGGCCGGGTCGAGCCGGCCGGCCGCGGCGTCGGCCGCCAGCTGGCGGCAGGCCTGGGTGATGTCCCAGCGGCCGCCGTAGCTGGCCGCGATGGTGAGCACCAGCCGCGTGCTGGCGGGCGTCAGGCCCTCGGCCGCGGCCATCCGTGCGCGGATGGGCTCGGGGAAACCGTCGCGGTCGCCGATGAAGGCCACGCGCACGCCGCGCCGGTGCAGTTCGTCCACTTCCGAATCGAGCATGCGCAGGAACAGCTTCATCAGCGCGCCCACTTCTTCCTGCGGGCGGTTCCAGTTCTCGCTGGAGAAGGCGAACAGGGTGAGGGCCTCGATGTCATGCGCCAGGCAGTAGTCAATGCACACCTGCACCGCCTTCACCCCGGCGCGATGGCCCAGGGTGCGCGGACGCTGGCGGCGCTCGGCCCAGCGCCCGTTGCCGTCCATGATGACGGCCAGGTGCCGGGGCTTGCGCGTGGCGGGGGAGGGCGACGACATGCCGGTGGCGGGGTTCAAACCGCCATCAGTTCCTGTTCCTTGGCGCGGACCACTTCGTCCACGTCCTTGACGTGCTTGTCGGTGAGCTTCTGGATGTCGTCCTCGCAGCGGTGCGCCTCGTCCTCGGTCACCTGCTTTTCCTTCAGGAGTTCCTTCACCTGCTGGATGGCGTCGCGGCGGATGTTGCGGATCGAGACCTTGGACGTCTCGCCCTCGGCGTGCACGTGCTTGGACAGCTCCTTGCGGCGCTCTTCGGTGAGCGGCGGCAGGTTGATGCGGATGGCGGTGCCGGCGGTGTTCGGGTTAAGGCCCAGGTCGGAGGACAGGATGGCCTTCTCGACCGCGGACACCATGCCCTTTTCCCAGGGCGTGATCAGCAGCGAACGGGCGTCGGCGACCGACACCGTGGCCACCTGCGACAGCGGCATGTCCGAACCGTAGTAGTTCACCTTCAGGTGGTCGACCAGGGCGGTGGTGGCGCGGCCCGTGCGCAGCTTGGTCAGCTCCTGGCGGAAGCCGTCCACGGTCTTGGTCATCCGGGTGGTGGCGTCTTTCTTGATTTCGTTAAGCATCGCGGGCTCCGCAGTGAATCCAGGCAATCGGTGATTATAGGGGCAGGGGGGCGGGTGCCGCTCAGGCGGCGACCAGCGTGCCGAGGTCTTCGCCCTGGACGATCCGCATCAGGGCGCCGGGCTGCATCATGTCGTAGATGCGCAGCGGCACCCGGTTGTCGCGGCACAGGGCGAACGCGGCGGTGTCCATCACCTGCAGGTTGCGGCCCAGCACTTCGTCGTAGGTGAGTCGGGTGAAGCGCTTGGCGCCCGGGTTCTTCTTCGGGTCGGCGTCGTAGATGCCGTCCACCTTGGTGGCCTTGAGCAGCAGGTGGGCGCCGATTTCGCTGGCGCGCAGCGCGGCGGCCGAGTCGGTGGTGAAGAAGGGGTTGCCGGTGCCGGCGGCGAACAGGGCGATGCGGCCCTTTTCCATGTGCCGGATGGCGCGGCGGCGGATGTAGTCTTCGCACACTTCGTTGATCTTGATGGCGCTCATCACGCGGGCGAAGCCGCCCTGTTTCTCGATGGCGTCGGCCATGGCCAGGGCGTTGATGACGGTGGCCAGCATGCCCATGTGGTCGCCGGTGACGCGGTCCATGCCCGCCGCCGCCAGGCCGGCGCCGCGGAAGATGTTGCCGCCGCCGATCACCAGGCCGATCTCGGCGCCGGCGCGCTGCACGGCCACGATCTCGGCCGCCAGGGCCTTGATCACCTCGGGGTCGATGCCGTAATCCACGTTCCCCATCAGGGCCTCGCCGGACAGCTTGAGCAGGATTCGGCGGTACTTGATCGGGGCGGCGCTCATGGGACTCTCCGGGGGCATGCAAACGCCGGAATTCTAGCCGATCGCCGCCTGCAGGAGGGCCTTCAGGCCCGATGCCCTTGGTTGCCGAGCTTTTCTGGCCACGGATTTACACGGATGAACACGGATTGAGCCAACGAAGGGAGTCCGGGCGCCGGCTCTGCCAAATTGCCTTGGTCTGAATCATTGCCTTCGGCCCTATCCGCGGCCATCCGTGCAAATCCGTGGCCAAAAAAAACCCGGCCGAAGCCGGGTTTTCAGCAGCTGGGTGGCGGCGAATCAGACCGCCATGGCCTTGGCGACTTCGGCGGCGTAGTCCTCGACCACCTTTTCGATGCCTTCGCCGACGGCCAGGCGCTGGTAGCCGACCACTTCGGCGCCGGCGGCCTTGAGCGTGGCTTCCACCGACAGGTCGGTGTTGAGCACGTAGGGCTGGCCGTACAGCGTGACTTCGTTGACGATCTTGGCGACCTTGCCGCCGATGATCTTCTCCAGGATCTCGGCCGGCTTGGCCTTGTCCTTCTCGGACATCTTGGCCAGCTCGATTTCCTTTTCCTTGGCCAGGAAGTCGGCCGGCACGTCCGCCGCCTTGTTGTACGGCGGGTTCATGGCCGCCACGTGCATGGCGATGCCGCGGGCGAGCTCGACGTCGCCGCCCTTGAGCTCCACCAGCACGCCGATGCGGCCGCCGTGGATGTACGCGGCGACGTGGTTGGCGCTGTCCACCTTGGCCAGGCGACGCACGTCCACCTTCTCGCCGACCTTGGCGATGACGGCGGCGCGGGCTTCTTCCACCGTCTCGCCCGAGGCGAGCTTGGCGGACTTCAGCGCTTCGGCGTCGGCGGCACCGGAGGCCAGGGCGGCCTGGGCGACGGCGTTGGTGAAGGCCAGGAAGTTGTCGTCCTTGGCCACGAAGTCGGTCTCGGAGTTCACTTCGACCAGCACGGCCTTGCCGCCTTCGCTGGCGGCCACGATGCGGCCTTCGGCGGCGACGCGGTCGGCCTTCTTGTCGGCCTTGGCCAGGCCCGACTTGCGCAGCCACTCGGCGGCGGCGTCGATGTCACCCTGGTTCTCGACCAGGGCCTTCTTGCATTCCATCATGCCGGCGCCGGTGCGCTCGCGCAGGTCCTTGACGAGCGATGCAGTGATTTCCATGTGTTTCTCCAGCTATTTGGTGATGGCGTGATGCGTTGCCGGCATCACGCGCGAAAGATGTGCCGCGGCGCAGGTTGGCGCCGCGGCATGACGCCGCGATGACTCAGCGGGCGTCGCGCTTGTCGCCGCCCGGGCCACGGCGGGCCGGGCGCTTGTCGTCGCGGGGCGCGGCGCGGCGCGGGGCCGGCTTGGTGTCGGCCTTGGCGACCGGGTTGCCCTCGGCGTCGAGCTCGACGAAGTCGTCGGCGGCCACGTGCGCCTGCGGCGAAGCGGCCTTGCCTTCCAGCACGGCGTCGGCGGCGGCATGCACGTACAGCTGCACGGCGCGGATGGCGTCGTCGTTGCCCGGGATCGGGTAGTCCACCAGGTTGGGGTCGTAGTTGGTGTCCACCACGGCGATGACCGGGATGCCGAGCTTCTTGGCTTCCTGCACGGCGATGTTCTCGTGGCCGATGTCGATCACGAACAGCGCGTCGGGCAGGCGGTTCATTTCCTTGATGCCGCCCAGCGAGGCCAGCAGCTTGTCGCGCTCGCGGCGCAGGCCCAGCACTTCGTGCTTGACCAGCTTGTCGAAGGTGCCGTCGGTTTCAGCGGCCTCGAGCTCCTTCAGGCGGGCGACCGACTTCTTCACGGTGGCGAAGTTGGTCAGCGTGCCGCCCAGCCAGCGCATGCTCATGTACGGCTGGTTGCAGCGGGTGGCCTCGTCCTTGATGGCTTCGCGGGCCGAGCGCTTGGTGCCGACGAACAGGATGGTGCCGCGCTTCTGGGCGATGGCCGAGATGAAGTTCATCGCGTCGGTGAACAGCGGCAGCGTCTTCTCGAGGTTGATGATGTGGATCTTGCCGCGGGCGCCGAAGATGTACGGGCCCATCTTGGGGTTCCAGTAGCGGGTCTGGTGGCCGAAGTGAACGCCGGCTTCCAGCATCTGGCGCATGGTGACCTGGGTCATCTGGGTATTTCCTTGAATAGGGAGCCGGCCGCGCGCTGGCGGCTTCGGAGCTCCGGGGTTGGGCCTCCACCTGGCCGCCGCCTCGAACCCGCTGGTCCAGAGGACCTTGGGCACCCCGGGGCGGGGTAAAGCCAGGTGTGTGTATTCACCGGTGACGCCCGGCGTGGGCGGGCTGGCCCGGGTGGCCCCGATGTGAAGGGAATGCCCGGATCAAGCCGCGGGAGTATAGCCCGCTGGCCCAACGGGCCGCAACTGAGGGATAATCGGGCCATGATCACCATCAAGTCAGCCCAGGACATCGAGTGCATGCGCGTGGCCGGCCGCCTGGCCGCCGAGGTGCTGCAGGTCGTCGCCCCCCACGTGAAGCCCGGCGTGAGCACGGCCGAACTCGACCGCATCTGCCACGACCACATCGTGGAGGTCCAGAAAGCCATCCCGGCCAACGTCGGCTACAAGGGCTTCCCGGCCACCATCTGCACCTCGGTGAACAACGTCATCTGCCACGGCATCCCGTCCGAGGCCAAGGTGCTCAAGGACGGGGACATCGTCAACATCGACGTCACCGTCATCAAGGACGGCTGGCACGGCGACACCAGCCGCATGTACTTCGTTGGCGAACCCAGCATCAAGGCCAGGCGCCTGGTCGAAGTCACCCGCGAGGCCATGTTCCGCGGCATCCGCGTGGTGAAGCCGGGCGCCACCCTGGGCGACATCGGCCACGCCATCCAGAAGTACGCCGAGGGCGAGCGCTTCTCCGTGGTGCGCGAATACTGCGGCCACGGCATCGGCCGCATCTACCACGAAGAACCGCAGGTCCTGCACTACGGCCAGCCGATGTCGGGCGTGGTGCTGCAGAAGGGCATGGTGTTCACCATCGAGCCGATGATCAACGAGGGCGGCCGCCACACCAAGCTGCTCAACGACGGCTGGACCGTGGTGACCCGCGACAAGTCGCTGTCGGCACAGTGGGAGCACACCGTGGCCGTGACCGACGACGGCGCCGAGATCCTGACCCGCCTGCCCGGCGACGACAACGACCTGTGACCGGGGCCGGCCGGTGAACGCCGCGCCCGTGCCCGCCGCGAACCCGCTGCCGCTGGCGGCCGCGCTGGCCGCGGCCCCCGACGATGCCGCCTGGCGCGAAGCCGCCAAGGCCGGCCTGGCCGAACGGCGCGCAGACCTGCGCCGCCGCTTCGAGGCCGGCGAAGCCATCGACCGGCTGGTGGCGCTGTGCTGCGAGGCCAGCGACGCCGTGGTCTGCTCGGCCTGGGCGCGCTGCCTGCCCGCCGACGCCCCGCTGCAGCTGATCGCCACCGGCGGCTACGGCCGGGCCGAGCTGTACCCGCAGTCCGACATCGACCTGCTGGTGCTGGCGGAGCCGGCCTGCCAGCAGGCGCACGAGGCCGGCATCGGCCACTTCTTCTCGCTGCTGTGGGACGCGGGGCTGGCCACCGGGCAGGCGGTGCGTTCGATCGCCCAGTGCGTGGACGCGGCCGGCGAAGACATCACCGTACTCACCTCGCTGATGGAGTGCCGCGGGCTGGCCGGCGACCCCGGTGCGGCCGGGCGCCTGGCCACCGCCCTGGCGCCGCCGCGCATCTGGCCGCCGGCCGACTATTTCCAGGCCAAGCGCGAAGAACAGCGCCAGCGCCACGCCCGCTTCCACGACACCGCCCACAACCTCGAGCCCAACATCAAGGAAGGCCCGGGCGGCCTGCGCGACCTTCAGACGGTCACCTGGATGGGCATGCGCCTGTACGGCGTGCCCGGCCTGCGCGCCCTGGTGCCGCTGGGCCTGCTGGGCGAAGACGAGTGCGCCAGCCTCGAGCGCGAATGGCGCCAGCTGGCCCGCCTGCGCTTCGGCCTGCACCTTTTGGCCAGCCGGCGCGAAGAACGCCTGGGCTTCGACCACCAGAAGACGCTCGCCGCCATGCTGGGCCTCACCGACGAACACCGCGACAACCTGGCGGTGGAACAGATGATGCAGGGCTTCTTCCGCAGCGCCGCCACGGTGATGCGCATCAACGACCGGCTGCTGCAGCGCTTCGAGGAGCAACTTTCGGGCGAAGAGCCCGCGGTGCCGGCGGGCGAGGGCTACGAACTGCGCCACGGCTACCTGGCCATGACCGAGCCCGCGCGCCTGCGCGAGGGGCTGGCGCCGGTGCTGGAACTGTTCGCCGCCTGGGACGGACTGCCCGACGCCCGCGGCCTGCATTCGGAGACGGCGCGCGCGCTGGGCGAATCGCTCACCGCCATCGCCCCCTGCACCGAACAGCCGCCGGAGGTGCGCGCGCGCTTCATGGCCCTGCTCGAGTCGCGCCGCGCCATCGCCACGCTGACGCGCATGGCGCGGCTGGGCGTGCTGGCGCGCTACCTGCCGGCGTTCGGCAAGGTGTCCGGGCGCATGCAGTACGACCTCTTCCACGTCTACACCGTGGACCAGCACACGCTGGCCGTGCTGGCGCACATGGACGGGTTCGCGCGCCGGGTGGACGAGCGCTTCGCGATAGCGCACGAAGTGCTGCCGCGCCTGCGCAAGCCGCATCTGCTGCTGCTGGCGGGGCTGTTCCATGACATCGCCAAGGGCCGCGGCGGCGACCACTCCGAGCTGGGCGCGGTGGACGCGCGCGAGTTCGCCCTGGTGCACGCCATGCCCGCCGCCGACGGCGACCTGCTGGCCTGGCTGGTGGAGCAGCACCTGCTGATGTCGGTCACCGCACAGCGCCAGGACATTTCCGACCCGGACGTGGTGGCGCGTTTCGCCAACCGGGTGGCCGACCGCGAGCACCTCGACTACCTCTACCTGCTCACCTGCGCCGACATCGCCGGCACCAGCCCCAAGCTGTGGAACGCGTGGAAGGACCGCCTGCTGGCCGACCTGTATTCGGCCACGCGCTTCGCGCTGCGCCGCGGCCTGGAAAACCCGGTGCACGCCAACGAGATCATGGCCGAGACCCGCGCCGTGGCGATGGAGCGGCTGCTGGGCGAAGGGCTGGAACAGGCCACGGTGGAGCGCATCTGGGCCGCGTACCCGGACGTGGGCTTCCTGCGCTACCGGCCCGAGCAGATCGCCTGGCAAACCCGCGGCATCGCCGAATCGGGCGGCAGCGACAGCCTGGTGCTGGTGCGGCCCCACGTGCAGGACGGCGGCCTGGAGGTGTTCGTGCGCGCGCCCGACCGCGACGGCCTGTTCGCCGCGCTGGTGGCCACGCTCGACCGCCTGGGCCTGAACGTGCTGGACGCGCGCGTGCTCAGCTCCACCGACGGCTACGCGCTGGACAACTTCCAGCTGATCGCGCCGCAGGGCCATGCGCCCGAGCCCGGGGCCGTGGTGTCGGCCCTGCAGGCCGCGCTGCGCGATCCGCTGAAGGTGAAGCCGGTGCGCCGCGCGGCGCCGCGCCAGCTGCGGCATTTCCGCGTGCCCGCCCGCGTGGGCTTCGACCACCTGGCCGACGGCAGCCGCACCCGCATGAGCCTGGTTTGCACCGACCAGCCCGGCCTGCTGGCCGGCGTGGCCCAGGTGCTGCGCCAGCACCGGCTGCGCGTGCACGACGCCCGCATCGCCACCTTCGGCGAGAAGGTGGAGGACTTTTTCCTGCTCACCGACGAGCGCGACCGCGCCATTGATGACCAGGCCCTGTTGGACAAGCTGAGCCAGGCCATCGTGGCCTGCGTCGACGGAGAGACGGACCATGGCAAGAAAGAAGCCCGCCACTGAGCAGCTGCAGGCGATCATCGACGATGCGTTCGAGCGCCGCGCCACGCTGACCGCCGCCGAGATAGACGGCTCCACGCGGCCTGCGGTCGAGGACGTGATTGCGCTGCTGGAGTCGGGCAGGCTGCGCGTGGCCGAGCCGGTGAAGGGCGGCTGGCAGGTCAACCAGTGGCTGAAGAAGGCCGTGCTGCTTTACTTCCGCGTGAACGACATGCAGCTGGTGGAGGCCTACCCGGCGCCGTTCTGGGACAAGGTGCCGCAGCGTTTCCAGGGCTTCGACGAAGCCGACTTCCGCGAAGTGGGCGCGCGCGTGGTGCCCGGCGCGGTGGTGCGTGCGGGCTCGCACATCGGCAAGGACGTGGTGCTGATGCCGAGCTTCGTGAACATCGGCGCGCACGTCGGCGCCGGCACGATGGTGGACACCTGGGCCACGGTGGGCAGCTGCGCGCAGATCGGCAAGAACTGCCACCTTTCCGGCGGCGCCGGCATCGGCGGCGTGCTCGAGCCGCTGCAGGCCAGCCCCACCATCATCGAGGACGACTGCTTCATCGGCGCCCGCGCCGAATTGGTGGAGGGCGTGGTGGTGGAGAAGGGCAGCGTGATCGGCATGGGCGTGTTCATCGGCCAGAGCACCCGCATCTACAACCGCGCCACCGGCGAGATCACGCACGGCCGCGTGCCGGCCGGCAGCGTGGTGGTGTCGGGCTCGCTGCCTTCGGCGGACGGCAGGTACTCGCTGTACTGCGCGGTGATCGTCAAGCAGGTGGACGCGAAGACGCGCGCCAAGACCTCGGTGAACGAACTGCTGCGCGGCGCGCTGGAGTAATCTTCACGCGTCGGCGCTGGACAGGGCCATGCGACCGTGGCAAAACGGTGCGGCCCTGCCTTTTATTCCGGAGCACCATGCGCAACCACGCACTCGCCGCCGCCACGGCGGCCCTGATCCTGTCCGCGGTGTCTGCGTCGGTCGCCCGCGCGGTGGACGTGGACGTGGACGCGATGCTTCGACGCGAAGGCATCATGGACGTCAAGGTGTCGCCCGACGGCGGCTACCTGGCCGCCACGCTCCGCCTTCCCGACCGCACCGCGCTGACCATCATCCGGCGTGCCGACGGCGTGCGCACCGCCAACGTGGTGCCCGATCCGCGCTACCACATCGGCGACTTCCACTGGGTGAGCAACGAGCGCGTGCTGATGATGCCGCGCATCGGCAGCAACATCGCCGAGGACTCCATCTTCACGGGTGAGATCATCGGCATGAACGTCGACAACACGCTGGCCGGGACGGTGATACAGGGCGGCCTGGTGCTCGACATGTCGGCCTCCCGGCTGGGCAGCCGCTCCAAGGAGGGAGTCTTCGCCCGCCTGGTGGATGACCTGCCCGCGGAAGACAAGCGCGTGATCGTCTCCATCTCGCCGGTCGCCGATCCCTATTCGCGCGCCGAGGTGGTCGACAGCGTCACCGGCGGCGGCAAGGTGGTGGCCAAGGTCGGCGTACCGCGTGCCAGTTTCACCACCGACGCCCGGGGCGTGGTGCGGTTCGCCTCGGGCGTGGACGACGCCGGCGACAGCAAGCTGTTCCATCGCGCGGGGGAAGACGCTCCCTGGCAACTGCTCAACGACGAGAAAGCCTCGGGCCTGGTCGAGTCGGCGCTGGGCTTCTCCGCCGACAATGCCGTGGCCTACCTCCAGGTGGAAACCAGGGACGGCCCGGACGCCATCGTGGCCTTCGACCCGGCCACCGGCACCCGCAAGCCCGTGTTCCGCGACGCCCACGTCGACCCCTGGCGCATCCTGCGCGCCCACGGCATCGCCGGGGCGCCCGTGGGCGTGATGCTGATGGACGGCTTGCCGCGCACCGTATTCTTCGACGAGACCTCCGACCAGGCCCGGCTGTACCGCACGCTGGAAGCGGCGTTCCCGGGCCAGGGCGTCCTGGTCACGTCACTCAGCCGGGACGGACGCATCGCACTGGTGAAGACCTTCGGCGGCAACAGCCCGGGCGATTTCCACGTCTTCGACCGCGACACCAAGCGCGTCGAGCACGTGGTCGGCATCCGCGACTGGCTCGACCCGGCCAAGATGGCGACGGTGACGCCGGTACAACTCAAGGCGCGCGATGGCCAGCACCTGCAGGGCTACCTGACGCGGCCTGCCGGCACCACCGGCCCCTTGCCCATGGTGGTGCTGGTGCGCCCCACCGTCGCTTTGGCCCAGGACAGCCCGTGGGGCTTCCATGACGGGGAGTTCAACGACGAGGCGCAGATGCTGGCCCAGGCTGGCTACGCCGTGCTGCAGGTGAATCATCGAGGGTCCGGCGGCCATGGGCGTTCGTTCCGCGATGCGGCCATCGGCAAGTGGTCCACCGTGGTGCCGGACGACATCGCCGACGCCACCCGCTGGGCCGTCGCCCAGGGCATGGCCGATGGCGAACGGATTTGCGTCTACGGCAGCAGGATGGGGGCCCATGCCGCCCTCATCGCGGCGGCGCGTGCGCCCGGACTGTTCAGGTGCGCCGCCTCCGACAGCGGCGTGTTCGATCTTGCGTTGATGCATCGCACGCTCAGCCATGGCGACAGGCCGCGTGAAAAGCTGCTGGACCGGCGCCTGGGTACGGCGGACTCCCTGTCGGCCGTCTCCGCGATCGGCCTTGCCGGCGACATCGGCGTACCGGTGTACCTTGCCAGCGACGACGAAGGCTCCGGCTGGCACGCACGCCAGTTCCGGGCCATGCGCAGCGCGCTGGAGAGGGCGGACGTCGAAACCACGGTTTACCGGTTCCCCACCTCCTTGGCCGGGGATGCAGCCCAACGTGGGCGCCGGGAACACTACACCCGGCTGCTGGACTTCCTGTCCGGCCACCTGGGCGGCGGGAAAGCCAGGCCACCCTCGGCGGACGCCGCGGCCAGCCGCACCAGGCCAGTCAGCGCCCAATCGGCCCCTTGAGTTTCCAGGAGCAACGCATGCGAATCCTGTTTGCCGCCGTTATCTCGACATCGCTGGCGCTCGCCACCGGTCCCGCGCCGGCCGCCGGCGGCGTGGATGTTTCGGCCTTCATCAAGCGCGACGTCTTCCGCGACATCAAGATCTCCCCGAACGGCGACTACCTGGCCGCCACGGTGCCAATGGAAGACCGCACCGGCATGGTCATCCTGCGCCGTGCCACCGGCGAGAAGACGGCGGCGTTCGCCCTGGGCAAGAACACCCACGTCGAGGAATTCGTCTGGGTGAACCCCGAACGCGTGTTGATCAGCATGTCCGAATCGCTGGGCCAGCTCGACAAGCCGGTGCTCACCGGTGAACTGGTGGCCGTCAACGCCGACGGCAAGCGAGGCGAGAACCTGGTGGGCTACCGCGTGGACGGCGGCGGCCCCGGCACGCGCATCAAGCCCAAGGATGCCGAAAGCGTCTGGGGCTGGCTGCTCGATCCGCTGGCCGACGACGACAAGTTCGTGCTGGTGACCATCGAACCCTGGGGCGACGACACCTTCACCCGCGCCGAGAAGATGGACGTGTACACCGGCCGCCGCCAGCTGGTGGCGCGTGCGCCGGTGCCGCGCGCCCGTTTCACCACCGACAACGCTGGCGCCGTGCGCTTCGCGGTCGGCGCCCTGAGTGACAACATCAGCAAGCTCTACTACCGCGCCAGCGACCAGGCCGAGTGGACGCTGGTGAACGACGAGGCCCGGACCGGCCGCGTCGAGACCGCCGTGGGATTCTCGGCCGACAACGGCACCGCCTACCTGCGCGTGCAGCAGCCCAAGGGCCCGGACGCCCTGGTCGCGTACGACGTGGCCAGCGGCGAGCGCAAGACGGTGCTGCAGGACGACAACGCGGACCCGTACGCCTACATCCACGCCGCCGGCAAGGGCGATGCGCTGGTGGGTGCGCTGCTGATGGACGGCCGGCAGAGCAGCGTCTTCTTCGACGAGGCGTCGGCCGACGCCCGCCTCTACCGGAGCCTGGAAGCCGCGTTCAAGGGGCTGGCCGTGGAGGTCACGTCCACCACCCAGGACGGCAGGCTGGCCCTGGTGCACACCCGCAGCGACACCAACCCGGGTGACTTCTACATCTTCGACCGGGAAACCAAGCAGGCCGACCACGTCATCAGCAGTCGCGAATGGTTCGACCCGGACACCATGGCGACGGCGGAGCCCATCTCGCTCAAGTCGCGCGACGGCCTCACCCTGCATGGCTACCTCACGCGCCCCAAGGGCGCCACCGGCAAGCTGCCGATGGTCGTGCTGCCGCACGGCGGGCCCTTCGGCGTGTTCGACGAATGGGGCTTCGATGACGAAGCGCAGATGCTCGCCCAGGCGGGCTATGCCGTGCTGAAGGTCAATTTCCGCGGTTCTGGCAACTATGGCCGCGATTTCCGCCACGCCGGCGCGCGCCAGTGGGGCGGCACGATGCAGGACGACGTCACCGATGCCACCCGCTGGGCCATCAGCCAGGGCATCGCCGACCCCGGCCGCATCTGCATCTACGGCGCCAGCTACGGCGCCTACGCGTCGCTGGTGGGCGTGGCGCGCGAGCCCGACCTGTACCAGTGTGCCGTCGGCTACGTGGGCGTTTACGACCTTTCCATGATGCATCGCCAGGACAGCGCCGGCGCCCGGTCCACCCGCACCTGGCTGGACGACTGGGTGGGCCCGATCGAAACGCTGGGCCCGCGTTCGCCGACGGGCATGGCCGCACGCATCAAGGTGCCGGTGTTCCTGGCGGCCGGCGGCGAAGACACCGTCGCGCCGCCCGAACACACCAAGAAGATGGAGCGCGCACTGAAGGCGGCCGGCGTGCCGGTGGAAAGCCTGTACTACCCGACCGAGGGCCACGGCTTCTACACCGAGTCGCGCCGCATCGAGTACTACACCAAACTGCTTGATTTCCTGTCGCGCCACATCGGTGGCGCCAAGGCCTCGGTGGCCAAGGCCGCGCCATGACCACCGTCTACGGCCTGGACGCCTGCGACACCTGCCGCAAGGCGCGCAACTGGCTCAAGCGCTTCGACATCGCGCATGCGTTCGTGGACTACCGGGCCGAGCGCGTGCCGGCGGAAACGCTCAAGGCCTGGGCGGCGCAGCTGGGCGGCTGGGACAAGCTGGTCAACCGCGCCTCCACCACCTGGCGCCAGCTGCCCGAGGCCCGCAAGGCCCCGGCCAGCGATCCCGAGTGGACGCTGTTGATCAAGGAACACCCGGCGCTGGTGAAGCGCCCGGTGCTGGTGACGGACGACGGCGTGGTGAGCGTGGGTTTCACCGACAATGGCTGGAAGCTGCGGTTCGGGATCAAGAAATGAGCGACGTGCTGGCCCTCACGCGTGACCTGATCGGCCGCGCTTCGGTCACTCCCGAAGACGCGGGCTGCCAGGCGCTGGTGTCCGCGCGCCTCGCGCGCGCCGGCTTCCAGTGCCGGCAGATCGATTTCGGCGAAGTGAAGAACCTCTGGGCCACGCACGGCGAAGGCGGCGACGTGCTGTGCTTCCTCGGCCATACCGACGTGGTGCCGCCGGGCCCGCGCGACGCCTGGGCCAGCGACCCGTTCGAAGCCACCGTGCGCGACGGTTTCCTGTACGGCCGCGGTGCCGCCGACATGAAGGGCAGCGTGGCGGCCTTCGTGCTGGCGCTGGAGCAGTTCGTGGCCGCGCACCCGCACCATCCGGGCACCGTGGCCCTGCTGCTGACCTCGGACGAAGAGGGCGACGCCATTGACGGCGTGCGCCGCGTGGCCGACCACTTCCGCGCCACGGGGCAGCGCATCCATTTCTGCGTGACCGGCGAGCCGTCGTCGAAGGAAACGCTGGGCGACCTGCTGCGCGTGGGCCGCCGCGGCACGCTGTCGGGCAACCTTACGGTGCGCGGCATCCAGGGCCACGTGGCGTACCCGGAAAAGGCCCGCAACCCGATCCACCAGGCCCTGCCGGCGCTGGCCGAGCTGACCTCGCGCGTCTGGGACGAGGGCTATCCCGAATTCCCGGCGTCGAGCCTGCAGGTGTCCAACATCCACGCCGGCACCGGCGCCAACAACGTCATCCCGGGCCACTGCGAGGTGGTGTTCAACTTCCGCTACAACCCGGGCTGGAGTGCGCCGGCGCTGGAGCGCGAAGTGCACGCCGTGCTCGACCGCCACGGCCTGGAATACGACCTGCGCTGGCACCGCGGCGGCGAACCTTTCCTCACCGGCGAAGGCCGCCTGCGCGCCGCCGTGCGCGCCGTGCTTCGGGAACAGTGCGGCCTGGCGCCGGAGGAAAACACCGGCGGCGGCACCTCGGACGCCCGCTTCATCGCGCCCCTGGGCGCCGAGGTGGTGGAGCTGGGGCCGGTGAACGCCAGCATCCACAAGGTGGACGAACGCATTGCGCTGGACGAACTCGAGCGCCTCCCCGCGCTTTACCGAGCCATCGCCGAACGGCTGCTGGTCGCCTGACCCTCCGCTACATCCCTCCCACCGAAGCGATCACGCGGC
Organism: Arenimonas sp.; assembly: GCA_035433005.1. Lineage (GTDB taxonomy): Bacteria > Pseudomonadota > Gammaproteobacteria > Xanthomonadales > Xanthomonadaceae > Arenimonas. The sequence goes on along the minus strand of DAORUD010000011.1, from coordinate 7,959 downwards.
CTGGTTGAACCAGGCCTTCTCGGCCTTGTCGGCCGTGCGGTTGTCCTTGAGCTCGCGCAGGATGCCCAGCACGTCGCGGTGCACGCCCTGCAGGCCTTCGTCGGTGGCGCCGCGGGTCTCGTGGTACACCACCGCCAGCCACATGGCGATGCTGCGCTGGCGCAGCTGGATGGATCGGTCGCGCACGCGGCTGGCCGCGGTGGAGGCCACGGGCGTCCAGGGGCGATAGAGCGAGCTGTCGGTGACGCCGTGCAGGTGCGGCTGCGGCAGGCGCGCCGCGTGCTGGATTTCCGCCAGGGTGTGGTCGGCGGTCTGCTTGCGCTGTTCGGCGTTGAGGGCCAGTACGGCCTGGCGCACGGCGCCGGCCTGCCGGGAAAGCATCATGCGACGCCAGTGCGTCAGCAGCGTGATCAACATGTCCATCGGACCCACCTCACCAGGAAAACCTTCGGTTCGGCGGAGCGCTCCCCCTGACGGCGATCCACCCGTCCTGCACCGGCGGAGCAGCCGGTGCAGCAAGCCGTTTATGGCCCAAAAAGTGACGCCTGTCAGCAAATTTTGTGCATAACGTGAACTTGCTCACGTTTTCGGGGTGAGCTGCAGTCGGAACTCGGCCTCGCCCGGCAGGAAGGGCGTGGGCTCGCCCTGCACCCAGGCCGCGTGGCCGGCGCCCCAGAACGGCGACAGCGGGTGGCCACTCTGGCCGCCGGGCATGTGGATGATGCCGTCGGCCTCATGGCCCGGCGACACCACCATGCGCTGGCTGGCGCCGAAGGCCGGGCCCTGCACGCGCGGCATGTTGCCGTCGCCGGGCAGCGGGTCGGCCGGCATGCACAGTCCGCCGCGCACGAATGCCGGCAGCGCGCCGGCCAGGGGGTGGCAGATGGCCGCGGTGTTGCGCTCGCCCCAGGTGCGCTCGGCCAGCGGGCCTTCGGCCGCGAGCTGGCCGTGGACGTCGCGCGCGGCGTCGGCCAGCAGCGCTTCCCAGCTTTCGAACCGGCGCGGCAGCAGGTGCGCGGGGCGCTGCTGCAGCAGCGGCCAGGCCACCGCTTCCATCTGCGGCAGGTCGGGCATGACGAAGCGCTCGCCCAGCGCGGCCTGTGCCGGCGCCAGCAGGCCGTTCTGGATGCGTTCCACCACCGCCAGGCGCCAGGCGCGCACGATGCGGTAGCTGGCGGAACCGGCGCTGGCGCGGCCGTCCCAGGCGCGCGCGGCCCCGGCCAGGGCCTTGAGCTCGGCGCTGCCGCTGCGGGCGGCCTCGTCCTGCAGCGCCTGGTGCCAGCGGGCGAGGAACAGTGCGCGGTCGTCGAGCTGGATCGCCAGCAGGTCGGCTTCGCTGAACACGGGCTTGGCCCGCAGCGCGTCGCGGATCTGGCGTGCTCGCGCGCCGTTGGCATAGCCCGCGTCGCCCACCAGCTGCAGCGCGTCACCGTCGAGCGTGCGGTTGTTGGCGGTCCACAGGATGCCGTCCGCCGGGTCAACGAGGCTGGGGTTTTCGGTGGGCGGCAGCCACCCGGCCCAGCGGCAGCCGTCGGCCACCGCCAGCGGCGCCGTGGCTTCGCAAGCGCCGGCGCGGTGCGGCAGCTGCGCGGTCAGGCGCCAGCCGATGCGGCCCTTGCTGTCGCCAATCACCAGGTTCTGCGCGGGAATGCCGGCCAGGTCCGCGGCGGCCAGGCCTTCGTCGAGGTTGCCGGCCAGCGCCAGGTCGGACAGTCCGAAGTTCAGCGCGCCCGGCAGCTGGGCGGTCCAGCGCAGCGCCAGCGACGTGGTGTCGTCGAGTTCGGCGGTGATCGGACCCCAGCGCGTTTCGCGCACTGTCAGCTCCACCGGCGCGCCGCCCTTGACCCGGATCCATTCGCTGCTGACGCGCAGCGCCTGCTGGCCGCCGGCCACGCGGTAGCGGCTGCGGTCCTTGTTGGCCCAGTCCACGCGGTAGAAATCCAGCCAGTCGCCGTAGCTGTTGGTGAAGCCCCAGGCCACGTGGCCGTTGCTGCCCACGATCACGGCCGGGATGCCGGGCAGGGTGAAGCCGCTCACGTCCACCTTGCCGCCGGGCGCGCGCGCGTCGGCGTAGCGCAGGCGGGCGCGGTACCAGATGTTCGGTGCGCGCAGGCCCAGGTGCATGTCGTCGGCGACGATGGCGCGGCCGTCGGCGGTGCGCTGGCCCGACACGGCGAAGTTGTTGCTGCCCGGCGCCGCCGGCTCGGACACTTCGAAGCCGGCCTTGGTTTCGGGCGTGGGCAGCGTGCGCAGGTCCAGCACGTCGGGGCCGGGCAGGGCGACGTTGCCGCGCGGCTCGCCCACCAGGGGCGCGTCCCACTCGCTGCCGTCCATCGCCACCAGGGCGTACAGCGCCGGCGGCAGCGCCTCGCGGATGCGCCACAGCGCCAGTTCGCGCGAATTGGTTTCGTCCTGCAGGTCGAAGAACATGGCGTAACCGGCCAGCGCCGAATCGGTGACGGTCCACGGTTCGGGCTCGGCCTGCAGCAGCAGGTAGGGCCAGGGCTTGCGGTCGAGCGCGGCCAGGCCCGCGTTCACGCCGTCGCGGTAGGCCTCGAGCACCGGCAGCCGCGCGCCGGCGACGGTGGCCAGGTTTTCATCGGCGCGGGCGCGCAGGCGATGCACGCGCACCACCTTGTCGCGCTCGATGGCGATCGGGCCGAACAGCGCCGACAGTTCACCCGCCGCCGAACGGCGCAGCAGGTCCATCTCGAAGTAGCGCTCCTGGGCGTGCAGGAAGCCCAGCGCGCGGGCGGCGTCGGCTTCGTTGGCCGCGTCCACGGTGGCCGTGCCCAGTGCGTCGCGCTGCACGTCCACCGGCGCCGACAGGCCGGGCAGGGCGGCCTGGCCGTCCAGCTGCGCCAGGCTGCCGCGGGCCATCCACAGCGCCACCAGCGCGGCCAACAGGGCCAGCACCATCAGGACGGCGAACAGCCAGGCTACGAATCGAAGCAACTTGCGCATGGGGGGCATCGCTTGCGGGTGGGGTTGGACTGTGGCTAGGATGGCCCATGTCCCTGCGCACCGCCATCGCCAACAACGCCGCGAATTACGCCGGCCTCGATGCTGCGTGCGCCCTGAACAACGCCAACGTCAATAACCGTCCCCGCTTGCGGGTCGACGACTAGGCGCGCTCCACAAAACGCTTCCAGTCACCGACGGCCCGCACTGAACAGTGCGGGCCGTTTCCTTTTGCGCCCTTGAAACGTCCCACCGGAGAAAGCCCATGTGTTCCATCCTCGGAGTGTTCGACCTGCGCCCCGGCGCCGACCTGGCCCCACTGCGGCCGCTGGCCCTGTCCCTGTCGGCGCGCCAGCGCCACCGCGGCCCGGACTGGTCGGGCGTGTACACGCACGCGAACTGCGTGCTGGTGCACGAGCGCCTGGCCATCGTGGACCCGGCCGGCGGCGCCCAGCCGCTGCGCTCGGCCGACGGTGCCCTGGCGCTGGCGGTGAACGGCGAGATCTACAACCACCGCGAGCTGGAGCGCGCGCTCACCCGGCCCTACGATTTCCAGACCGGCTCGGACTGCGAAGTCATCAACGCCCTGTACCGCGAGTGCGGCGCCGACGGCATCGCCCGGCTCAACGGCATCTACGCCTTCGCGCTGTGGGACGCCGCGCACGGCCGCTTCCTGATCGCCCGCGACCCGATGGGCGTGTGCCCGCTGTACTGGGGCCACGACGCCGACGGCCGCCTGTGGCTAGCCTCGGAGATGAAGGCGCTGGCCCGGCACTGCGCCGACGTGGCGCCGTTCCCGCCCGGGCATGTGTTCGACAGCGCGTCGGGCGAACGGGTCGCGTTCCATGACCGGCCCTGGCGCGAGTACGAAGCCACGCAGGGCGTGGCGGTGGCGCCCGAAGCGCTGCGCGCGGGCTTCGAACAGGCCGTGCACCGCCAGCTGATGACCGACGTGCCCTACGGCGTGCTGCTGTCGGGCGGGCTGGACTCGTCGCTGGTGGCGGCCTGCGCCGCGCGCTTCGCCCGCCAGCGCATCGAGGACGACGACCGCGGCGAAGCCTGGTGGCCGCGCCTGCATTCGTTCGCCATCGGCCTGGCGGGCTCGCCCGACCTGGCCGCGGCCGAGGTGGCGGCGCGGGCGCTGGGCACCGTGCACCACGGTTTCACCTACACGTTTGAAGAAGGCCTGGACGCGCTGCCCGACGTCATCCGCCACATCGAAAGCTACGACGTCACCACCGTGCGCGCGTCCACGCCGATGTACCTGCTGGCGCGGCGCATCAAGGCCATGGGCGTGAAGATGGTGCTGTCGGGCGAGGGCGCCGACGAAATCTTCGGCGGCTACCTGTACTTCCACAAGGCGCCCGATGCGCGCGCCTTCCACGAGGAAACGGTCCGCAAGCTCGACGCCCTGCACCTGTACGACTGCCTGCGCGCCAACAAGGCCATGATGGCCTGGGGCGTGGAGGCTCGCGTGCCGTTCCTGGACCTGGCGTTCATGGACCTGGCCATGTCCATGGACGCCGCGCACAAGATGGCCGGCCAGGGCCGCATTGAAAAGGCCGTGCTGCGCGAAGCCTTCGCCGGCGTGCTGCCCGATGAAATCCTGTGGCGTCAGAAGGAACAGTTCAGCGACGGCGTGGGCTACGGCTGGATAGACGGCCTCAAGGCGCACGCCGGGGCCTGCGTGAGCGACGCGATGCTGGCCCAGGCCGAACTGCGCTTCCCGGTGAACCCGCCGCAGACCAAGGAAGCGTACTGGTACCGAGAGCTGTTCGAGCGCGAGTTCCCGGGCGAGGCCTGTGCGCGCACCATCCCGGGCGGCAAGTCCATCGCCTGCTCGTCGCCGGCCGCCATTGCCTGGGACCCGGCGTTCGCCGCCGCGGCCGACCCGTCCGGGCGCGCGGTGGCGGGCGTGCACCTGGCCGCCACCTGAGGGTGCGCGGCGCCCTTGTGGCCTGCGCGGTGGCTCGGATAAAGTCGCCGCGCAACGCCACGCACCGTGGCTTGCCCACCGGACAACAGGGGAAGCGCCAGCGGATGGTCAGGAACAGAGCGGTCATGGGTTTGCTCGCCATTTCGATGGCTTTCCTCGGCGGATGCGCCACCACTTACACCGACGGCACCAACCCGATCACGGGCATGGCCGGCGGCTACTACGACCTTCCGGGGCCGGGCAAGCTGGTGACCGTGGGCTTTGGTGCCAACGCCTACACCGACGCCGAAACCGTGCGCCGCTACGTGCTGCGCCGCGCCTGCGAAGTCGTGCAGGAACAGGGCAAGACCCACTTCTGGGCCTACGTGAGCCTGGGCGATGCGGCGCGCAACAACGCCGTGGGCGAGGACCTGGGCATCCAGCAGCTGGGCGGCAAGCCCTTCTCGATGATCTACATCCTGCCGCTGGACCAGGCCCGCCCTGGCGCCCTGGATGCCGCCGACGTGCTGTCGCGCGTCACCGTCGAAAAGAAGGACTGAGCGCATGTCCCGCAATCGCCTGCTCGCGCTGCCTGCCGTTTTCGCCCTCCTGGGCGGCTGCATGATCCTGCCCACCTACACGCCCGCCGCCGGCGAGCCGGTGGCCATCATCCAGGCCGACCGCCTGCCGTCGCCGTCGTTCTGCGCCGACGGCGTGGGCTACGACGCCAAGGTGGCGGCCGACGGCACCATCCAGGTGCCGGCCAACAAGCGGGTGTCGCTGTATTCGTACGTGGTGCTGGCCGACTACAACGTCACCTACACCTGCATGCCCGGCGCCAGCTACACCTTCGACCCGGGCAAGCGCTACATCGGCGCGGTGCAGCACGTGCCGGGCGGCTGCGCCATCGACCTGGTGCAGCTGAGCGACGCCACCGACACCGGGCTGGCGCCCGAACCCAGCGAGTCCGGCCCGCACTGCAGCCCCTGGGCCAAGCCCGACAAGAAGAAGAAATAGCGCCGCGGGCGAAGAAGGCGCCGCTTCCGCGCCGGCCTCAGGCGCCGCGGAAGCGCAGCGTCAGGCCCTTGAGGAAGTTGCGCAGCATCTGGTCGCCGCACTGGCGGTAGTTCTTGTGCCCCGGCGCGCGGAACAGCGCCGACAGCTCGGGCTTGGACACCGGGAAGCCCGCGTCTTCGAACGCCTGGTGCATGTCGGCGTCCTTGAACTCGAAGGCCACGCGCAGCTTCTTGAGCACCAGGTTGTTGCTGACGCGCTTTTCCACCGGCCGCTTGTCGGCTTCGCTGCCCGGGCCGCGGTAGTGCACCACCAGGCCGTCCAGGAAATGCGACAGCACCAGGTCGGGGCACTCGGCGAAACCGGCTTCGCCTTCCTTCTTCAGGTAGGCCTGGACTTCGGACTTGTCGAGCTCGAAGCCGGCGTTGGCCAGCTGCGCGATCTCGACGATCTTGTTGTCGCCCAGGTCGAGCATGAAGCGGATGCTGCGCAGGACGTCGTTGTTGATCATGGGGATTCCGGGGGCAGGGCCGTTGCGGCGGGGGCGTCCCGGGCTAGGGAGCGTGGGGCGTCACTTTACCGGGTTTGCCCGCGTCGCAGTGCTGGCAAAGCCAGGGCTTGCCCTTGCCGGTGAGCGCGAACAGGCCGTGCTGGCCGCAGGTCTTGCAGCGCAGCCCGTATGGTTTCTGCCGCGTTCAAAAGGCGGATCCGGGCTGCTGGAGGAAGTCGAGCTCTTCGGGCGTCGAGGCGCGGCCCAGGATGGCGTTGCGGTGCGGGTAGCGGCCGAAGCGGTCGATGATGGCCTTGTGCCGCAGCTCGAACTCCAGGTTGCTGGCCGGCGCGTGCTCGCGGTAGAGCAACTCTGCCAGCGCATGGATCGCCCTGGATTCGCTGTGCATGTAGGGCAGCAGCAGGAAACTGCGCTGCACCGGCGTCAGCTCCGCCAGCGCGCCGCAGCGCACGGCTTCCTGCGACAGCACCAGCGCCATCGGGTCGTGCGCGAAGGCCAGGGGCGTGCCGCGATGGATGTTGCGCGGGAACTGGTCCAGCACCAGCACCTCGGCCAGCCGGCCGTGCGCGGTACTACGCCATGCCTGCAGTTCGCCCGCCGCGGCCTGCACCAGCAGCGCCTGGTAACGGGCGCGCAGCCGGTCGTCGAACGCCGGGTCCACCTTCCACCAGGCGGCTTCCGGGGTTTCCTCGAACCAGAAGCGCAGGATGTCGTCCGGTGTGGTCATGGGGTGGCCCGAGTCGAACGCGGTTGCCGGCAGGGCGAGCAGCAAAAGCGAGGCCTTGCCCGGGGGCACGTCAGGGCTGGCCCGCGACCTTCGGCGCGGCGTTGCCGGGCACCACCGGGTAGCCCAGGCTCACCCAGCCCTGGATGCCTTCCCAGAGCACGGCGGTGTTGGTGAGGCCGCCTTCGCGCAGCTTGCGCACCACCGATTCGGCGGCGGCGCGCGGGCATTCGCAGTAGGCCACGATCCAGGTGCCGTCGGTGGGCAGGTTGGCCATCACTTCTTCGCGGCTGGCGTAGTAGGGGCCCGGCACCGCGCCCTCGATGTGCGCGCGCTCCCACATGGACGTGACGCGGGTGTCGAGCAGCACCATGCGCTTGCGCGCCTTGAGTTCGCGGTCGAGATCGGCGGCGCTGACGTACAGGCCGTCCTTGAGCGTGAACTCGGGCGCGGGCGCATCGGGGTTGATCACGTACGCATCCAGCGCCGGCGGCGCATGGCGGATGGGGTCGGGCGCGGTCCAGCCGGCGCTGCGGCTGCGGATGTAGGCGGTGACGCCGTCAATCTGCGCGGGGCTGAGCGTGTCGCCGAACGCCACCATGGGCGTGCCGTCGCGGCCGTTCTCGATGGTGTGGCGGAGGAAGGCGTCGGGCGTCAGCGCCAGCATCGTGGCATTGCCCAGCGCGGTGCCGGTGCCGCCTTCGCCCTGCGCGCCGTGGCAGCTGGCGCAGCTGTCGGCGTAGACCTTCGCGCCGAGGGCCACGTCGCCGGTGACGGCGCCGTCGCGCAGGTGGAGCGGCGCGGCGGCGGCCTGTTCGCCCAGCCACAGCGTCA
>DAORUD010000010.1:0-35080 GCA_035433005.1 Arenimonas sp. | reverse complement strand
CAGCACCAGGAACAGGTAGACCTCGAGCCGGAACGACGACTCGACGTCCCAGGTGGCGCGCAGCCCCTTCATGGACCACAGGAACGCCTGCCAGGCCCGGAACGGGCTGCGCGGGGCGTGGCTACCGGTGCTGTCGGCCATGGGTGGTGGGTGGGTGCCTTCGGAATCAACGCGCCATTTTGCCACAAGCCGCGCCCGACCCCTGACTGACGGCACCCCGCCCTTGTGCCGGCCCGGGGGCCACCCCAACATCTGGAACTCCCCACGCCACGGAGCCATCCATGTTCAACCCCGAACAACTGCTGGGCCAATTGATGGGCGACGCCATGTCGGGCCGCCTGGGCAGCGGCAAACGCAAGCACAAGCGCAGCAGCGGGCTGGGTGGCCTGCTGGGCGGCAGCGGTTCGGGTGGCGGCGTCGGCGGCATGCTGGGCGGGTTGTCCGGCGGCACCAAGGCCAAGCTGGGCCTGGGCCTGCTGGGCATCGCCGTGGCGGCCTACCAGCACTACCAGAAACCCGCCGCGCCGCAGCCCGCCATGGGCGGCGCCTCGCCGCCGCCGCTGCCGGCCTCGGCCATGCCGCCTCCGCCGCCGCCGGCCAGCGCGCCGTCCCCGGCCCGGGTGGAGCACGCCATGCACCTGCTGCGCGCGATGATCACCGCCGCGCATGCCGACGGACTCATTGATGCGGGTGAGCGCGAAGCCATCCTCGGCCGCGCCCGCGACGCCGGGCTGGACGCCGAAAGCCTGGAGGCGCTGGACGCCGAGATCCGCGCGCCGCTGACGCTGGAACAGCTGGCGGTGCGCACGCCGGCCAGCCTGCGCGCCGAGGTCTACGCCGCGGCGCTGATCGCCATCACGGCCGACACCGAAGAAGAGCGCGCCTTCCTCGACCGCCTGGCGGGTCAGCTGTCGCTGGATGCCGCGGCGCGGGCCGACATCCATGCGCAGCTGGGCGTTGGCGCTTCGGATTGATTTCGGTCGGGCCTGAAGGCCCGACCTCCCCCACGTCACCAAGGAGTTGCACCATGCACCAGTGGTTCCTCAGCTACCAGGGCCAGCAGATGGGCCCCCTGGACCAGGCGGCCGCCGTCGCCCAGGCCACGCGCGACCCCTCCGGCCACTGCTGGCGCCAGGGTTTCGCCGAATGGATCCCGATCAGCGCCTGCGCCGAACTGCGCGCCGAGTCCGCCCCCAGCGCCATGATGGCGCCGGTGCCGCCGCCGGCCGCGGGCGCAGGCCAGCGCAGCGACGTGATTGACTACCGCATCTACGGCGAGGACATGCAGTTCGTCGAGATTGAACTCGACCCGGGCGAAAGCGCCGTCGCCGAGGCCGGTTCGATGATGTACAAGGATTCGATGGTGAGCATGGACACCGTGTTCGGCGACGGCTCGGCCAGCGCCGGCGGCGGCGGTGGCTTCATGGACAAGCTGGTGGGCGCCGGCAAGCGCCTGATCACCGGCGAGAGCCTGTTCACCACGGTGTTCTCGCACACCGGCGGCAGCGGCAAGGCCAAGGTGGCGTTCGCGGCGCCCTACCCCGGCACCATCGTGCCGATGACGCTGTCCAACTACGGCGGCACCATCATCGCGCAGAAGGACAGCTTCCTGTGCGCGGCGCGCGGCGTGTCCATCGGCCTGTTCTTCCAGAAGAAGATCATGACGGCGCTGTTCGGCGGCGAAGGTTTCATCATGCAGAAGCTCACCGGCGACGGCCTGGTGTTCATCCACGCCGGCGGCACGATCGTCGAACGCGAGCTGCGCCCGGGCGAGCGGCTGGACGTGGACACCGGCTGCGTGGTGGCCATGACCAGCACGGTGAACTTCGACATCCAGCCCGTGGGCGGCGTGAAGTCCATGCTGTTCGGCGGCGAAGGCGTGTTCCTGGCCACGCTGACCGGTCCTGGCAAGGTGTGGCTGCAGTCGCTGCCGTTCTCGCGCCTGGCCGGGCGCATGTTCAGCGCGGCTTACCAGCGCGGCGGCAGCAAGGGCGAAGGGTCGGTGCTGGGTGGGCTGGGGGGGATCATTTCGGGCGACCGGGGGTTCTGAGCCAAGATTTCGTACCAGGTACATTTAAATGCAGAAGGCTTGGGCTTTCGCCCAAGCCTTCTGCATTTAAATGTACCTGGTACGTGGTTTGCGTGGCTTGCGTGGTTTGCGTGGGTTCACTTGCGGCGCGGGGCGCCTGCGGGCTGGTAGAGGCTCAGGCCGTTGCCGTCCGGGTCAACGAAGTCCAGCGTGAGCCCGCCGTCGGGCGCTTCGCTCACCGGCACCACGATCTCCACGCCCTTGTCGGCCAGCGCCTGCGCGTAGTCGTCAATGCCGCCGTCGAGGTTGAACACCACCACCGGGCTGTCGCCGGCCTTGGCGGGCCGGGCGATGAACACCAGCGTCAGCTCGCCCAGCTGGCCCACCGCGAAGGGCCCGTCATGCCCCTCCACCTCGGCTACCGGCAGCCCGAGCGTGTCGCGGTAAAACACCAGCGCCCGATCGAGCACGCTGACGAAGAAAACGATGGCGCCGACTCTGCATTGCGAAAGCATGGGAGGTCTCCTCTGTGGTTCCCGATCAGTCGTTGCCGCCGGGGGGCAAAACGTGAGCGCCCCGGATCACCAGCAGGTGGCCGTCGGCATCGTGGGTGCCCAGGCCGGCGCGGCCGGCCAGGGCCGCCTTGAGCGACCGGCGCACCAGGCCGAACTGCAGGTCCGCGGCCCGGGCCGGATCGCGCAGGTAGGCCAGCGCCTGCGCCTCGGCGCGCTGCGCGGGCGGCAGCTCGCCCAGGGCCTTGCGGATGCGGGTGAGGCGCTGGCGGAACGCCGTGTCGGCCAGCCCCAGGATCCAGCGGATTTCCTCGGCCGACAGCCCGTGCAGGGCGAGTACGGCCACGCGCCGGGCCGACGGCGGCAAGGTGCGCAGCAGGTTCTCCCGTGCGGGGCCGTGGTCGGCGGCGTGGACCTCGGCCGTGGGTTCGGCCTCCGCGCAAAGCGTTTCGCGCCGCCTTCGCCGCGATTCGCCGCGTGCGGTCATCGCGGCCAGGTTCTTCATCACGCCTTCCAGCCACGGCGCATCGTCGCGGCCCGCCTCGAGCGCCGCCAGCAGCGCGTCCTGCATCAGGTCGTCGGCGTCGGCCGCGCGCCGGGTGAGTCGTCGTGCGCGGGCATGCAGGCGGCGGTAGTTGGCCAGGTCCATGCGCCGATTCTGGCATCTCCGGACGTCGCGACGCAGGGCGGCGGCACCCGGCCGCGGCTCACTCGCGCCAGCGGTAGTCCAGGCCCAGCCACAGCGTGCGGCCCGGACCCGGTTCGTAGAAGCGGCCGTTGCCGTCGTTGACGATCACCGAGCCGACGTGGCGCCGGTCGGCGGCGTTGTCCATGCGAAGGAAAACCTGGCCGTCGTCGCCGAACCCGCGCGACACGCCCAGGTCGAACAGCGCGTAACCCGCGGCCGTTTCGCTGGCCGCGTCGTTCACCGTTACCGACGAGACGTGGCGCAGCTCGGCGAACGCGCGCCATTCGCCGCGCCAGCCGTCCCAGCGCAGCCGGCCCATCGAGCGCGGCACGCCGGCCAGGCGCGTGCCGCGCGCGATCTCCTGCGCGGGCACGGTGCAAGGCGCGCCGGCGCAGGCCAGGTAGGTTTCGCGCACGCTGGCATCGAGCGCGATCCACGCGAACTGCAGCGACATCGTTTCGCCCACCGCCGCTTCGAGTTCGAGTTCGAAGCCCTGGCGCAGGCTGCGGCCGGCGTTGGCGTAGCTGGCGCGGCCGCCGGCATTGGTGGCGACCACCAGTTCGTCGCGGGTGTCGCTGCGGAACATGGCCAGGTCCGCGCGAAGTCCGTCGCGCGGCCGCCACTTCAAGCCCAGTTCGAGATGGCGGCTGCGCGCCGGTCGCAGGTCGAGGTTCAGGCCGGAACTGCCGTCGGGGCGATAGGCCAGCTCGACCAGGGTGGGCGTTTCGAAGCCGCTGCCGACGCTGGCGTGCAGGTTCAACCCGGGCTGCGCGCGCCACTGCAGCGCCGCCACCGGCGTCCAGCGCGAGAACGACACCGCGCCGCTGTCGTCGGGATTGCCGGGCGTCACGTAGCGATCGTCGGAGTCGAAACGCACGCGGCTGTGGCGCAGGCCCGCCAGCAGCGACCAGCGCTCGGCCAGGCGCCAGTCGGCCTGAGCGAACTGGTCGAACGAGGCCACGCGGTTGCGCTCGTCGCGGCGCAGCGCACCGCGCACGCCGAGCTGGCTGCCGACGAAGTTCTCGTAGCCGCGCCGCCGCTGCTGCAGTCCTTCCCAGCCGGTGCCCACGGTCCACGCCAGCGCGCGGCCGGCCAGCGTTGCGTCGCCGGCCGCGCTCAGTTCGCCGCCGCCGTAGTCGCTGTCCAGGTCCACCACGCCGCCGGCGTTGAGCGGGTTGGACTGCACGGCGACGGGGATGGCCAGGAACTGTTCGATGCCGCGCGTGCCGGCGTAGACCAGCCCGCGCAGCGTCATGCCGCCCGGCAGCGCCTGCTGCACCGTCCAGCCCGCCTGCGACTGCCGCACGCGCTTGCGGGTGTCGAAGGCGAGCGCCTGCGGCGTGGTCTGGTAGGGATTGGCGTCGAACTGCGCGCGGCTCAGTCCCAGCGGATCCTGCGCCAGCGGCGAATCAAAATGGTTCAGCACCAGCGACTGCGCGCCGCCCTCACCGCCCGGCGGACCGTGCAGGCGCGCGTTGAAGGAGAGCCGCTCGGCCGCCGACTGCGGCCGGAACCCGTCCGCGCGCAGCTTCGACAGCCCGGCCACGACACCCACGTCGCGCCAGGCGCTGCGCAGGCCCGCCGACACGCGCCAGTCGCCACCCTCGGCCGCGGCAGCGCCGAAAACCACTTCGCCGGGCGCGCCGCCGTCGCCGCTGAACAGCTGCACCACGCCGCCGGAAGAGTTTCCGTACAGCGCCGAGAACGGCCCGCGCAGCACCTCCACGCGCTGCGCGCTGGCCAGGTTGGCGTGCGAGAGCTGCGACTGCCCGTCGGGCTGCGTGGCCGGGATGTCGTCCACGTAAACGCGCAGCCCGCGGATGCCGAAGCTGGCGCGCGTGCCGAAGCCGCGGATCGAAAGCTGGGTGTCCTGCGCGTAGTTCTGCCGGTCGCGCACCAGCAGGCCGGGAACGCCCTGCAGCGCTTCGGAGACGTTCATGCCCGGCGCGGCGGCGGGCACCTCGCGCACCGACACCGCGGCGGGCGTATCGAACACGCTGGCCTCGCGGCGCGTGGCGGTAACGTTCACCGGCTCGAGCGTGGCGGCGTCGCGCGTTGGCGCAACCCCCTCCGGCACGACCTCCGCCTGCGCGGACGCCGCGAACGCGCACAGCGCCAGCGCCGCGACGGCGGCGGGGCCGGGGCTCACTCGTCGTCGCGGAAAATGGCCGTGCCGCGGCTGCCGTCGGGCTTGATCCAGCCGCGGTACATGCCGCTGGTGTTGAAGGGCATGGCGATGTTGCCCTCGCGGTCGAGCGCGATGGCGCCGCCGTTGCCGCCCAGCTTCACCACTTCGCCGTTCACCACGGCCTCGGCGGCCACCGCCAGCGAATCACCGCGGTAGGCCACGCGCGCGCAGATGTCGTGCGCCACCGCGGCGCGGATGTAGAACTCGCCCCAGCCCGTGCCCGACACGCCGCAGCGGTCGTCGGCCCAGTTGCCGGCGCCGATGATGGGCGCATCGCCGACGCGGCCGTAGCGCTTGTTGGTCATGCCGCCGGTGGACGTGGCCGCGGCGATGTGGCCCTGCTGGTCCAGCGCCACGGCGCCCACGGTGCCGAAATAGCTGCTGGGAACCGCGGCCTGGCCGGCGTTCTCGAGCCTGCGCGCGTCTTCAAGCTGCTGGCGGCGGCGGTCGGTGTCGAACCAGTCCGGGCGCACGCGTGCGATCTCGGGCCGCGTGTCGGCGAACGCCTCGGCGCCCGCGCCGGCCATCATCACGTGCGGGGAATGTTCCATCACCGCGCGCGCCAGCCGGATCGGGTTGCGCACCGTGGTCAGGCCGGCCACCGCGCCGGCGCGGCGGGTATGGCCCTCCATGATCGACGCGTCCAGCTCGTGGCCGCCGGCGGCGTTGAACACCGCACCCTTGCCGGCGTTGAACCACGGCGACTCCTCCAGCACCACGATGGTGGCCGTCACCGCATCGAGCGCGCTGCCGCCGTCCCTGAGCACGGCATGGCCGGCATCGAGCGCCCGGTCGAGGTCGCGGCGCACGGCGCGTTCGTCCTCGGCCGACAATGCGCGGCGTTCGATCACGCCGGCGCCGGCGTGGATCACCAGCGCGGTGCGGGCGTCGTCGGCGAGCGCCGGCATCGAGGCCAGGCCCAGGGCAAGCAGCAGCGAGTTGCGGATCATGTCGGCGTCATCCGTTGGCGGTGGCGGTGGCGGCAGTCTACCCCTGGTGGCGCAGCGCCTCGATGGGGTCGAGCTGGGCGGCCTTGCGCGCCGGGTAGAAGCCGAAGAACAGGCCGGTGGCCACCGAGAAGCCCGTGGCCATCATGACCACCTCCAGGTCCAGCTGCACCGGCAGCGCGCCGAACTTGCTGGTCAGCAGCGCCCCGCCGATGCCCAGCGCAATGCCGATGAAGCCGCCGCCCAGTGAAATCAGCATGGCCTCGGCCAGGAACTGCGCCTGGATCTCGCGCGGGCCCGCGCCCACGGCCATGCGCAGGCCGATCTCGCGGATGCGCTCGGTCACCGACACCAGCATGATGTTCATGATGCCGATGCCGCCGACGATGAGCGAAATGCTGGCCACCGCGCCCAGCAGCAGCGACATCAGGCGCGTGGTCTGGGTGCGGGTGCTGACGATCTCGGCGATGTTGCGCACTGCGAAATCGTCTTCGGCGCCGGGCGCGATGCGGTGGCGCTGGCGCATCAGCGCGTTGATTTCCTCTTCGACGAAGGCCAGGTCCTCGGCGCGGCCCACCGACACCGAAATCTGCTGCACGGTGCTGGCCTGGCGCGGCGCCGCTACCACGGCGGTGGCGCTGGCCGCCGGCGCGGCGGTGGCGGCGACGGCGCCGCCGGCCGATGCGGTGGCCAGGCGGCGGCGCCCGGTTTCCAGCGGCACCAGGATCAGGTCGTCGGCGTCGTTGCCCCAGCTGCCCTGGCCCTTGGACACCAGCACGCCCACCACGCGCAGCGGCACGCGGCCCAGGCGCAGGGTGGCGCCGACCGGATCGGCGTCGCCGAACAGTTCGCGGCGCACGGTTTCGCCCAATATCACCACCTTTGCCGCGGAGCTGTAGTCACGCGCGCTGAACTCCTGGCCCAGCGCCATCTGCCAGTCGTTCACCGGGAAGAAGTCGGGATTCACGCCCTGCCAGCTGGTGGACCAGTTGTTCTCGGCAAACACCACCTGGCCACCGCCGCGGATGGACGTGGCCACGTACTGCACTTCCGGGATCTCGGTGCGGATGGCCTCGGCGTCGTCGTCGGTCAGGCTGGCGGCGCTGCCGGCGCCGCCGCGCACCGGGCCCTGGCGCGACGAGGACGAAAACACCTCCAGCCGGTTCGACCCGAGCTTGGAGATCATGCTGTCGAGCTCGGCCTGCGTGCCCTGCCCCACCGACACCATCACGATGACGGCGGCGATGCCGATGATCACGCCCAGCGCCGTCAGGATGCTGCGCATGAAGTTGCCGCGCAGCGAGAACACCGCCGAGCGCAGGACGTCCGAAGCCTTCATGCCGCCTTCTCCGAGGGGTGCCAGCCGTCGGGATGCAGTTCGCCGTCGTGCATGATCACCACGCGGTCGGCGTGGTCGGCCACGGGCCGTTCGTGGGTGATGATCACCACGGTGCGGCCCTTGGCCTGCAGGCGTTCGAACAGCGCCATGATTTCCTCGCTGGTGCGCGAGTCCAGCGCGCCCGTGGGCTCGTCGGCCAGCAGCAGCGGCGGTTCGTTGATCAGCGCGCGGGCGATGGCCACGCGCTGCTGCTGGCCGCCGGAGAGTTCGTTGGGACGATGGCCCGCGCGTTCGGCCAGGCCCACTTCGGCCAGGGCCGCGCGCGCGCGCGGCTCGCGCTCCGCCACGGGCACGCCCGAGTACACCAGGGGCATCATCACGTTCTCCAGCGCGGTCTGGCGCGAGAGCAGGTTGAAGCCCTGGAACACGAAGCCGATCTTCTCCAGCCGCAGCTTGGCGCGGCCGGTGGCGTCCAGCGTGGCCACGTCCACGCCGTCGCACAGGTAGGTGCCGGACGTGGGCTGGTCGAGGCAGCCGATCATGTTCATCAGCGTGGACTTGCCCGAACCCGAGGCGCCCATGATGGCCAGGAACTCGCCGCGCTCCACCCGCAGGTCGGTGCCGCGCAGGGCCACCACCTCGGCCGCCGTGCCGGCGGCGTAGACCTTGCCGAGGCCCCGGATGTCGATGACGGGGACGGCGCCCGCGGCGTGCGCGGCGCTCATGCGGCCGGGCGCTCCTGGCCGGTGATCACCTGGTCGCCCTCGGCGATGTCGCCGCCGACTTCGGTCACCGTGCCGTCGGAGGCGCCCAGGCGCACGGTGAAGGCCTGCGGCTTGCCGTCCACCAGCTTCCACAGCGTGCCGCGGCGCGCGGTGGACAGCGCGCGCAGCTCGGCGTCCCACGTGGCCTGCTGCGCCGGCGACAGGCTGGCGCGGAAGTCGGCGAAGCTGCGCTGCATCGCCTCGGCCATGCGCTGGCGCATTGCCTCGGGAGAGGGGCCGCCCGCGGGTGCGGCGCCCTGGCCGCCGGGTCGCCCGCCCATGCCGGCGGCGGGGCTGGCCGGCATGCGGCCGGCCATGCGCGCAGCGGCGCGCTCGCGCACGCCTTCCAGCGCGGCGTCGAAGGCGGCGCGCTGGGTCGCGTCCAGCTGCAGCGAATCCGCCACGCGCGGCAGGTCCTGCATCAGTCCGCCGCGTCCGCCGGCAGCGGCGGCCGCCGGCGCGGCTTCTTCGCCCGGCGGCGTGAAGCGCAGCGCGGCGTTGGGCACGCGCAGCACGCCGTCGCGCCGGCTCACCACGATCTCGGCGCTGGCGGTCATGCCCGGCAGCAGGCTCTGGTCGCCGTTGTCCACCTGCACCACCACCGGGTAGCTGATGACGTTGGCGTTGGACGTGGCCGACAGCCGCACCTGCTTCACTTCGCCCGAGAACTGGCGGTCGGGGAAGGCGTCCACGGTGAACGACACCGGCAGGCCTTCCTTGATCTGGCCCACGTCGGCTTCGTCGATGCTCAGGTCAATCTGCATCTGCGCCAGGTCTTCGGCGATCTGGAACAACACCGGCGTCTGGAAGCTGGCCGCCACCGTCTGGCCCGGCTCGATCGCGCGCAGCAGCACCACGCCGTCCACCGGCGAGCGGATGACGGTGTACTCGACATCCAGCTGGGCGTTGTCCACGCCCGCCTGCCGCTGCTGCACCGCGGCCTGGGCCGAGGCGACGCGGGCGCGCGCCTGTTCGCGGGCGGCCATGGCCAGGTCGGCCTCGCTGCGCGCAATCAGCTGGCGCGCCAGCAGGTCGCTCTTGCGGGCGTAGTCGGCCTCGGCGTTGCGCTGGGTGGCCCGGGCTTCGTTCACCGACGCGCGGGCGCTGGCCAGGTCGGCCTGGGCCTGCTTGAGCCGGGTCTGGAACGGCGCCGGATCCAGCATCGCAATGGCCTGGCCCCGGGTGACGCGGTCGTTGAAGTCCACCGCCACCGACTGCACCTGGCCCGACACCTGCGAACCCACGGCCACCGTGGTGGTGGCGCGCAGCGTGCCGGTGGCCGAGATCACCACCCGCACGTCGCCGCGCTCCACGGCGCCGGTGCGGTAGCCGCCGGACGCGTCCTGCGTACGGCCCGACCACAGCCACCAGGCCACCGCCACGATGCCTGCCAGGACAGCCAGCGCCAGCAGGCGTCGGAGGGTGCGGGGCTTTTGCTCAGGTCGCGACATCAGGACTCCACTCGATTCAAGGCAGGGCAAACAGGAAGCATAACGGCCGGGGCCGCAATGCGTTGACGTGGACCGGCCGGGCGTCGTCGCTCAGGCCGCGGGCGGCAGCGACGGGAAGGTGATGGTGGCCGTGGTGCCGCGCCCGGGCTCGCTTTCCAGGCGCACGGGCCAGCCGTAGCGCTGGGAAAGCCGCTGCACGATGGACAGGCCGATGCCCTGCCCGTCTTTCTTGCGGTCGCCGGCGCGATAGAAGGGCTCGAACACGCGGGCCAGTTCGTCCGCGCTCATGCCCACGCCGGTGTCGGACACGGCGATGCTGCCGCGCCGCAGCGTCACCACCACCTTGCCCTCGTCGGTGTAGTGGCAGGCGTTGCGCAGCAGGTTGCTCAGCAGCACCGACAGCACGCGCGCCGGGGCATGCAGCGGGAAGTCGGCCTGCTTGTCGAACGACAGCTCCACCGGCTTGCCGGCCAGCAGCACGCGGGCCTTTTCGATCTCTTCCTCGACCACGTCGCCGACCTGGAAATCGTCGTCGGGCAGGCCGGTGTCGCCCTCGCGGGCCAGGATCAGGAAGGCCTCGATCAGCGCCTCCATGTCGCGCCCCGCGCCCTGGATGCGCTTGAGCGCGCGCCGGGACATCGGGCTGAGCGCCTCGTCGCCGGCCATCATGTCGCCGGCCACGCGGATGACGGTGAGCGGCGTGCGCAGTTCGTGCGAGGCGTCGCGGGTGAAATCGCGCTCGCGCTCGACGAAGCTCTCGATGCGGCTGGCGAAGTCATGCAGCGACGAGGCCAGCACCAGCGTTTCGCCCTCCACGTCCACCGGCAGGTTCTCGGGGCGCAGCGCGCTGGCCTCGGGTTTCTTGGGGTCCCAGCGCTGCACCTGCCCGGCCAGCCAGATCACGGGCGACACCGCGCGCCGTGAGGTTCGGTAGGTGCTCCAGGCGATGACGTAGATCACCACCAGCACGATCGCCAGCGGCGTCACGCCGAACCAGAACGCCAGGCTGTCCACCTGTTCCTGCTTGAACAGCAGGTAGAGGTAGTGGCCGTTGCCGTCCCGCTCCACCAGCACCAGCGAACCGCCCTGGGCGCGCGGCAGGCTATGGAAGCCCGGCGGCAGTTTTCGCAATTCCACCGGCAGGGCATCGCTGCTGCCGCCGGCGGGCACCAGGAAGCCGGTCATGTTGTAGGTGTCGGGCACCTGGGCCTGCGGATCGGCCTTGAGCCGCTGCCAGTAGTGCCCGGCCTCTTCCTGCAGCGCGCGCTGGATGAGCACGTGCTTGAGCACGGCCGACGCACCATACACGCCCAGCACCGCGGCGAAGCTGATGGCGGCCGCCTGCAGGATGAAGGCGACCCAGATTTTCCGGCGCAGGCCGGTGCGGGCATTGGACATCGGCACGAGGCTCAGCCGGCGGGCGGCGTGTCGAGGTCGGCGATGCGATAGCCGGCGGTCTGCACGGTGTGCAGCAGCGGCCGGTCGAACGGACGGTCGATGGCCTTGCGCAGGTTGTAGAGATGGCTGCGCAGGGTGTCGGAGTCGGGCAGGCCGTCGCCCCAGATCTCGCGCTCGATGTCGCGGCGGGTGACCACGCGCGGGGACTCGCGCATCAGGATGGTGAGCAGGCGCAGGCCGATCGGCGAGAGGGCGATTTCCTGGCCGGCGCGGGTGACGCGCAGGCTGGCGGTGTCGAGCACCAGGTCGGCCACCTTCAGCACTTCGGCGCTCACCTGGCGGCGGTCGCGGCGGATCAGGGCGCGCACGCGGGCCTCGAGCTCCTGGATGGCGAACGGCTTGACCAGGTAGTCGTCGGCGCCGGCCTCCAGGCCGTTCACCTTGTCGTTGAGGGTGTCGCGGGCGGTGAGCATCAGCACCGGGGTGGCCTTCTTGGCCTCGTTGCGCAGGCGGCGGCAGACTTCCAGGCCGTCCAGGCGCGGCAGCATCAGGTCGAGCACGATCACGTCGTAGCTGTTGTCGGCCGCCAGGCGGTAGCCGTCCATGCCGTCGCCGGCGTAGTCCACGCCGAAGCCCTTGGACTCGAGGTATTCGCCCACCATCTCGGACAGGTTGCGGTTGTCTTCCACCACAAGGATCAGGCCGGCCGGGTCATCGCGTCGCATGGGGGTCTCCAGATGTGAAGAGGGTGTCTTCAGCTTTGTGAAGATTACACGCCCGGCCCGGTGATTCCGACGTGAAGCCGGCGGCAAGGCCGCGTCACGGCTAGGCTAGGAGCCTTTCCCACGACCCCTGCCCGACATGCCCACGCTCAGTGCCTACCTGACGCCCATCCTGCTGCTGCTGGCCTCGAACGTGTTCATGACGTTCGCCTGGTACGGCCACCTGAAGTTCAAGACCAGCCCGATCTGGATCGTGATCTTCGCCAGCTGGGGCATCGCGTTCTTCGAGTACTGCCTGCAGGTGCCGGCCAACCGGATGGGCCACGCGGTCTACACGGCGCCGCAGCTCAAGGGCATCCAGGAAATCCTGACGCTGGCGGTGTTCGCGGGATTCTCGATCTGGTACCTGGGCGAGCAGATCAAGTGGAACCACGTTGCCGCCTTCGCCCTGATCATCGTCGCCGCCTTCCTGCTCTTCCTCGACTGACGGGAAGAAAATGTACCAGGTACATTTTCAGGGGAATCATGGCGAACACCGGGCGCTGCGTGAAAATGTACCTGGTACATTTTCTTCCCGTCAGAGCGGGATCTTGCCGGTGAGCATGTCCTTGAACATCACCCAGTCGCCGGCGAACGAATAGAACGGGTATTTGAAGGTGGCGGGCTTGTTGTGCTCGAAGAAGAAGTGCCCCACCCACGCAAAGCCGTAGCCGCTGAACAGCGCCGCCAGCAGCCACCAGGCGTTGACCGAGACGATGGCCGCGGCCACGAAGCCCAGCACCACGCAGCTGCCCACGAAATGCAGGCGCCTGCAGGTGCGATTGGAGTGTTCGGCGAGGTAGAACGGATAGAACGCGCGGAAGGTGGTGAAGCGCTGGCTCATGGGTCGGCTCCGGCGGGGTTGCAGCGATTCTAGCGCGGCGCCCGGGCCGGCATCAGCCGGCCTTTTCCTCGGCCTTGGCGCGGTTCCAGTAGGCGTCCTGCGCCTGCAGCGACTGGCCGGCCAGCGTGGTGCCCTCGGCGGCGGCCAGGGCCTCCATGCGGCGGAAGCGGCGCTCGAACTTGTGGTTGGCGCGGCGCAGCGCGGCGCCGAAGTCCACCTTGCCATGGCGGGTGAGGTTGGCCACCACGAACAGCACGTCGCCCAATTCGTCCTCCAGGCGGTCGCGCGCGGCGGCATCGCCGGCGGCCACGGCGTCGAACTCCGCGCGCACTTCCTCGATTTCCTCGTGCAGCTTGGCGATCACCGGCGCCGGGCCGGGCCAGTCGAAGCCGACGGTAGCGGCGCGCTTCTGCAGTTTCACCGCGCGCTGCCATTCGGGCAGGCCGCGGGCGATGCCGGCCAGGGCGCTGGTGTCGGTTTCGCCGCGGGCCAGGCGCTCCTGGCGCTTGTGTTCCTCCCAGGCGACGGTCTGCGCGTCGGCATCTTCCACCGTGGCGTCTCCGAACACGTGCGGGTGGCGGCGCAGCATCTTCTCGCTGATGGCGTCCACCACGTCGGCGAACGTGAAGTGCCCGGCCTCTTGCGCCATGCGCGCGTGGAAGACCACCTGCAGCAGCAGGTCGCCCAGCTCGTCGCGCAGGTCGGCCATGTCGCCGCGCTGCACGGCGTCGGCCACTTCGTAGGCTTCTTCCACCGTGTAGGGCGCGATGGAGGCGAAGTCCTGCTTCACGTCCCAGGGGCAGCCGCGCTCGGGGTCGCGCAGGCGGGCCATGATGTCCAGCAAGGCCTGCACGTCAGCCATGCGCGGGGCCCTCCAGCCAGTCGCGCCAGGGCAGCGTGGCGTCGCCCAGCGCGATGAAGTCGGGGTTGAGGATGTTTTCCTTGCGGTTGTAGTCCAGCGGCGTGCCGTCCAGGCGCAGCACCACGCCGCCGGCCGCTTCCAGCACGCACTGCGCGGCCGCGGTGTCCCACTCGCTGGTGGGTCCGAAGCGCGGGTAGACGTCCATGCGGCCCTCGGCGATGCGGCAGAACTTCAGCGACGAACCCAGCCCGTGGCGCTCGGTGTCGCCCATGCGCTCCAGCGCCGCCGCGGTGCGCGGGTCCAGGTGCGACCGGCTGGCCGCCACGCGCAGCGGCGACGTCGCGGGCAAGCGGGTGAACGCGCCCACGTCGCCACCCGGCTGGCGCAGGAAGGCGCCGGCGCCCGCCTCGGCGTGCAGCAGGTAGTCCAGCACCGGCGCATACACCACGCCCAGCACCGGCCGGCCGTCTTCGATCAGCGCGATGTTGACGGTGAACTCGCCGTTCTTCTTCACGAACTCGCGGGTGCCGTCCAGCGGGTCCACCAGCCAGTGGCGCTGCCAGGTGCGGCGCACCGACCACGGGATGTCGGCGTCTTCTTCGCTGAGCACCGGGATGTCGGGCGCCAGGGCGCGCAGGCCATCGACGATGATGCGGTGCGAGGCCAGGTCGGCCTGGGTGAGCGGAGAATCGTCGGCCTTCGCCTCGACCTCGAAATCGCGGGCGTAGACCTCCAGGATGGCCTCGCCGGCGGCCAGCGACAGGGCGATGCAGGCTTCGCGCAGATCGCTCATGCGCGAAGCCTCAGCACTTCGCGCACGATGAACATCGCCGCCAGCGAACGCCCCTCCGAACACTCCTCGCGCAGCATCAGTTCGTGCAGGTCGGCCAGTTTCCAGGGCACCACCTCGAGCTCTTCGGGCTCGTCGCCGGGCAGGCGCTCGGGGTAGAGGTCTTCGGCCAGCACCAGGTGGATTTCGTGGCTCATGTAGGTGGGCGCCAGGGTCATCGAGCGCAGGCGGGTGAGCTTGCGCGCGCCGAAGCCCACTTCTTCCTTCAGCTCGCGGTTGGCGGCGTCCAGCACCGTTTCGCCGGCATCCATGCGGCCCTTGGGCAGGCCCAGTTCGTAGCGGTGGGTGCCGGCGGCGTACTCGCGCACCAGCAGCAGGGTGTCGGGGTCGGGCATCGCGGCAATGATCACCGAACCGTGGCCGCCGCTGCGGATGCGCTCGTAGCGGCGGCGTTCGCCGTTGCTGAACTCCAGGTCCAGCCACTCGCGGCGCGGGCCGCCGCCTTCCTGCGGCTCGGTGCGGTGGATGATGGGCAGGGCGCGCGCGGACGGGTCCGGGCTGGGGCGGTCGGGATGGTCGGGCATGGCGTGAGTCTAGCGGGTGAGCCTGCAGCCTGCCCGCGCCCGCGTGGCGCCGGCGTGGACAGGCCGGGCGCGGGCACGGATCATCCACGGCATGGAACCGCACGACGTCCCCTCACCCGACCTCCGCCGCGAAGCCGACGCCTGGCGCGACCGCGACCTCGCCGTGGTCTGGCACCCCTGCACCCAGATGAAGGAACACCCCGGCACCCTGCCCCTGGTGCCGATCCGCCGCGGCCGCGGCGCCTGGCTCGAGGGCGTGGACGGCACCCGCTACCTCGACGCGGTCAGCAGCTGGTGGACCAACCTGTTCGGCCACGCCGAACCGCGCATCGCCGACGCCATCGCCGCCCAGGCGCGCGAACTCGAGCACGTCATCTACGCCGGCTTCTCGCACGAACCCGGCCTGCGGCTGGCCGAGGCCCTGGTGGCCAAGGCGCCGGCGGGCCTGACGCGGGTGTTCTACGGCGACAACGGTTCGGCGGCGGTCGAGATCGCGCTGAAGATGAGCTTCCACAGCCACGCCAACCGCGGCGACGCGCGCCGCACCCGCTTCATCGCGCTGGGCAACGGCTACCACGGCGAAACCCTGGGCGCGCTGTCCATGGCCGACATCCCGCTGTACCGTCGCGTCTACGCCCCGCTGCTGCTCGAGCCGCTGTTCGCGCCCTCGCCCGACGCCTACGAGGCCGAGCCGGGCGAAAGCGCCGAAGCCTGCGCCCTGCGGCGCGCCGACCAGCTTGAAGCCCTGTTCGCGGCCCACGAAGGCCAGGTGTGCGCGCTGATCCTGGAGCCGCTGGTGCAGTGCGCCGGCGGCATGCGCATGCACCACCCGGCCTACCTGCGCCGGGCCCGCGAAATCTGCAGCGCCCACGGCGCGCACCTGATCGCCGACGAGATCGCGGTGGGCTTCGGCCGCACCGGCACGCTGTTCGCCTGCGAGCAGGCCGGCGTCTCGCCCGACTTCCTGTGCCTGTCGAAGGGGCTGACCGGCGGTTTCCTGCCGATGTCGGCGGTGCTGGCCACCACCGCCGTCTACGAAGCCTTCCTGGACGACTCGCGCGAACGCGCCTTCCTGCATTCGCACAGCTACACCGGCAATCCGCTGGGCTGCGCCGCGGCGCTGGCCTCGCTGGCCATCTTCGACAGCGACGACGTGCTGGCGCGCAACCGCGTGCGCGCCGCGCGCATGGCGCAACTGGCCGCGCCGCTTGCCTCGCACCCGCACGTGGCGCAGGTGCGGCAGACCGGCATGGTGCTGGCGTTCGAACTCGCCGCCGACGCCGCCGCGCGCACGCCCTACCCCGCCGCCGACCGGCGCGGCCTGCGCGCCTACCGCCATGCGCTGTCGCGCGGCGTGCTGCTGCGCCCGCTGGGCGACGTGCTGTACTGGATGCCGCCCTACTGCGTGGGCGAGGAAGAGCTGACGCACCTGGCCGACGTCACGGCCACCGCCATCGAGGAGGCCACGCGGCCATGAGGATCATCCGCAGCCACGTGGACCAGCCACTGGCCGTCGGCCAGCGCATCACCCTGCCCGAAGACAGCAGCGCGCACCTGCTGCGCGTGCTGCGGCTGGCGCCGGGCGACGCCGTGACCCTGTTCAACGGTGACGGCTTCGACTACGCCGCGCGCCTGCTGACGGCGGCCAAGCGCGGCGCCGAGGCCGAGGTCACCGGCCGCGAGCCCGTTGCGCGCGAATCGCCGCTGCGCATCACCCTGGTGCAGGGCGTGGCGCGCGGCGAAAAAATGGACCTCGTGCTGCAGAAGGCCACCGAACTGGGCGTGGCCGCCGTCACGCCCGTGGTCACCGAACGCACCGAAGTGAAGCTGGACGCCGAGCGCGCCGGCAAGCGCATGGCGCACTGGCGCGGCGTGCTGGCGGCGGCCTGCGAACAGTGCGGCCGCGCCGTGCTGCCGCGATTGTCCGAACCCACGGCGCTGGCGGCCTACGCCGGCACCGAACGCGCGGACATCAAGCTGGTGCTCGACCCCACGGGCGATGTGGGCCTGGCCTCGGTGTCGCCGCAGGCCGGGCAGTCCATCGCACTGGTGGTGGGCCCGGAGGGCGGGCTGTCGGAACGCGACCTGGCCACGCTGCGCGCGGCGGGTTTCCGCGGGCTGAAGCTGGGGCCGCGCATCCTGCGCACGGAAACCGCGGGGCTGGCGGCCGTGGCGGCCCTGCAGGCGCTGTACGGCGACCTGCGCGGCTAGCCCGGCCCGGCGACTCAGGCGGCCTTGTCGCCCATCGCCTTCTGGATCAGCAGCTCCAGGCTCATCAGGTCGGGCACCGACGCCGGGTCGTCGTTCAGGGTCACGCGCGAGTGCACGCCCAGCGGCAGTTCCTTCATGTCGTGCGACTGCACCAGCGTGGTCGCGTTCACCGTCACCAGGCGCGGGAAGCCCTGGGACAGCACCGCGAAGAAGGGCAGCTTGGGGTTGCCGCCCAGCGCCTTGAGCACGGCGACCTTGGCACCGAGGTGGCCGTCTTCCTGCGACCAGCCGGCCATGCGCGAGAACGAGATCAGCGGCAGGCGCCAGCCGCGCCAGCGGACGCGTCCCAGCAGCCACTCCGGCGCGTTCTCGACGGCCTCGGGTTCGGAGAACGTGATGACCTCGGCCACGTTGGCGTTGGGCAACAGCAGGCGGCCGTTGGTGACGGTGATCAGGACGCCGCGGATGTCGCGCTGGGCATTCATGGGTGTTCTCCGGGATCCTTCGGTGGAAGCTGGCTTACTTCCAGCGTTCGATGACGATGCGCGCCAATTCGGCGGGGCTGGCGGCGACCGCGCCGGCGCTGATGATCTGGCCTGCGGCGGTGGCGTCGAAGCACGATTCGGGGTCCTGCGCGAGCACCAGCCCGCCCGCGCCCTGCAGCCCCAGCACCGCGGGCACCACCGACGGGTCGGCGCCGCTGAGCAGCAGCACCATGCTGTCGGCGGCGGGCAGCGCCGCGGCCACGTCGGCCAGCGCCGCCACGTCCACGTAGGTGAAGCCGCGGCCGTCGTGGCGAACGCCCACGCCGGGCTGCAGCAGGCCGACGCGTCCGGCGAAGGCGATCTTGCCGGGGGTGGCGAGGTCCAGCGGCAGTTTGCTGGCCTTGGCCAGCTGGCCCAGCAGGCGGTCGTGCTTGCCCGTGTCCAGGTGCTGGTACAGCAGCACGGGCACAGGGAGGTTGGGCGGCAGCGCCGACAGCAGCTGGCGCACGGCATCCGGTCCGCCCAGGCCGGCAATCACCAGCAGGGCGCCGGGTGCCGCGGGGCGGTTGTCCACGGCGGCGTCGGTATCGGCGTCCACCAGGCTCAGGTGCGAGGCCGGCGCGGGCGGCCTGGCCTCGACCGGCGCCGGCGTCGCCGCGGCCGCCGCGACGGGCGCCGCGGGTGCGGAGTGGTCGCCGTCCATCGGCATCAGCTCCAGCGCGCCGAAGCCTCCGCTGGTGCGCGCAGGCGGCGGCGCGGCGGCCGGTGGCGACGAAGCGGCCGACCGCGGCTCCGGGGCCGCGTTGCTGGTGAAGTCCAGCGGTGCCGGCTCGGGCTCGCGCTCCTGGGCCTCGTAGGCCTCGAGCTGGGCGGCCAGCGCCGCGACGTCGTCGTCCAGGTGTTCGCCCAGCGGTGCCTCGGCGTCGGCGTACGAGGAAAAATTCACCGTGCCCTCGTCCAGCGCGATGTCCGCCAGCAGCGGCTCGTCGTCCAGCGGGGCGTCTTCGGATACCTGCGCGGTCGGCAGCGGGCTGCCTTCCTCGGGCAGCGCGGAGAGGTCGATCTCGAAGTCGGCGGCGTTGAATTCCAGGTCGTCCAGGTCTGAACCGGTGGCCTGGATCGCGGGCGCGGCGATCTCGTCCCCGGCGCTTTCCATCGCCAGCTCCAGCCCGCCCAGGTCGAGGTCCAGGGACAGGTCGTCTTCCAGCCCCGGTGCGGCCTCGGCGTGCGCGGGCGCCGGCACGGCCTCGGGCGCCGGCACGTCCACGACGGCCAGCGATGGTTCGGTCGGCACCCATTCGGACAGGTCGAGCGATTCGGCGGCGTAGTCTTCCAGCTTCTCACCGGCCATTTCCTGGGCCGGCGTGGGCGGTGCGCCCGGCTCCAGCGTCAGGTTGGCCTCGGGCAGCTGGTCGGACCCGCCCGGCGCCGGCGGCAGCAGGTCAGTGCCCACCAGCTTGGCGGCCAGGTGCCGGGCCCAGCGCGCGAGGTCCCAGCCGTCCAGCTGGCGGGTGGTCTCGGCGTCGTCGTACATCACGTCAATGCCGGGCGCGGCCAGCAGGTCGTCGAAGCGCGACAGCGAATCCTCGATCGCCGGCTCCAGGCTCACCAGCACCACGGTCGGCTTTTCACCGGCTACCTGCCCGGGGTCGAGCTCGGCCGGATCGCCTTCGGCGACCAGGCGGGCGCCCAGCTCCGCCAGGGCGCGGCGCAGCTGGTCGCGGGCGTCGCCGGGACGGGCCAGCAGGGCGACGCGAACCGGTGAATCAAGCATCGGCCGGCTCCAGGCCCAGCATCTCGAACACGTTCCGCATCAGCTCGACTTCCTGGTAGGGCTTGCCGAGGTAGCGGTTCACGCCGATGTCGAACGCGCGCTGGCGATGCTTCTCGCCGGTGCGCGAGGTGATCATGATGATCGGCACGTCCTTCAGGCGCGGGTCCGACTTCATGTTCTGGGCCAGCTCGTAGCCGTCCATGCGCGGCATTTCGATGTCGAGCAGCATCAGGTCGGGCACGCGCTCGGCCATCTTCTCGATGGCGTCCACGCCGTCCTTCGCCGTCAGCACTTCCATGTTGTGGCGTTCCAGCACGCGGCCGGTGACCTTGCGCATGGTGATGGAATCGTCCACCACCATCACCGCCGGGATGCGGCGGACCGGCGCGGCCGGGGCCGGCGCCACGACGAGGGCGTCGCGGTCGATGTTGGCCTGGCGACGCACCAGCGGCGCGACGTCCAGGATCACCACGACGCGGCCGTCGCCCATGATGGTGGCGCCGAAGATGCCCGGGATCGAGTTGACCTGCGGACCCACCGGCTTGACCACGATTTCCTTGCTGCCCAGCACCTGGTCGATGCAGATGGCGGCGCGCAGGTCACCCGAGCGGGCCAGCAGCAGCGGCATCTGCAGGCTGTCCTGCGCCTTGGCCGGGGCGTGGCCGATCAGCCTGCCCAGGTCGTGGATGGCGTAGGACTCGCCGGCGTACGTGAAGCTCGGGGTGTCGGTGGCGAGCTGCTTCTCCAGCTCGGCGCGACCCATGCGGCCCACGCCCTGCACCGAGGCGATCGGCACCGCGAAGCTGCTGTCGCCGATCTTGACGAACACGGCCTGGGTGACCGCCAGCGTGAACGGCAGGCGGATGGTGAAGACGCTGCCCTTGCCGACTTCCGACTCGATGCCCAGCGAGCCGCCGAGCTGGCGGATCTCGCTGTAGACCACGTCCATGCCGACGCCGCGGCCGGCCAGGCGGCTGACCGATTCGGCGGTGGAGAAGCCGGTTTCGAGGATGAAGCCGTAAAGCGTGGCGTCGGACACCTCGGCGTCGGCCTTGAGAAGGCCGCGCTCGATCGCCTTGCGGCGGATCGCTTCCTTGTCCATGCCGCGGCCGTCGTCGCTGACCTTGATGACGACTTCGGAACCTTCACGCTGCACCAGGATGCGGACCGTGCCTTCCTCGGGCTTGCGGGCGGCGCGGCGGTCGGCCGGCATTTCCAGGCCGTGCGCGACGGCGTTGCGGAGCATGTGCTCCAGCGGCGCGGTCATGCGGTCCAGGACGTTGCGGTCCATTTCGCCGGCGGCACCGTCCACCTTGAGGTTGACCTGCTTGCCGGTGTCGCTGCCCGACTGGCGCAGCACGCGGCGCAGGCGCGGCACCAGGGCGTCGAAGGGCACCATGCGCGTGCGCATGAGGCCTTCCTGCAGGTCCGAGCTGACGCGCGACTGCTGCAGCAGCAGGGTTTCGTACTGGCGCGTCAGGTCGTCCAGCGAACCCTGCAGGCTGACCAGGTCGGCCGCGGACTCGGCGAGCGAACGGGACAGCTGCTGCTGGTTGGTGAAGCGGTCGAGCTCGAGCGGATCGAAGGTTTCGTCGCCCGAATCGCCTTCGCGCTGGTAGCGCGCGACGATCTGCGCTTCGGTTTCGATGTCGAGCTTGCGCAGCTGTTCGCGCAGGCGCGTGGTGGTGGCGCCGAGTTCGCCAAGGTTGGCGCGGAACGCACCGAGCTGCTGCTCGAGGCGTGCGCGGTAGATGGCGACTTCACCGGCGTAGTTCACCAGGCGGTCGAGCAGGTCGGCGCGGATGCGCACCTGTTCCTGCGGGGCGCGCACGCCGCTGCCTTCCTCGTCCTCGCCCAGGCCTTCGATCGGCGCCGACAGCGGCGCCATCTCGGTGCCGGAACCGGCGCGCGGGGTGGCGGTGCGGGCGACGACGACGGCCTCTTCCGCGGCGGCGGCCTTGCGGTCGAGCGCGGTGGTGGTCGTGGTGGGCTGGGTGATCTCGGCGGCCGGCGCGCTCAGGTCCACGTCCGCCAGCGGACGGCCCTTGGCGAGCGCGTCGATCTGGCCGATGAGGTTGGCCGGCAGCACGATGGCCTTGCGATCGCCCACGCGCGTGACCATGCCGTGCAGGCGGTCGAAGGCGCGTTCAAGCACCACCACGCCGGTCTGGTCGAGCTCGCGGCGGCCTTCGGCCACCACTTCGAGCAGCGATTCCATGGCGTGGCCCAGTTCGCCGATGGCGAAGATGCCGGCCATGCGGGCGCCGCCCTTGAGCGTGTGCAGGTCGCGCTGCAGGCCCACGACCAGCTCGCGGTCGTTGGTCTTTTCGCGCAGGTCGGCCAGCAGGCCGTCGGAATGGTCGAGCAGGTCGCCCGATTCTTCCAGGAAGATGTCGAGCAGCTCGACGTCGATGTCGCTGGTGTCGAGCTCGGCGTCCGGATCGTCCGGGTCCAGGGCCAGCGGCACCTCGGTACGGGCGGAGGTTTCGTGCTGTTCGATCTCGACGTGGGCCGCGACGGGCTCGGCGGCGGCGGGGGCTTCGGCCACGGGGGCTTCTGCGACGGCCTCGTTTTCGGACGGTTCGTCTTCGAACAGCAACTCACCGTCGTTGATCGCACCAGCCTCGGCCTCGACCGGGAACTCGGCCTGCCCGGCCTGCGCATCGGCGACCGGCTCGACCGGCGGCGCGGAACCCTCGGGCGACGTCAGCGCCTCGAGTTCTTCCAGGCTCATGCCGTAGAAGTCATCGGCGGCGGATTCGGCGGGAGCGGCGGCATCCACCGCGGCGATGGCAGCCGCGGTGGCTTCGGCGGCGGCAGTGGCCGCGGCGGCTTCGGCGGCTTCCTGGGCGGCGGCGTCGGCGGCGGCGGCTTCGGCGGCGGCGGCTTCGGCAGCAGCGGCTTCCGCAGCAGCGGCCTCGGCGGCGGCAGCTTCGGCGGCAGCCGCTTCGGCGGCAGCGGCTTCCACGGCAGCCGCTTCGGCAGCGGCGGCTTCGGCAGCGGCGGCTTCGGCAGCAGCCGCTTCGGCAGCGGCGGCTTCGGCAGCAGCGGCTTCGGCAGCAGCGGCTTCGGCAGCAGCGGCTTCGGCTGCGGCGGCTTCGGCGGCAGCGGCTTCGGCAGCAGCGGCTTCGGCTGCGGCGGCTTCGGCGGCAGCCGCTTCGGCGGCAGCGGCTTCCGCAGCAGCCGCTTCGGCAGCGGCCGCTTCGGCGGCGGCAAACTCGGCGGCAAGTTCAGCGGCGACGGCGTCAGCAGCAGCGGCTTCAGCCGCGGCGGCTTCGGCGGCGGCAAGTTCGGCAGCGAGTTCAGCAGCCGCGGCGTCAGCGGCGGCAGCTTCCGCAGCAGCCGCTTCGGCGGCTTCAGCGGCGGCAAGTTCAGCGGCGGCGGCTTCGGCGGCAGCGGCGTCAGCGTCGGCAGAGAACGCCGCTGCTTCGGCCAGCAGCTCCGCGTCGGTCACGAGCGGGCCGGCGCTGGCCTCGTCGGACTCGGTGATGGACAGGAACGGGGCGCCGGCATCCTGCGCAGCGGGCGCCGCGAGGAAGGCGTCGAGCGACACGCGCTCCTGCTCGAACGTCGGCTCGGTGGCCGGACGTTCCACCGTGATGGCGGCGCCGAAGCTCGGGAGACCGGACAGATCCGGCGCTTCCATCGGAACCGGCGTCGGCATGACGCCTTCCGGCTCCTCGGGATGCAGCGGCATCGGCACCGTCGATTCCGGCAGGCCGTCGCGCAGCTGCATGGCGCGTGCGGCGAGTTCGGGGAAGTGCGGCACCGTGGGGCGCGGGCGCTCCAGCGCCACGATGACTTCGCGGATGGCGGCGGCGGTTTCGGCCACCACGGCCACGCCCTGGTCGGACGGCGTGCGCTGGTTGGCCAGCGAACGCTTCATGTAGCCCTCCACCGGCGCGGTGACGTCGGTGAGTGCGGTGACCTCG
The DNA here is from genome assembly GCA_035433005.1 of Arenimonas sp. GTDB lineage: Bacteria > Pseudomonadota > Gammaproteobacteria > Xanthomonadales > Xanthomonadaceae > Arenimonas. The sequence continues at coordinate 11,521 of DAORUD010000010.1, read as the reverse complement.
GTCATCGCGAACGCGCCGTTCATGGTGTGGATGGCGCGCAGGAGCTGGTCGCTGACGGGCTGCGGACCGCGCGCGCGGCAGGCGTCCAGCCAGGCGTCGACGGTTTCCAGATGGCCCGCCACTTCGGGCTTGAGGATCTCGAACAGCACCGGGTCGATCGCGAAGCCACCGGTGTCGTCCTGCGCCTCGACTTCGAGCACCGCGGGCACGACCACCTCGGCCTCGACCGGCGCGGCCTCGACCGGCGCCACCGGCTCGGCCGCGGCGGGCAAGCTCGGAGCCGCCGCGAACTGCACCGGCTGGTAGAACACTTCCTCGCCCGCGGAAACGCGGTCGGCCAGCTGCTGGATGCCGTCCAGGTCGGCGTGCACCGATTCGCCCTGCAGCGCGGCGCGCAGCAGCGGCAACGTGTTGAACGCGTTCTCGATCAGCGACACCACGGCCGGGCTGGCCTTGCGGGTGCCGTCGAGCACGCGGTTGAGCGCGCTTTCGACCTTCCAGCTGAACTCGCCCAGCGCCTTGGCACCGACCAGGCGGCCGCTGCCCTTGAGCGTGTGGAACACGCGGCGGATGGGCCGCAGCTGCTCCATGTTGTCCGGCTGCTTGCGCCAGGTGGGCAGCAGCTGTTCGAGGTTGCCGATTTCCTCCTGGAATTCCTCCAGGAAAACTTCGCGGATTTCGTCGTCGATTTCGTCGCTGGTGCCGTCGAAGCCCGGAATGAGCGGCAGGCTGGCCACGGCGGCCTGGCCATAGGTCGGGCCCGGCACGGACGCCGCAGGCGCGGCGGATGCCGCCACCTCGGCCACCAGATCGGCCGGCATGGCGAAGGCTGAAGTGAGCTCGACCATGGGCTCGGCCACGGGCTCGGGCGCAGGCTCGGCAACGGGGGCCGGGGCGGCCTCCACCGCCGGCGGGGGCGCCGCGGCGACCACGGGCTCGGCCGCGACCACCACCGGCGCGGGTGCGAAGACCGCCGGAGCGGCCTCGGCAGGCGCGGCCGCCGGTATGCGGCTGGCCACGTTGGCCAGGTCTTCGGCCGGCAGCGGCCAGTAGCCGAGCGACTCGAGGTTCTGGCGGGCCACGTCGAGGATCTGGTCGCGCTTGGGGCGGCGGTCGCGCAGCGCTTCCAGGTAGTACTCAAGGCTGGCCAGCGTGTCGGCCAGGCGGTCCATCTGCTGCCCGTTGGGCACGCGATGGCGGCGCAGCAGTTCACTTTCGGTGAAGCGGCGCACGGCGCCGAGGTACTTGGGCGCGTCTTCCAGTTCGAGGATGCGCAGCGCACCGGAGACTTCCTCCAGCAGGCGCGGCACGTCGGCCAGCTGGGCGTGGTCCCAATGGGTTTCGACGAAGGCGACGAAGCACTGGCGGGCCTGGGCGAAGTTGGCGATCGCCTCCTTCACCAGCACCTCGAGCACCTTGCGGGCTTCGTTGCTGGGCAGCGGGGATTCGTCCGGGACCGCCGCGCTGGCGGCGCCGTCGTCGGCTTCGCCGAGGCGGGCCACCTGGTCGTCGAGCGAGGCTTCGACGTAGAGCAGCGCACCGGCGATGTCGAGCAGGCTCGACTCGTCGGCGACGCGCTCGCCGCTGACCAGGGCGTGGATGGCGTTGCGCTGGTCCTGGACCACGCGGCGCGGAACGCCCAGGCCCAGCATGCCCAGCGTGTCGGCGACGCGGTCGAGCGCCTCCACCTGGTCGCCCAGGTCGCCGGCGGGGGCTTCGGGGGTGCGCAGGTGCAGGTCGAGCGCGTCCTTGACGCGCAGCAGGTCTTCCTTGATGGCCACGGCCACGGTGGACAGCAGGGCGCGGTTGCGCCCGCTCAGGCTGCCGCGGGCGTGGGCCAGTTCGGATTCGCTGGGCAGGTATTCGCCCAGGCCGAAGACGGTGCGGATTTCGCCGATGCGGCCGTTGTCGGTCTGCGCGTGGGCGACGAAATACAGCAGCTGGCGCGTGAGCTCCAGCGGCGGGTCGCTGCGGAAGGCGGCGTCACCGCCGTCGGCCAGGCGCTTGATTTCGCGCTCGACCTTGGCCAGCGCCTGCTTGAGCGGCTTGGAGGCCTCGAAGGCGTTCTTGGCCAGGGCGTCAAGCGTGCCGGCCGCGACCCAGAACAGGCGGCGCGCGTGCTCGGCGTCGGTGATCGGCACCAGCTGCTCGCACACGTCGGTGAGGTCGCGGATGGTGGCGGCGCTGTTGTCGTCCTTGAGCCAGCGCAGCAGTGCGCCCTGGAACAGGTTGCGCAGCGTCTCGGCGCGGCGCTTGAGCTCTTCGGTGGGCAGCGGCTGCGCCGGGCCGGCGGCGTTGGCCGGAAGCGGGCGGGACAGGTCGGGCGAGAACAGCACCGACTCGGAAAGGCCCTTTTCGCCGCGCGGTTCGCGCAGTTCGTTGAGCAGCGGCAGCAGCACGATGGGGATGTCGCGGTGGCCGCTCTGCAGGCGCTCGAGGTAATCGGGCAGCTGCACGATGCCGCGCATCAGCGCGGCGTAGCCGGTGTCGCGTTCGGCAACCCGGTTCTCGGCCAGCGCGCGGGCGAGCTGCTCCATTTCCTCGGCCACCATGGCGGCGCCGTAGAGTTCGACCATGCGCAGCGTTCCCTGCACCTGGTGCAGGTAGGTGACGCAGGACTTGAGCTGGCCCGGATCCTCGCCCTCCTCGACGTAAGCCTCGAGCGCCTGGCGAGCCTGGCGCAGCGTTTCGTCGAGCTCGGGCTTGACCCAAGTGAGCGTGGTGAAATCGATGTTCTCGTGAAGCCTCATGCCGAGGTCCTGTCAGGGCACGGACGCCTGGTCAGGCGGCCGTGCCGTAGGGTTGCCAATGACCCAACAACGGTTCCGGGCATCAGCCCGGCAGCTTGAAGTCGGCGACCGAGCGACGCAGGTCCGCGGCCAGCTGGGCGAGGTTTCCGATCGACTCCGCCGTCTGGTTCGCGCCGTGCGACGTCTGGGTGGTGATCTCCTGAATCACGCTCATGGTGGCCGTGATGCTGGTCGCCGCGGTGGACTGCTGGCGGGCCGCCTGGGAGATGTTCTGGATGAGGTCGGCAAGGTCGTTGGACACCTTTTCGATCTCGCCCAGCGCCAGGCCCGCGTCTTCGGCCAGGCGGGCACCGGCGACCACTTCCGCGGTCGTCTGTTCCATCGAGCTGACGGCTTCGTTGGTGTCGGACTGAATGGTCTGCACCAGGGCCTCGATTCGCTTGGTCGCGTTCGAGGCGCGTTCCGCGAGTCGCTGCACTTCGTCGGCCACCACCGCGAAGCCTCGGCCGGCTTCACCGGCGGAGGCCGCCTGGATGGCGGCGTTCAGCGCCAGGATGTTCGTCTGCTCGGAAATGTCGTTGATCAGTTCCACGATCGAGCCGATTTCCTGCGAGCTTTCGCCCAGCCGCTTGATTCGCTTCGAGGTTTCCTGGATCTGGTCACGGATGTTGTCCATGCCCTGGATCGTCTGGCGCACCACTTCGGCGCCCTTGGCGGCGATCTGCACGGAGCGCTGCGCCACGTCGGCCGATTCGACCGAGTTCTTCGACACCTCGTCAATGGACGACGCCATCTCGTTGATCTGCGCCGAGGCCGAGGCGATCTGCTGGGCCTGGTGTTCGGCGGCTTCGGCCAGGTGCATGGCGGTGGCCTGCGTTTCCTGGGCGGCGGCGGCGACCTGCACGGCCGTTTCGTTAATGGTGGACACCAGGGATCGCAGCGCTTCCACCGCGAAGTTGATGGAGTCGGCGATCGCGCCGGTGATGTCCTCGGTGACCGTGGCCTTGACCGTCAGGTCGCCTTCGGCGAGCGAACCCATTTCGTCCAGCAGCCGCAGGATGGCCTCCTGGTTGCGCTGGTTGAGCTCCTGGGTGGTGCCGAGGCGGCGACGCTGGTCGCGGAAGATGGTGCCGAGCAGGAAGAACAGGCCGACCACGGCGCCGATGCCGCCGCCGATGGCCCAGTAGTTGTTCGGGAACAGGCGGGCGAAGTTGATGTTGTCGAAGCTGGTGAACAGCGCCTGGCTGTTTTCCAGCAGGACGTTGGACTCTTCCGAGATCTGGGTCGCGGCGCCCTGCACTTCGGCCAGGTCGGCCGAGGCGCCCAGCACGATGTCCAGGTCGGCCTGGGCTTCGCCGTACTGCGTTTCCACCGCGTCCAGGGCCGCCAGGCCGGCGGCCGTGGTCAGGCGGTTGACGCCGAGTTCCTCGTTGCCGTTGCGCAGGCCGTCGAGCACCTGGGCGAACACCGTGGCGTCGCGCGACAGCGCGTCGGCGGCCGAGACGGTGTTTTCACCGCCGGCGATGATTTCCGTCACGCGGCGCGACATGCGGTCGGCCAGCACGATCTGGCGGTTGGCGATGGAGATCTGCGAGGCCGGGGCGTTGGCGTCGGAGAGGGCGCGCACCACTTCGTCGAGCTGGAAGGCCAGTCGCGGCACGCGGGCCGTGAACTGGGCCGCCGTGTCGGCGAGGTTGAGCACCTTGTCTTCGTTCTGCTCGATGCTGGTGGCGGCGTCCGCCATCGGCTGCCAGGTCTCGATGACCTTGCCCAGCGCGCTGCTGACGCCCAGGGCGTTGGGGTTGCCCTCGTAGCCGTCCACGCCTTCGGCCGCGCTGCCGGTCCGCAGGGCGGCGACGATCGAGTCGATGCGCGACTTGGTCGCCTTGAACTCGACGAAGGCGTCGGCGTTACCGTCGACGGCTTCCTGGGTGTACTTCGCCAACTGCTGCGACAACACCTGCAGGTCGGCGGTCAGGGCCTTGGCCTTGTCCTCGCGACCGCCGAGGTAGCCGGCGTAGATGAAGTTCGCACCGAGGATCGCGAGCGAGACGATCAGCACGATCGCCCAGAAGCGCAGGCCGATGTTGGTTAGCGTGTCGGTGAACGAGCGCGGATTAGTGCTCATGACTGGACCTCAACCCCTGTTTAAAGACCAACAAAAAAAATCATGCAAAGGACCACTCAGGCGGTGGCCTGGCGGAATTCCGGGGTGCGCGTCAGCAGGTTCATGTTGAACACGCCCCAAGTCTGGTCGGCGAGGCGGTAGGCCTGCGCCACGAAATGGCCGTAACGGCCGTCGCCCTCGCCGTCCATCTGGGCCCGGTGGGTGTCGTTGAACGTGCGCTGGCCGAACAGCTCGTCGATGATCACCGCGACGTTGCCGCCCGCCTGGCGCACCACCAGGCAGCGCTGGCCTTCGTGGACCACGGTGCGCTCGCCCTCGAGGAACTGCTTGAGGTCGACCACCGGCAGCAGGCTGCCGCGGACGTTGGCCACGCCCAGCATCCACGGGTGCGCGCCGGGGACGGCGGTGACCGGCGGCAGCGGCAGGATCTCGACCACTTCGTCGAACGACGACACCAGCCGGCGCTGCCCGAGCCGGAAGCCGACGCCGCGCCAGTGGCCCGCCGCCTCGACCATCTCGGGACGACCCGGGTCGTGGGCGAGCGAGCGGACCTCGTAGTCCAGGAGGGTTTCGAACGGCCCGGCGCGATGGATCTGCGGTTGCTTGGCCATGGTCGCGCCCTCAGCCGGCGGGCACGTACTTGCGGATGGCCGACAGCAGCTCATCGCGGGTGAAGGGCTTGGTGAGGTACTGCTCGGAACCGACGATGCGGCCGCGCGCCTTGTCGAACAGGCCGTCCTTGGACGACAGCATGATGACCGGCGTGGCCTTGAACATCTGGTTGTTCTTGATCAGCGCGCAGGTCTGGTAGCCGTCCAGGCGCGGCATCATGATGTCGACGAAGACGATCTGCGGCTGGTGGTCGGCGATCTTGGACAGGGCTTCGAAACCGTCGGTGGCGGTCACCACGTCGCAGCCCTCTTTCTTGAGCAGGGTTTCGGCGGTGCGGCGGATCGTCTTCGAGTCGTCAATGACCATGACCCGCAAGCCGGCCAGGTGGTTTTCGTCCATCTCACTCCCCATTTCTATGCTTTCCCTGGCAGCGCAGGCCCCGGTCCGGACGCCCGCAGCTTATTAGCTTATATCCCAGCCGGGCGCGAATGTGTCAAGCGCACCTCACTCCGGACGTGACCAAGCGCACGATCCGGGGACGCCCTGCTAGGCTAGGAGGCCTGACCAGGGAGTTGCAGGCGCTGATGGCATTGGACGTGGCCGTGGTGATGGACCCGATCGGCAAGATCAAGATCGGGAAGGATACTAGTTTTGCCATGATGCTCGAGGCCCAGCGCCGCGGGCACAGGCTGCACTACGTGCTGCCCGGGGGCCTGTCGCTGGACGGCGCCGAGGCCATGGCGCGCATGGCCACGGCCGTGGTCCGCGACGACCCGGCCGACTGGTACACCCTGGGCGACCCCGCCACGCGCCCCCTGGCCGAGATGGACGTCGTGCTGATGCGCACCGACCCGCCGGTGGACGCCGACTACCTGCATGACACCCACATCCTGTCGGTGGCCCAGGCCGCGGGCGTGCTGGTGGTGAACGACCCCCGGGGCCTGCGCGACCTCAACGAGAAGCTGGGCGCGCTGCTGTTCCCCCAGTGCTGCCCGCCCACCCTGGTGTCGCGCGACGCCGCCCGGCTGCGCGCCTTCGTGGCCGGGCACGGGCAGGCCGTGCTCAAGCCCCTGGACGGCATGGGCGGCCGGTCCATCTTCCGGGTCAGCCACGGCGACCCGAACCTGAACGTGATCCTGGAAACGCTGACCGACGGCGGCCGCCACCTGGCCCTGGCCCAGCGCTTCATTGCGGAAATCAAGGACGGCGACAAGCGCATCCTGCTGGTGGACGGCGAGCCGGTGCCCTACTGCCTGGCCCGCATCCCCCAGGGCGACGAGTTCCGCGGCAACCTGGCTGCCGGCGGACGCGGCGAGGGCCGCCCGCTGTCCGAGCGCGACCGCTGGATCGCCGCCCAGGTCGGGCCCGAGCTCAAGCGCCGGGGCATGCTGTTCGTCGGCCTGGACGTGATCGGCGACTGGCTTACCGAGGTCAACGTCACCAGCCCCACCTGCGTGCGCGAGCTCGACGCCCAGTTCGGCCTGAACATCGCCGGCCAGCTGTTCGACGCCATCGAGGCCCGACGGGCCGGCCGGGACTGAGTGGCCGCGGCCCCCGCCATCGGGCCCGCCGAGCGCCTCAGCGCCACGATGGCGCTGTCGCTGGTGGTGTTCGGGGTCCTGATCCTGGGCGTGGGCTTCACCCGGGACGACGCGGCGCCGGTCACGCCCACGCTGGACGTGATCCTGACCGAGACCCGCAGCGACCAGCCGCCCCAGGACGCCGATTTCATCGCCCAGGCCAACAACCAGGGCGGCGGCGAAAGCGACCGGCCCGAGCGCCCCCGCGAGGAACAGCTGGCGCCGGTGCCCAAGGCCGACCCCGGCGTGGCGCCCGAACCCCTGGAGGCCCAGGCCCCACCGCCCGAGCCCGAGCCCATCCCGCGCGTGCTCAGCACCCTCGCGCCCAGCCCCGTGGTCCTGCCGGTGCCCAAGGACCAGCGCGAAACCGAGCCCAGCCTGCTGCCGCCGGGCCGCGAGCTGGTGGAGCAAAGCCTGGAAATGGCCCGACTGGCCGCCGAGATCGAACGGCGCCAGGAGCTGATGGCCAAGCGCCCCAAGCGCAAGTTCATTTCCGCCAGCACCCGGGAATACGAATACGCCACCTACCTGCGCGCCTGGGTGGCCAAGGTCGAACGCGTGGGCAACCTCAACTACCCCGACGAGGCGCGCCGGCGCGGCCTGGGCGGCCGGCTGGTGATGACGGTGGCGGTGCGGCGCGACGGCAGCATCGAGGAGATCGTGCTCAACCGCAGCAGCGGCCTGGGCGTGCTGGACCAGGCGGCCATGCGCATCGTGCGCCTGTCCGAGCCTTACCCGCCGCTGCCGCGCACCCAGGAAAACATCGACGTGCTGCACATCACGCGCACCTGGCAGTTCCAGAACGGCAGCGTGGCCAGCGAATAGCGGCCAGGCCCGGGCTCAGTCGCCCAGCAGCGCGTCAATCACCGCCATGCGCACCGGCAGGCCGTTGGCCACCTGCTGCAGCACCACCGACTGCGGACCGTCGGCCACCCCGCCGTCGATTTCCACGCCCCGGTTCATCGGGCCCGGGTGCATCACCAGCGCGCCGGGCGCCGCCAGCGCCACGCGCGCCGGGCTCAGCCCGAAGTCGCGGTAGTAGCCTTCCAGCGAAGGCACCAGGCCCTCGTCCATGCGCTCGCGCTGCAGGCGCAGCATGATCGCGGCGTCCACGCCGGCCACGGCCTGGTCGAAGTCGTTGAAGACGCGGCAGCCGCGCAGCACGTCGTCGCCGGGCAGCAGGTTGGCCGGGCCGCAGACGCGGATCTCGCCGCAGCCCAGCGCGCGCAGCGCGTGCAGGTCTGAGCGCGCGACGCGCGAGTGCTTGAGGTCGCCGGCGATCAGCACGGTGAGCTTCGAGAAATCGCGGCCCTTGTGCTGGCGCAGCGTCAGCATGTCCAGCAGGCCCTGGGTGGGGTGTGCGGAGCGGCCGTCGCCAGCGTTGATGAAGCGCGTGCCCGGCGCCGCACCGGCGGCCAGCGCCGCCACGGCGCCGTCATCGGCGTGGCGCACCACGAACACGTCCACGCCCATGGCCTCGAGCGTGCGCATGGTGTCGAGCGCGCTTTCGCCCTTCTTGGTGGACGAGGTGGTGACGTCGAAGTTCAGCACGTCCATGCCCAGCCGCGTCGCCGCCAGCTGGAAGCTGCTGCGGGTGCGGGTGGAGGTTTCGAAGAACAGCGTGCACAGCGTGCGCCCGGGCTGGCGCCCGCGCATCGCCGTGCCCGAGTGCGCGTGCGGCAGCATCGCCTGGGCGCGGTCGAGCAGGTCTTCGAGCACGGGGGCCGGCAGGCCGTCCAGGCTGAGCAGGTGGCGCAGGCGGCCGTCGGCGGAATACTGGAGGTCGTGGCTCATGGCGCGGGGGATCCGGTGTCGAGGGGATGGCGGGACTGGGGCTGGGTGAGCCAGCGTTCGAGGATGACGACCGCGGCCAGCGCGTCGAGCGTGGCGGCCTGCGATTTCTTGCGGGCGCCGGCGGCGCGGCCGGCGGCGAAGCGCTGCGCGGCCTCGCGCGAACTCAGGGTTTCGTCCACCTGGTCCACCGGCAGCGCGTAGCGCCGGGCCAGGCTGCGGGCGAAGCCGCGGGCGCGCTGGCGCGCGGGCTGGTCGCCGCCGTCCAGCGGCACCGGGTCGCCCACCACCAGGGCCTGCGGCTGCCACTCCTTCACCCAGCGGTCGAGCTGCGCCCAGTCGGGGCCGCCGCCGTGCACGTCCAGCACGCCCACTTCGCGCGCGCTCAGGGTGACGGTGTTGCCCACCGCCACGCCGATGCGCTTGGCACCCACGTCGAAAGCCAGCAGCGTGGTGGGCGTCGTCATGAGTGCCCGGCGTAGTCGGCCAGCCGCGACAGGTCCACGCCCAGGGCGCGCGCCGCGGCGTGCCAGCGCTCTTCCAGCGGCGTGTCGAAGACGATGGCGGGATCGGCGGGCACGGTGAGCCAGCTGTTCTGCGCCAGCTCGTCCTCGAGCTGGCCGGCGCTCCAGCCGGCGTAGCCCAGGGCCACCAGCGCATTGCGCGGACCGTCGCCCTGGGCCATGGCGGCCAGGATGTCGCGCGACGTGGTGACGGCCAGGCCGCGGCCGAGGTGCAGCGTGGAGCTCCATTCGCGCGGGTCGTCGTGCAGCACGAAGCCGCGGTCGGGATGCACGGGGCCGCCGGCGACGATGACGCGCCCGGCCAGCTGTTCGTCCCGCGTGGGCAGCTGCAGCTGGTCGAGCAGTTCGCCCAGCGTGTAGTCGGCCATCCGGTTGATGACGATGCCCATGGCGCCGCTGGCATCGTGCTGGCAGACCAGCGTCACCGACCGGTGGAAGTTCGGGTCTTCCAGGCCGGGCATGGCAATCAGGAAATGGTCGGTGAAGCAGGGGGTGTCGGCCATGGCGCCAGTTTAGCGCGCCGGCCCCACGGCAGGACGCCGGGCAGTGCCCGGCGTCCCGTAAAGCCTGCCGCGGCCGCGGTTACTTGACCTCGGACAGCTCCACGCCGTCCAGGCCCTGCGACAGGGTGCGGGCGTCGCCGCCCTGGGCCAGCTTGATCTTCAGGCGCACTTCGTTGGCCGAATCGGCGAAGCGCAGCGCGTCCTCGTAGCTGATTTCGCCGGCCTGGTAGAGCTCGAACAGGGCCTGGTCGAAGGTCTTCATGCCCAGGTTGGTCGACTCCTTCATCACGTCCTTGATCTTGTGGATCTCGCCGTCGCGGATGTAGTCCTGCACCAGCGGCGTGCCGAGCAGGATTTCCATCGCCACGCGGCGGGACTTGCCGTCGGGCGTGGGGATCAGCTGCTGGGCGACCACGCCCTTGAGGTTCATGGACAGGTCCATCAGCAGCTGGTTGCGGCGGTCTTCCGGGAAGAAGTTGATGATGCGGTCCATCGCCTGGTTGGCGTTGTTGGCATGCAGGGTGCACAGCACCAGGTGGCCGGTTTCGGCGAAGGCGATGGCGTGGTCCATGCCCTCGCGGGTGCGCACCTCGCCGATCATGATCACGTCGGGGGCCTGGCGCAGGGTGTTCTTGAGCGCCGCTTCCCAGGAATCGGTGTCAATGCCCACTTCGCGCTGGGTGATGATGCAGCCTTCGTGCTTGTGCACGAACTCGATCGGGTCCTCGATGGTGATGATGTGGCCCGAGGAGTTCATGTTGCGGTAGCCGATCATGGCCGCCAGCGAGGTGGACTTGCCGGTGCCGGTGGCGCCCACGAACAGGATGATGCCGCGCTTGGTCATGGCCAGCGACTTGATGACCGCCGGCAGGTTGAGTTCCTCGACCGTGGGGATGCGCGTCTCGATGCGGCGCAGCACCATGCCCACCTGGTTGCGCTGGTAGAAGCACGACACGCGGAAGCGGCCGACGCCCGACACGCCGATGGCGAAGTTGCACTCGTGGGTCTTTTCGAACTCCTCGCGCTGCGAGGGGTTCATGACGTTCAGCACCAGGTCGCGGCTCTGCTGGGGCGTGAGCGGGTTCTGGGTGATGGGCGACAGCTTGCCGTTGACCTTCATCGACGGCGGCACGCCCGCGGTGATGAACAGGTCGGAGGCCTTCTTGTGCGCCATGAGCTTCAGGAAGGAGGTGAAGTCGATGCTGCTCATGCGTGCTCCTGTGCGGGGGCCCTGTTGGCTTCACGACCCCTGGATTGATGCAACGTGCCGCCAGCCCCCCTGACCGGTCGCGACGTCATTCGAAAAGCTTCTTGTCCTTGGCGTATTCCTTGGCCTGCAGCTTGGTCACCAAGCCACGCTTGACCATGTCCTGCAGGCACTGGTCGAGCGTCTGCATGCCGTACTGCTGGCCGGTCTGGATGGCGGAGTACATCTGCGCCACCTTGTCTTCGCGGATGAGGTTGCGGATGGCGGGCGTGGCGACCATGATCTCGTGCGCCGCGACGCGGCCGCCGCCGACTTTCTTGAGCAGCGACTGCGAAATGACCGCGCGCAGGGACTCGGAAAGCATGGAGCGGACCATCGGCTTTTCGCCGGCCGGGAACACGTCGATGATGCGGTCGATGGTCTTGG
>DAORUD010000009.1:0-35927 GCA_035433005.1 Arenimonas sp. | reverse complement strand
GAGGCGCCGGTGACGTAGCTCGACAGCTGGCAGCGGCCCTCGACCATGATGCACAGGCTGCCGAACGCGAACACCTCCAGCGGCACCGGTGAAAACACGCACAGGCGCTCCACCTGCTGCAGCGAAAGCACCCGCGGCAGCACCGCCCGGCTGATGCCGAACCGCTCGTGCATGTAGCGCAGCGCCGGTGCCGACGTGGCCGAGCCCTGCACCGAAAGATGGCGCGCCATGCCGGGGTGTTCGCGCATGGCATGGTCGAGCACGGCCATCTCGGCGGCGATGATGGCATCGCAACCCAGTGCGGCGGCGTGGTCCACGGCCTCCTGCCAGACCCGCAGGCGCGACGTCTCGGGATAGGTGTTCAAGGCGATGTAGACCTTGCAGCCGCGCTGGTGCGCGTAGGCGATGCCGGCGCGCAGCTCGGCGTCGTCGAAGTTCAGCCCCGGGAAGGCGCGGGCGTTGGTCTGGTCGCGGAAGCCCGCGTAGACGGCATCGGCGCCGGCATCCACGGCCGCGCGCAGGGCCGGCAGGTTGCCGGCGGGACAGACCAGTTGCATCGCGCACTCCGGGGCGGGGACGCGGCATGCTCCCCCGCGGTGCCATCACCGTCATTGACCTGGGTCAGATACGGGCCGCATCGATCGGGCCATCATGCTGGCCAGCGGCGACCGTGGCCGTTGCACCGAAGGAGCCTGCCTTGAAACCGATGCTGCCGCACTTGTGCGTCGCCCTGCTGTTGGCCGCGCCCGCCCTGGTGCCGGCTACGTCGCGCGTTGCCGAACCGGCGGCGCACCACGCTTCGCACGCCGGGCATGCGCCGGGCAAGCTGCCTGCGGACTCCGGCGCCCCGGCCGTGCGCTGGCAGGCGGACGAACCCCTGGCCCGCGGCATGAAGCGCCTCCGCGCCGCCACGCAGGCGCTTTCACATGGGGCCCACGGCCATCTGAGCGCGGAGCAGGTCAAGGCCATCGCCGCCGAGCTCGACGCCGCCGTGCAGGACATGATCGCCCAGTGCCGGCTCGAGCCCGAGCCCGACGCGGCCCTGCACCCACTGCTGGCCCGCGTGCTGCAGGCCAGTGCGAGGCTGGCGAGCGGCAAGTTCGACGCCAAGGCCATGGAAGACCTCGAAGCGGTGCTGGCGCGCTACCCGGTGCTGTTCGACGACGTGGCCTGGAGCGCCGACCAGATCGACTCCGCCTGACGTTCCGCCGCCGGATCCGGCACGATCGGCTGGCTCCAGGCGCGCGAGGTTTCGGCCGGCCACTTGCGGGTGGCGTCGATGCCCAGCTTCGATCCGAGGTTGGGCACCGGGCTGGAGAAATCGAGGTAGTCGATCGGCGTGTTCTCGACCAGCATCGTGTCGCGCGCCGGGTCCACCCGCGTGGACAGCGCCCACAGCACCTGCGACCAGTCGCGCACGTCGATGTCCTCGTCCGTGACGATGACGAACTTGGTGTAGGTGAACTGTCGCAGGTAGGACCAAACTCCCATCATCATCCGCCGGGCGTGGCCCGGGTACTGCTTGCGGATGCTCACCACGGCGATGCGGTAGGAACAGGCTTCCGGCGGCAGGTAGAAGTCCACCACCTCGGGAAACACCTTGCGCAGGATCGGCACGAAGACGTCGTTGAGCGCCGACGACAGCACCGACGGTTCGTCGTCCGGCGCCCGGCCCATGTAGCTCCCGTGGTAGATCGCGTCGCGGCGCATGCGCAGTCGCTTCACGGTGAACACCGGGAACTCGCCCTGCGCGTTGTAGTAGCCGGTGTGGTCCCCGAACGGGCCTTCCGTGGCGGTGTCGCCGGGCTCGATGAAGCCTTCCATCACGATCTCACTGCCGGCGGGAGCATCCAGCCCCGTCATCGCGCTGTGCCAGACGCGCGTGCGGGCGCCGCGCAGCAGCCCGGCGAACTCGTACTCCGACAGCGTGTCGGGCACCGGCGCCACGGCCGCCAGCATCGTCGCCGGATCGGCGCCTATCGCCACCAGCAGCGGGAACGGTTTGCCCGGGTGCGCGGCCTGGAAGTCGGCGAAATCGAGCGCGCCGCCGCGGTGCGGCAGCCAGCGCATGACCACGCGGTTGCGCGACAGCAGCTGCTGGCGGTAGATGGCGACGTTCTGGCGCGGCTGGCGGGTGCCCCGGGTCACCACCAGGCCGAAGGTGACCAGTCGCGCCACGTCGCCCGGCCAGCAGCGCTGGATCGGAAGCGCGCCGAGGTCGATGTCTTCGCCTTCGAGCACCGTTTCGTTGAAGGCCGCCTCGCGGGTGGTCTTTGGCGCCACGTGCGCCAGCTGCGCCAGCTCGGGCCAGTTCGCCAGCGCCTGCCGGAGGTTGGACGGCCAGCGCGGCTCCTTCACCGACGCCAGCAGTTCACCCAGCTCGCGCAGCGAGGCCAGCGGCCGGCCGCCCAGCGCCAGCTCGATGCGATCGCGATGGCCGAACAGGTTGCCCAGCAGCGTGTGCCGGGAACCGACTGGGTGGGTCATCAACAGGGCCGGACCTTGGCGCCGCAGCGCCAGCCGGCACAGTGCGGTGCTTTCGAGGTCGGGGTCCACCGGCGCGTCCACCTGCTGCAGTTGGCCACGGCGCGAAAGCGCGCCCAGGAAGCTGCGCAGGTCATGGTGGTTCATGCGGCCGGGATCGCGCCGAGCGCGGCGAGGCCGGCCTCGAGGTTGATGCCGTTGCGCGCCAGCCACGCGCGGTCGAACAGGGTTTCGTCGTAGCGGTCGCCGCGGTCGCACAGCAGGCTCACCAGGCTGCCGGACTGGCCTGCGTCGCGCATCGCCCGCGCCAGGCGCAGGCAGGCCACCAGGTTGGTGCCCGAGCTTCCGCCATAGCGGCGGCCCAGCAGCGATTCAAGCTGCCAGGCGGCGGCGATGGAATCGGCGTCGTCCACCTCCTCCACCCGGTCCACCACGTCGAACACGAAGCTGGGTTCGACGCGCGGGCGGCCGATGCCTTCGATCAGCGTCGGCTGGCTTGCCACCGCGGCCGGGTCGCGCGTGCGCCAGCCCACGGCGAACGCACCGCCCGTGGGTTCGGCCACGCACACGCGCGTACGCAGCCGGCGGTAGCGCAGGTAGCGGCCTATCGTGGCCGAGGTGCCGCCGGTGCCCACGCCGCAGACGATCCACGTGGGTTCCGGGTCCGGGCCTTCGGCCATCTGTTCCAGGATGGATTCGGCGATGTTGTTGTTGCCGCGCCAGTCGGTGGCGCGCTCGGCCAGGCCGAACTGGTCGAGGTAGCACAGGCCTTCGCGCGCGGCGCGCTCACGCGCGACCGCGCTGGCATCAACGCCCGGAGGCACCAGCACGCAGTTCGCGCCCAGCGAGCCGATCAGGCGCACCTTGGCCGGGGCGGTGCAGTCGGGCATCACCGCCGTGAACGGCACGCCCAGCAGGCGCGCGAACCAAGCCTCGGATATCGCCGTACTGCCCGATGACGCATCAATCGCACCCTGGCCTTCGCTCAGGCGGCCATTGCACAGCGCATACAGGAACAGCGAACGCGCCAGCCGGTGCTTGAGGCTGCCGGTGGGATGCGAGGCCTCGTCCTTGAAGTACAGGACGATGCCCGGGAACGCCGCCAGGTCCACCCGCAGCAGGTGCGTGTCGGCTGAACGCGCGGCTTCCTGGCCCAGGCTGGCCAACGCGGCGTGCAGCCAGCGGCGGCAGGGCGCGTCGGTCATGCGGCGCCAACCATCAGCGCCGTCGCGCGGCGCTCCAGGTAGTCGAAGTACATTTCCAGGTAGCTGATGCCGTTGCCCGTGTCCAGCAGGAAGGGATTCATCAGCGTGTGCCGCAGGATCACCACGCGGTCGTCGTCCTCGCCGCCGGCGTCCAGCGTGGCAGGGTCCAGGTCCAGCGACGCCAGCACGCGCAGCGTTTCCTCCCGGCCTAAAATCTCGGGCCGCAGGGTGGTCATGGAGCCGAAGAACTCCCGCGCCTGAAGCGGCTGGCCCGGGTCGTAGCTGAGGCTGCCGTGCAGGGCGCGCACGAAGCGGTTCATTTCGCCCACGTCGCAGTTGCCGGCCGGGTTCAGGGCCAGGCAGATCAGGTTGCTGTCGGGCTCGAAGGGTATGCGGCAGTGCAGCCTGCCTCCCAGCCGGGCGGCGAAGCGGGCCGCGGCCGTCCGGAAGGCTTCGGTGGCCAGGATGGACTCGCGCGGCAGTTGGCCGAAGTGGGCGTGGTCCAGGGGCAGCACGCGGTGCGTGACGTAGACAGCCGCCGCCGCTGCACCCGGCTTGGAGCCCTCGGGAATGTAGCGTCCAAGCTGGCGGAAGCGCTGGAAGAAGTCCCCGTCCTCGCCCGCGGTGAAGACGTAGTCCGCTTCTTCGGCCAGCAGCGCCATCGCGCGCTGGTCCCTGCAAAGGAAGGCGCCGGCGCCATAGGGGATGTAGCCGAGCTTGTGCGGATCGACGGTGATCGAATCGGCGCGGGCGAGCGCACCGAACGCCGCGTGGACTTCGGTGGCGGGGAAGTCTCGGTACTCCTCGCGCATGTGCGCCAGCGGCCGCAGGCTGCCGTCGGGTTCGCGGAACAGCGTGGCCAGGTAGCCGCCCCAGGCGGCGTCCACGTGCACGCCGAAGCCCAGGCCGCGCGCGGCCCAGCGGTCGCGCGCCTCCAGCAGTTCGTGCACGGGGTCCATGGTTCCGAACTCGGTGCTGCCCAGCACGCCCACCACCATCAGCACCGGCTGGCGTTCGCGCTCGCAGCGCTCCAGCATCGCCTCCAGGGCATGGACGTCGGTGCGCATGCCGCGCTCGGGCATCAGTTCGAGCTGGGCGCGGCCCAGCCCCATCAGCTTCATGCCCTTGGACCAGGAGTAGTGCGCGGTCACCGGCGCCAGGACCCTCGGCGATTTCAGCTGCGGATGCCTGGCCAGGAAGTCGGCGAGGCCCAGGGTCTCGAGCCGTTCGGCGTTCCAGCGCTGGCGCCATTGGCGGCGCTGTGCTGCCGGGCAATGCGCCAGCCAGGCATTCCATTGGTCCAGCAGGGCCACGGTGGCGGCCGGAGTGAGGTTGAACGCGGTCCAGTCGTCTTCCGGCACGTCCAGGCCGGGCGCGCCGATGGCCCGCAGCGCCACCGGGAACGCCTTGACGGCCAGCGCCAGCCGCAGCGACTGGAAGTTGGCGAGCGTGCCGCCCGAGGTGAGGTGCCCGAACGCACAGTCGGGACGCGCGGGGTCGTCCACGTAGCCGAACATGCGCGCCAGCTGCAGTCCGACCTTGAGTTCGAGGTCGATGGTGACCGGCGCGGCGTCGAGGCTGACGTTGTTGGGGTTGTAAGGCAGCGTCAGGTACTGCGCCGCGAGGCCTGGCAGCAGCAGGTCGGACACCATGTGGCCGATGTAGCGTGGGCTGTGGAAGGGCACCGAACGCTTGAGCGACGCCGACAGCGAATGCAGCTCGCGGCGCATGCGCGCCTCGAAGTCGCGGAACGCGGGCTCGCCTGCGGCGTCGGTCGGGATGGCCGGCGGGTCCTCGGGGTGGAAGTTGCGGCGCCAGTAGACGTGGTCGCGCAGGAACTCGACGACGAGCTTTTCCAACAGGCCGTCGTTCTCGCCGTACGGGCCCAGGAACAGCGGATGGATGCCGGCCGATGTCACGACGCCAGCCCCTGCAGCAGGCCCAGCGGGCTGTGCGTGCGCGCCACGAAGTACATGAAGCCAAAGGTCGCCAGTGCGGCGAGGTAGAAGCCGGCACGCGCGCGCCGGCTGCGGGCGCGCTTGAGCGCCAGGCTGCCCAGCACCACGTACACCACCAGCAGCGCCAGCTTCACCGACAGCCACGGCACCACGAAGGGGTTGAGCTTGAGCGCGGTCAGCAGCATCAGCGCCGCGGTCAGCAGGGCGGTGTCGATGGTGTAGCTGAGGTAGCGCAGCGGCGCGGCCATCGCCCAGCGCGCGCCGGCCAGCACCGCGGCGCCGCGCAGGGCGAACAGACCGCCGCTGGCGATCACCATGGCCACGTGCACGGCTTTGATCTGCAGGTAGAACACGATCATGGCGCGCCCTCAGCCCGGCCTGCCGTCGGCGCGCGGCGTGGCGTAGATCCACAGCGAGCGCAGCACCCAGGGCGTGAACACGGCCAGCCAGCCCAGGCCCGCCGCCAGCATCCAGGGCGCGGGGTCGGGCACGGCTTCGGCCGCCACGCGCACCATGGCCACCAACTGCATGCCGACGAACGCCAGCGCGGGGATGCGCCCCAGTTCGAGCGGCCGGCCCGAGTGGCCCTGGGTGACGCGCGTCACCATGGCCACCAGCAGGCTGCCGAAGAAGCCCACCGACAGCGCGTGCACCGGCGCGCGCCCCAGCGCGAACTCACCCGTCGCGGCGAACCAGGCGCTCTGCGCCAGGTACAGCGCCAGCCCGATCGGCAGCCAGGCGAAGCCCACGAACAGCACCCGCAGCAGCGGCGGCATCGGGCCGCGCGGCCACCAGCGCCACAGTGCGTAGCCGGTCAGCACCACCAGCGGTGCATCCACCAGCCACAGCCACTGATGCAGATGCGCCAGCTCCAGCCCCAGGTGCGCCAGGCACAGCGGCCACAGGGCGACCAGCCAGCCCATCGGCCGCCACGGCACGTAACCCGGCACGACGTTGGCGGCAAAGAAGGGGAACATGCGGTGCGCCACCGTGGCGTACACGGGCACCAGCAGCCCGAACGTGCCGATCTTGAGCATGGCGAACGCCAGCCGCGGATCGGGCAGGTGCAAGAAAACCACGAACGCCAGCAGGCCGGCCAGGCCCATCACCAGCGCCGCGAAGCAGGACAGGGCGTGCCAGGTGGTGGCGCGGTCGCGGAACAGCCAGCCGGCCAGCACGGCCATCGCCGCGATCCAGCCGGCCACGGTGTTCACGGCACCCAGGTGCACCAGCATGGCCGAGCCGGTTGCCAGGCCCGACAGCGTCAGCACCTGTCCGGCCACCAGGCCCAGGCCGACGGGCAGGTAGTGCCAGCGGCTGGCTTCGGTCTGGCCCATCCAGCGCGGGAACACGGTGAGCAGGAAGCCAAAAATGAAGGCGGGCAGCACCTGGTACTGCATAACGAAGCCATGCATCCAGCCCGCCGGGACGGTGGGCGCGGGCATGGCGCCACCCAGCCAGGCGGTCCACCAGGCCATGGCGGCAATCACGTTGAAGGCGCCGATGAAGAACAGCAGCCGATGCGGCGCGGCGGCAATGGCCGCAAGCGGGAAGGAGTTCGGTGCGTGCTTGATGTCCATGCCGCCATGCTGCCGCGCCCTGCCGCCTGCCGCCTTGACCCACGTCAGTCCCTTGGCTGCGGCGCCGTCGCCGCCCCGGAAGCGAGGGTCACTGCTTGGTCCTTGCGCCGTCGCCACCCCGGAGGCGAGGGTCACTTCCTGCTCACGGCAGAGCCTTTTAGTTCGCAGGAAGTGACCCTCGCCTCCGCGGTGCGGCCGGCGCCGGAACCACCAAGAGCGAGCGCCAGCCCCCGCGCCTGGAAGATCAGCCAAAAAAAACGGGGCCGCGAATGCGGCCCCGTGCTCCCTTCCCTTGCTTCGCGCCAGGATCAGCGCGCGGCCTCGGTCGCTCCTTCGATCCTGGCGGGCGCCTTGCGCGGCGCAATCCACAGCCGCGCCACGAACCACGCCAGCGACAGCGCACCGACGCTGAAGATCGTGTCGCCCGGCACCCGCATCCACACCAGCATCTCGATCAGCGGCTGCTGCATGAAGTCCGCCGAACGCGCGAACCAGTAGCCCTGGTCGATCGCCGCGATCAGCTGCAGGATGCCGATCGGAAGCAGCGTGAACAGCGCCATGCCCACCAGGCCGATGTTCATCGCCCAGAACGCCGTGCGCAGCGGCGCCTCCGGCCAGATCGCCTCCGGCTTCAGGCCCCGCAGGCAGAACAGCATCAGGCCGATGCCCAGCATGCCGTACACGCCGAACAGCGCCGTGTGGCCATGCAGCGGCGTCAGGTTCAGGCCCTGCATGTAGTACAGCGGCAGCGGCGGATTGATCAGGAAGCCGAACAGGCCCGCGCCCACCAGGTTCCAGAACGCCACCGCCACGAAGAACAGGATCGGCCACTTGTAGCGCTGCATCCACGGCGTGGCGTGGCCCAGCTTGAACGTGTGGTAGGCCTCGAAGCCCACATAGGCCAGCGGCACCACTTCCAGCGCCGAGAACGACGCGCCCAGCGCGATCACCGCCACCGGCGTGCCGGTGAAGTACAGGTGGTGCAGGGTGCCCAGCACGCCGCCGGCCATGAACACGATGGTGGCGAACAGCGTGGCCAGCGTGCCCGTCTTCACCTTGATCAGGCCCAGCTTGGTGAACAGGAAGGCGATGACCGCCGTGGCGAAGACTTCAAAGAAGCCCTCCACCCACAGGTGCACCACCCACCAGCGCCAGTACTCCACCATCGAAAGGTGCGTGTGCTCGCCCCACATCAGGCCGGCGCCGTAGAACAGGCCGATGGCCACCGTGGACAGGAACAGCAGGGTGGTGATGGACTTCGACTCGCCGCCCTGGCGGATGGCCGGCACCAGGCAGCGGCCCACCAGCGTCAGCCAGATGCCCAGGCCCAGGAACAGGAACCACTGCCAGAAGCGGCCGATGTCCACGTATTCCCAGCCCTGGTGGCCCCACCAGAAGTTGTTGGCCAGGCCCAGCTTCTGCATCACCGCGAACCACTGGCCGGCGAAGGCGCCCACCACGATGATGATCAGGCAGACCCACAGCACGTGCACGCCCAGCGCCTGGAACTTCGGCTCATGCCCGGAAATGGCCGGCCCGATGTACAGGCCCATGCCCAGCCACGCCGTGGCTATCCACAGCACCGCCAGCTGAGTGTGCCAGCTGCGCGACAGCGAGTAGGGCAGGTATTCGGCCAGCGCGAAGCCATACGCTTCCTGGCCTTCCACCTGGTAGTGCGCGGTCACGGCGCCCAGCAGGATCTGCACCAGGAACAGCGCCATCACCACCCAGAAGTATTTCGCCGTGGCGCGCATGGACGGCGTGACCACCACCGAGGCCAGCGGATCGGTGGCCGGCAGCTTGATGGGCGCTTCTTCCTTGCTGTGGTTCACCGCGTAGTGCCAGCCCAGCAGCGCGATGCCGGCAATCAGGAACAGCACGCTGAACACCGTCCACAGGAACAGGCTCGACGGCGGCGTGTTGCCCACCAGCGGCTCGTGCGGCCAGTTGTTGGTGTAGGTGATGTCCTTGCCCGGGCGCTGGGTGGTGGCCGACCAGGCCGTCCACCAGTAGAAGGCCGTCATCGCGCGGCGGTGGCCGGCGTCGGCGACGGTGTTGTTCTTCATCGCGTAGTTTTCGCGCAGCTTGGCCGTGGCGGGGTCGTTGCCCAGCAGGCTCTGGTAGTGCGCCGAGACGTTGGCGATGGCCATCGCGCGCTCGTCGTCGATCACCACCGACCGCGTGGCGGCGTCGTAGGTGTTCGGGCGCATCATGGCTTTCAGGCGGGCCGCGAGGGCGGCCTGTTCCGCGGCGCCCAGGGCGGCATAGCTGGCCGCCTGGTGGTCGCGCCGCGCCCACTGGTCGAGGATGTCCACGGCCTCGCGGTGCAGCCAGTCCGCGGTCCAGTCCGGCGCCACGTAGCTGCCGTGGCCCCAGATCGAGCCCAGCTGCTGGCCGCCCGTGGACTGCCAGACCTGGCGGCCGGTTTCGATGTCGGCGCGGGTGAACACCACCTGGCCGCTGCGGGTGACCACCTGCTCGGGCATCGGCGGCATTTCCCGATGGATCTCGCCGCCGACCCACAGCAGGACGGAAAACGAGACGCCCAGCAAGATCGCCAGTGCGATCCATAGCTTGCGTGTACTGCTCATGACAACTCTCCGGTTCAGGATGTCGTCATGCTCGGCCGGTGGGCCCGGGCTGTCCCTGACCCAAGTCAAGCCGCCAAAACGTAGGAGGGCCTTCAGGCCCGACGCTTTTCGGAGAGCATCGGGCCTGAAGGCCCTCCCACAGGGGTTGTGTGGCCTAGTGGCGCAGGACGTTGAGGGCCAGGCCTTCGAGGCGCGGCATGTCCAGGATTTCCAGCTCGCGCCGCTCCACGCTCACCAGCTTGTCGTCCTGCATGCGCTTGAGCACGCGGCTCACCGTTTCCGGCGCCAGCCGCAGGTAGTTGGCGATGTCGGTGCGGGTCATGGTCAGGTGCAGGCGCGTGGCCGAGAAGCCGCGCCGCGCGAAGCGCCGCGACAGCGCCACCAGGAACGCCGCCATGCGCTCGTCGGCGGTGAAGTCGCCGGCCAGCAGCGAGGCCTTGCCGATGTCTTCGCTCAGCAGGCGGAACAGCTGCGCCTGCAGGCCCGGCATGCGCGTGGCCAGCAGCGCCATCTTCGGGAACGAGAACCGGCACAGCATCACCGTGTCCAGCGCCACCGCGTTGCAGGGGTAGCGCGACTGGCTGATGGCGTTCAGGCCGATGATCTCGCCGGGCAGGTGGAAGCCCAGCACCTGTTCATGGCCGGTGGCGTCGAGCACGTAGGTCTTGACGGTGCCGGCGCGCACGGCGGCGATGGCGTTGAACTCGTCGCCTTCGCGGAAGATGTGTTCGCCCTCGTGGAACGGACCCACGTGTTCGACCAGCACGTGCAGGTCCATCAGCGAGGACTTGTCGAAGCCCTGCGACAGGCAGGCGTCGGAAAAGGCGCAGGTGCTGCAGAAGTGCAGGCAGTCGCCGTCGTCGGCCGCGGCGGGCGAGGGCAGCGGGCGTCGCCGGGACGCGGGACTCAAGACGGACACCCCGGGACCGGCCTCAGATGGCCTTGGAGAACCGCGCGGGCTCGGACTGGGGCTGCTGGAGGTAGCGGTCGAAGCATGCCGCGATGATACGCAGCAACAGCCGGCCGCGCGAGGTCACCTTCAGGCCGCGCAGGCTGCGCTCGACCAGCCCGTCGGCCTCCAGGGGCTGCAGGCGGGCCAGGTCGTCCCGGAAGTAGTCCTCGAACTCGATCTCGTGGCGCTGTTCCAGGGCCGCGAAGTCCACTTCGCCGCGGCACATCAGCTGCTGTATCAGGTCGGCGCGCAGGATGTCGTCGGCGTCCAGGGTCATGCCGCGCCAGGTCGGCAGCCGGCCGGCGTCAATGGCGATTTCCCAGGACGGCAGGTCGCGCGGGTTCTGGCTGTAGGTGTCGCCCACGTGGCTGATGGAACTCACGCCCAGGCCGATCAGGTCGCAGTCGGCGTGCGTGGTGTAGCCCATGAAGTTGCGGTGCAGGTGGCCTTCTTCCTGGGCCTTGGCGAGGTCGTCGCCGGGCAGGGCGAAGTGGTCCATGCCGATGTACTGGTAGCCCGCGGCCGACAGCTTCTCGATGGCCAGCTGCAGCAGGCCCAGCTTGTCCTCGGCGCTGGGCAGGTCGGCTTCGTTGATGCGCTGCTGGGGGCGGAACAGCTGCGGCATGTGCGCGTAGCTGTACACGGCCAGGCGGTCGGGCCGGGTGGCGATCATGGTGTCCAGGGTCTTGCCGAAGCCTTCGCGCGTCTGGCGCGGCAGGCCGTAGATCAGGTCCACGTTGACCGAGCGGAAGCCGTTCCTGCGGCAGGCATCAATGACGGCCTGGGTTTCCTCGACGGTCTGGATGCGGTTCACCGCCTCCTGCACCGCCGGGTCGAAGTCCTGCACGCCCAGGCTGGCGCGGTTGAAGCCCATGAAGGCCAGCGCCTCGATGTCGCCCTTGTTGATGCAGCGCGGGTCTATCTCGATGGAGAAGTCGCGCGACGGGCTCTGGCTGAAATGGAAGTGCCGGCTCAGGGTTTCCAGCAGCTCGCCGATCTGGCCGGGCGTGAGGAAGTTGGGGGTGCCGCCGCCCAGGTGCACCTGCATCACGTCGCGGTCGCGGTCGAACAGCGGGCCCAGCAGCGACGCCTCGCGCACCAGGCGCTGCAGGTAGGTGTCGGCGCGCGAATGGTCGCGGGTGATGATGCGGTTGCAGCCGCAGTAGAAGCAGGGGCTGAAGCAGAAGGGCACGTGCACGTACAGCGACAGCCGGCGCGGGATCGGGTCGTCGTTGCTCAGCTGGGCGGCCTGGCGGAACTGCGCTTCGCCGAAGCCGGAATGGAACTGCGGCGCGGTCGGGTAGGAGGTGTACCGCGGACCGGGGCGGTCGTAGCGGCGCAGCAGCTCGGCGTCGAAGGGGGGGATGGCAGTCATGGCCCGCAGGTTAAGCAGGCCCGCGCCGCCATGCCTTGACCCGCGTCAAGTGGGCCGGGGGGTCAGATCCATTTGGCGCGGCGCAGCACGACGAACAGCCCGGCCACGATGGCCGCGGTCACGCCCACCAGCACCAGGTAGCTGTATCGCCCGGCCAACTCCGGCATGTGCTCGAAGTTCATGCCGTACCAGCTGGCCACCAGGGTGGGCGCCGCCAGCAGGCCGGCCCAGCCGGCCAGGCGCTTGACCACTTCGCCCTGGGCCACGGTGACCAGGGCCAGGTTCACGGACATGGCGGCGGTCAGCATCTCGCGCAGGGTGTCGGTGGCGTCGTTGACGCGCAGGGTGTGGTCGAACACGTCGCGGAAATACAGCCGCATCTCTTCGCCGACCATGCCCGTGTGCACGCGGGTGAGCTGGCCGGTGATGTCCTGCATGGGCGCCACGGCCAGGCGCAGGCGGGTGAGTTCGCGCTTGAGCTCGTAGAGCTTGATCACGGTGTCGCGGCTGAAGCTTTCGGCGAAGATGTCCTGTTCGAGTTCGTTGAGCTTGTCGCGGAACTCGTCGACGATCGGCAGGTAGTTGTCCACGATGAAGTCGAGCACGGCGTACAGGCCGTAGCTGGGGCCCATGGCCAGCAGCTCGGGTTCGCGCTCGCAGCGCCCGCGCACCGGCGCGTAGGACAGCGAGGCGCCGTGGCGCACGGTGAGCAGGTAGCGCGGGCCCATGAACACGTGGGTTTCGCCGAACGCCACCTGGCCCTTCACCGCCTGCGCGGTGTGCACGGCGATGAACAGCGAGTTGCCGTAGGCCTCGATCTTCGGGCGCTGGTGGGCGTGGTGGGCGTCTTCCACCGCCAGGTCGTGCAGGTCGAACTCTTCCTGCAGCTGGTCAAGCAGGATCTCGTCGGGCTCGTGCAGGCCCACCCAGACCCAGCTGCCGTCGTCCACGGACAGGACGTCGCTGACCTGTTCGAGCGTGATCTCCCGCCGTTTGCCGTCGCGGGTGTAGGCGGCGCAGTTCACCACGCTGGCGGGGGAAATCGGCGGGATGGGCGGCAGGGCTTCGTTCATCGCGACATCATCGGCCGGGCCGCGGGCCCGCGGCAAGCGTTCAGCGCCGGGGGTCGAAGGTCCGCAGCAGGGCCCAGTGCAGCGGCAGGAGCAGCAGCACCCATTCCACGTTCTCCTGCACCAGGAAAGGCAGGAACTTCAGGAAGCCGGCCAGCGCGGCGCTGCCGGCCACGGTCCACAGCAGCCAGCGGAAGCGCGGCGACGGCTCGCGGCCGCGCAGCTTCGCCCAGCCGCCGGGCAGCAGGAACAGGCACAGGGGGCTGAGCAGCAGCAGGTTCTGGTTGCCGTGGCCGGCGACGTGGTCGGTGGCCAGCCAGATGAGCGCCATCACCGTGCCGGCCAGGCCCGCGAGGGTCCAGAACAGCAGGGCGCCGGCGGCCAGGGCGCGCGGCGCGCGGCGCGCCGACCACAGCGCCAGCCCGGCCAGCACTACGCCGGCGAACAGGGCGCCGGTGCGCAGGCGCGGCGCCTCGGCCGGTGCCGGGGCCACGCGGTGCGGCAGCAGCGCCTGTTCGCTGGCGACCAGCGGCCGGCCGTCGGCCAGCTTCACTTCGCGCAGTGCGTCACGCAGGCGCATCGGGATGAACGACTCGTCCCAGCGCGACAGCGGCCGGTCGGCGAAGCCGCCCAGGCCCAGGTGGAAGCCCACCGCCATCCACGGCGCGGGCGAGGCCAGGCGCACCGATTCGCTGCGGTAGGTATTGCCCTGCGAACGGCCCGACAGTTGCGGCTGCAGTGCGCCGCCCAGCGCCTGGTCTATCGCGTCGCGCACCTTGGTGGAGCAGTTGCTGGTGTAGTAGTCGTAGCGGTACTGCGCGTTCTCGGGGCGGGCGTTTTCCGCCAGCGCCGCGGCCAGTGCCGTGGCCGCTTCGGGCGCGAGGTCCAGCCACTGCACGCCCACGCCGCGGCCGGTCTGGGCGTAGCGCGCCAGGTCCTCGTCCAGCGGCAGCGCCACCAGCCAGTACTGCATGTGGCCGCGGACGAAGTTGCCGAAGAAGCCCGGCTCGTCCATGTCGAAGTAGCCGAAGTTGTAGGACGTGGCGGTGCCGGTGGCGTCGTCCTGCACCAGCAGCGCGTTGTGGCCGAAGCGCTCGAAGAAGATGCCGCCCGGCTCCATCGTCACCACGCCGATGCGCGGGGCTGCGGCCGCCAGCGCCGGGGCCAGCAGCAGGGCCAGCCACAGCAGCAGGGCGAGGGTTCCGCGCCACTCAGTCGGGCGCATGCACGCTCAGCACGAAGGTGTGCACGCGGCGCGCGTCGGCGCGGCCCACGCGGAAGTGGAAGCGGCCCAGCGCCAGCTCTTCGCCGGCTTCGGGCAGGTGGCCGATGGCCGAGGTGACCAGGCCGCCGATGGTGTCGTATTCGTCGTCGTCGAAGTCGGCGCCGAACTGGTCGTTGAAGTCGGCGATCGGCGTCAGCGCGTCCACCATGAACTGGCCGTCGGCCTGGGCGGCGATCAGCTTCTGCTCGTCGGCGTCGTCGTGCTCGTCGTCGATCTCGCCGACGATCTGTTCCAGCACGTCCTCGATGGTGACCAGGCCGGCCACGCCGCCGTGTTCGTCCACCACGATGGCCATGTGGTTGCGCGACAGGCGGAACTCCTTGAGCAGCACGTTCAGGCGCTTGGATTCGGGGATCAGCACCGCCGGGCGCAGCAGTTCGCGCACCGTGGACGGGCCGCCGTCGGCCACCATGCCGCGCAGCAGGTCCTTGGCCAGCAGGATGCCGAGGATCTCGTCGCGGTCGTCGCCGTGCACCGGGAAGCGGGAGTGGCCGGACTCGACCACCATCTTCATCAGGTCCAGGAACTTCGCCGCCAGGGGCAGGGACACCATCTGCGAGCGCGGCACCATGATGTCGCCGACCTGCTGTTCGGACACCGACAGGGCGCCTTCGAGCATCTTCAGGGTGTCGGGCGTGACCAGGCCGTTGGCCCGGGCGTCGCGCAGGATCTCGACCAGGTCTTCCCGGGTCTGGGGTTCGCCGGAAAAGGCCAGGCTCAGGCGTTCAAGCCAGGAGCGGCGTTCCGGCGGGCTACTAGGGGAATCTTCGGACATCTCGGTGGGGCAGGCGCCACGAGGGGCGGGCCCCCGATTGTACCCCCACCACCCCGCGAGGAAATCGTACCAGGTACATTTTCAGTCTCATTGAGACTGAAAATGTACCTGGTACGATTTCTTCAGTAGGGGTCGGGGAGGCCGAGGGTGGCCAGGATGTCGCGCTCGAGCTGCTCCATGGCCTCGGCTTCGCGCTCGTCCTCGTGGTCCAGGCCCAGCAGGTGCAGCACGCCGTGCACGGTGAGGTGGGCGTAGTGGGCGGCCAGCGGCTTGCCCTGCTCCAGCGCCTCCTTGGCCACCACCGGGGCGCAGATCACCAGGTCGCCCAGCAGGGGCAGGGTGACGCCGGGCGGCAGGTCCACCGGAAAGCTCAGCACGTTGGTGGCGTAGTCCTTGCCCCGGTAGTGCCGGTTCAGGGCCCGGCCCTCCTTGGCGTCCACCAGGCGGATGGCCAGGTCGGCGCGCTTGATGCGGCCCTGGGCGGCCGCGGCGGCCCAGCGGCGGAAACTCACCGCGGCCGGCAGGCCGGCGCGGGGCAGGCCGTAGCTCACGCTCACATCCAGCTGCACGGGACCCTGGGTCATTCCTGCGACTCCTTGCCGTCGCGGGCATCGTATGCCCGGACGATGCGCGCCACCAGCGGATGCCGCACCACGTCGTGGGCGGTGAAGAAGGTGAAGCTGATGCCCTCCACCCCGCGCAGCACGTCAATGGCGTCGCGCAGGCCGGACTTCTGGTGCTTGGGCAGGTCGATCTGGCTCAGGTCGCCGGTGACGACCGCCGTGGACCCGAAGCCGATGCGGGTCAGGAACATCTTCATCTGCTCGACCGTGGTGTTCTGCGCCTCGTCCAGGATTACATAGGCGTCGTTGAGCGTGCGCCCGCGCATGTAGGCCAGCGGCGCGATCTCGATGACGTTGCGCTCGAGCAGCTTGGCCACCTTCTCGACGCCCAGCATTTCGTACAGCGCGTCGTAAAGCGGCCGCAGGTAGGGGTCCACCTTCTGGCTCAGGTCGCCGGGCAGGAAGCCCAGCTTCTCGCCGGCCTCCACCGCCGGGCGCACCAGCAGCAGGCGCTGCACGCGCGACTCGTTCAGCGCCTCGACCGCGCTGGCCACCGCCAGGAAGGTCTTGCCGGTGCCGGCCGGGCCGATGCCGAAGTTGATGTCGTGGGTGGTGATGGCGTGCAGGTATTTGGCCTGGTTGGCGCCGCGGCCGCGCACGGTGCCGCGCTTGACCTTGATGGCCACTTCCTGCGGCTCGAAGCCGTCCACCACGCGCTCCAGGTGGGCGCTGCCCAGGTGGCTGTGGATGGCGTGGGCGTCCAGGGTCTCGCTGGCGGCCTGTTCGTACAGCGCGTGCAGCAGCTTCTCGGCCGCGGCGGCGGCCTTGGCTTCGCCGGTGACGCGGAATACGTGGCCGCGGTTGGCGATCTCCACGCCCAGCCGCAGCTCCATCTGCCGCAGGTGCTCGTCGAACGGGCCGCAGAGGTTGGCCAGCCGTTCGTTGTCCTCGGGCCCGAGGACGAAATCGCGGTGCGGGGGCTTGTTCATGCGGCGACGCCTTCGCGGGTGAGGATTTCGCCGCGCAGGGAATTGGCGCGGGCCTCGGTGATGCGCACGTCCACGAACCGGCCCACCAGCCGCGGCTGGCCGGGGAAGTTCACGTTGCGCATGTTCTCGGTCTTGCCGGTGAGTTCGTCCGGGTCGCGGGCGCTGGGGCCTTCCACCAGCACGCGCTGCACGCTGCCGACCATGGCTTCGGAGATGCGCCGCGCGTTTTCATTGATGGCCGCCTGCAGCCGGCGCAGGCGCGCGTTGGCGACGTCGGCCGGCACTTCGTCATGCAGGTTGGCGGCCGGCGTTCCGGGGCGCCGCGAATAGGCGAACGAGAAGCTCTGGTCGAAGCCGATCTCGTCCACCAGCTTCATGGTGGCCTCGAAATCGCGGTCGGTTTCGCCCGGGAACCCGACGATGAAGTCCGAGCTGATCGAGATGCCCGGCTTGGCCTCGCGGATGCGGCGGATCCTGGCCTTGTACTCCAGCACCGTGTGGCCGCGCTTCATCGCGGCCAGGATGCGGTCCGAGCCCGACTGCACCGGCAGGTGCAGGAAGCTGGCCAGCTGCGGTATGTCGCGGTGCGCCTCCACCAGCGCGTCGCTGAACTCCACCGGGTGCGAGGTGGTGTAGCGGATGCGCTGCACGCCCTCGAGCCGGGCCACCGCGCGCAGCAGGAAGGCCAGGTCGGCCACGTCACCGCCGGCCATGGGCCCGCGGTAGGCGTTGACGTTCTGGCCCAGCAGGTGCACCTCGCTGACGCCCTGCGCCACCAGCGTGGCCACTTCCACCAGCACGTCGTCCAGCGGCCGCGACACTTCCTCGCCGCGCGTGTAGGGCACCACGCAGAACGAGCAGTACTTGCTGCAGCCCTCGATCACCGACACGAAGGCGCTGGCGCCCTCGGCGCGCGGCTCGGGCATGCGGTCGAACTTCTCCACCTCGGGGAAGCTGATGTCCACCTGCGGCCGGCCCGTGGCGCGCGCCGCGTCAATCATGCCCGGCAGGCGGTGCAGGGTCTGCGGGCCGAACACCAGGTCCACCCAGGGCGCGCGCTTGAGCAGGGCCTCTCCCTCCTGGCTGGCCACGCAGCCGCCGACGCCGATCAGCACCGGCTTGTCGCGCTTGAGGTGCTTCCACTTGCCGATCAGCGAGAACATCTTGTCCTGCGCGCGCTCGCGGATGGAGCAGGTGTTGACCAGGATGACGTCGGCCTCTGCTTCCACCGAAGTGAGCTCCAAGCCGTGCCCGGCGCCCAGCACGTCGGCGATGCGGGCCGAGTCGTACTCGTTCATCTGGCAGCCGTGGGTCTTGATGTAGAGCTTGCCCTTGGCGGGCGAGTTCACGGGCATGGCGGCGGTTAATCCGTTCCGTGGGGGGCGCCATTGTAGCCCCGGTGCTTGGCAACGGACCCGGCTTGGAGTAAACCTCGCGGCCATGACCCCGGTTCGCCGCCTGGCCCTTGCCTGCCTGATCCTCGCCGCCTCGCCGGCCGGGGCCGGCACGCTTTACAAGTGCACGGGCGCCGACGGCATCCCGAACTACTCGGGCTCCCGGGTGCCGGGCGCCAGCTGCAAGGTGGTGAGCACCTACACCCCGGCCGACGCCCGGCCGCGTGGCCCCGCGCCGGCCCCGATGGCGGCCGTGCCGGTGTCCGGCGGCGCCGCGGCCAGCCCCGCGCGCAGCGCCCCCACGGGCCGGGTGCAGTTCCGCACGGCGGCCGCCGGCCAGGCCCTGCCGGCCGTGACCGCCGGCAGCGGCGCCAAGGTCACCCGTGGCGCCATGTACAAGTACGAGCGCGACGGCATCGTCCACTACACCAACGTGCGGCCCGGCGGCGACGCCGGCGCCAAGATGCTCTTCAGCTATGTCGAGACCTGCTATGCCTGCGGCCTGCTGCCGGGCGTGGACTTCTCCACGGTGCGGCTCAACACCGAGGCCTATGCGGCCGAAGTCCGGGCCGCGGCGCTGGAGTTCGGGGTCGAGGAGGCCGTGGTGCGGGCCATCATCCACGCCGAATCGGCGTTCCGGCCCAATGCCGTCTCGCACGCCGGGGCCCAGGGCCTGATGCAGCTGATCCCGGCCACGGCCAGCCGTTTCGGGGTTGCCGACGTGTTCGACCCCAACCAGAACATCCGGGGCGGGGTGCAGTACCTGGCCTGGCTGCTCAAGCGCTTCAACAACGACCTGACCCTGGCCGCGGCGGGCTACAACGCCGGCGAAGGCGCGGTGGACCGCCACGGCGGCGTGCCGCCCTACGCCGAGACCCAGCGCTACGTGGTCCGGGTGGGCCAGCTGGCCGAACGCTACCGCGGGGCCCTGTCGGCCCAATGACGCATCCGGCGGCGTTGTCGCTGCCGCGGTCCCTCCGCTACAATTGCGCGTCTTTGCGGGGCCGGCCGGTCCCGCCTGCCGTTTTTCAGTCACTTAGCAAGTTTTTCGGAGAGCCGGATGGCTAACGAAGGGGTCAACTCAGGCCGTCGCCGCTTCCTGACCGCCACCACCGCCGTGGTTGGCGCAGTGGGCGTGGCAGGCGTGGCGGTGCCGTTCATCAGCACCTGGAAGCCCAGTGCCCGCGCCCAGGTGGCCGGTGCGCCGGTGTCCGTGGACATCAGCAAGATCGACGGCGAGCCGGGCATGCGCATGATCGTGCAGTGGCGCGGCAAGCCGGTCTGGATCTTCAAGCGCACGCCGGAACAGCTGGCTGCCCTGCCGGGCCTCAACGACCGCCTGCGCGACCCGGCGTCCGAGAACGCCGACCAGACCCCGGCCTTCGCCAAGAACGAGACCCGGGCCATCAAGCCCGAGCTGGCCGTCATCGTCGGCATCTGCACCCACCTGGGCTGCTCGCCGTCCTACGTGCCCGAGCTGCAGCCCCAGGCCTTCGACTCCGAATGGCAGGGCGGCTTCTACTGCCCGTGCCACAACTCGCGCTTCGACCTGGCCGGCCGCGTGTTCCAGGGCGTGCCCGCCCCGTCGAACCTCGAAGTGCCGCCCTACCACTTCGTAGACGACACCCACCTGGTCGTGGGCGTCGCCCCTGAAGGAGCCGTCTGATGGCCAACGTCATTGCCCGCACGGCCGAGTCGGTCATCGGCTGGTTCAACGACCGCACGCCGGGCCTGGTCCCGGCGTACAAGAAGCACATGTCGGAGTACTACGCTCCGAAGAACTTCAACCTCTTCTACTACTTCGGTTCGCTGGCGATGCTGGTGCTGGTCAACCAGATCGTCACCGGCATCTTCCTGACGATGCACTACAAGCCGAGCGCCACCGAGGCCTTCGCCTCGGTCGAGTACATCATGCGCGACGTGGAGTGGGGCTGGCTGATCCGCTACATGCACAGCACCGGCGCCTCGCTGTTCTTCGTGGTGGTGTACCTGCACATGTTCCGCGGCCTGATCTACGGCTCGTACCAGAAGCCGCGCGAGCTGGTCTGGGTGCTGGGCATGATGATCTTCCTGGTGCTGATGGCCGAGGCCTTCATGGGCTACGTGCTGCCCTGGGGCCAGATGTCGTACTGGGGCGCGCAGGTCATCATCAACCTGTTCGGCGCCATCCCGGTGGTCGGCAACGGCCTCACCGAGTGGATCCGCGGCGACTACCTGGTGGCCGACGCCACGCTCAACCGCTTCTTCGCCCTTCACGTGATCGCGCTGCCGCTGGTCCTGCTGCTGCTGGTGGTGCTGCACCTGGGCGCCCTGCATGAAGTGGGTTCGAACAACCCCGACGGCGTGGACATCAAGAAGGTCAAGGACAAGGCCACCGGCGTGCCGAAGGACGGCATCCCGTTCCACCCGTACTACACGGTGAAGGACCTGTTCGGCGCCGGCTTCTTCCTCATCCTGTTCGCCTTCATCGTGTTCTTCGCGCCCACCATGGGCGGCTGGTTCCTGGAGTGGGACAACTTCATCGAGGCCGATCCGCTGGTCACCCCGGCGCACATCAAGCCGGTGTGGTACTTCACGCCCTTCTACGCGATGCTGCGCGCGATCCCCGACAAGCTGTTCGGCGTCATCGTGATGGGCGGCGCCACCATGATCCTGTTCGCGCTGCCGTGGCTGGACCGCTGCAAGGTCAAGTCCATCCGCTACCGCCCGCTGCTGCACAAGGTGCTGATCGCCATCTTCGCGGTGGGCTTCGTCATCCTGGGCTGGCTGGGCGCGCAGTCGGGCTCCGACACGCAGAAGCTGGTGGCCCAGATCCTGACGGCCTACTACTTCGCCTTCTTCATCCTGATGCCCTTCTGGTCCGCGATGGGCCAGACCAAGGAAGTTCCCGAGCGGGTGACCACGCATGACTAAGCTGCGCTTCTTCGCCCTCCTGCTGGCCATCGCGCCGAGCCTGGGCTTCGCCGCGGGCGCTGGCCCGGCCCTGGAGTCCTCGGGCACCGACCTGAGCGACAAGGCCTCGCTGCAGCGCGGCGCCGGCCTGTTCATGAACTACTGCTCGGGCTGCCATGCGCTGTCGCTGCACCGCTACTCGCGCATCGCCGACGACCTGGACCTCGATCCGGCCGTGGTCGAGGCCAACCTGATCCAGGGCGACGCCAAGATCGGCGAGAACATCAACACCGGCATCGCCGCCGGCGACGGCAACGCCTGGTTCGGCAAGGCACCGCCCGACCTGAGCCTGTCCGCCCGTGCCCGCCACGCCGGCCCGGACTGGATTTACTCCTACCTCAAGGGCTTCTACGTCGACGAAGCCCGCCCGCTGGGCTGGAACAACACCGTGTTCCCCGGCGCCTCGATGCCGCACGTGCTCTGGGAGCTGCAGGGCATCCAGCGCCCGGTCTACGAAAAGGGCCCCGACGGCCTGCCGCACGTGGCCAAGCTCGAGCTGGCCAAGCCCGGCCGGCTGGACGCCAATCAGTACGACCAGGTGGCCCGCGACATCAGCGCCTTCCTGCAGTACGTGGCCGAACCGGCGGCGCTCAAGCGCGAATCGGTGGGCGTGTGGGTGGTGCTGTTCCTGGCCTTCTTCACCTTCATCGCCTACCTGCTCAAGCTCGAGTACTGGCGCGACGTGCACTGAGCCCGACGGGCCAGGTCACGGCAGGGGCCGCCTTCGGGCGGCCTCTTGCGTTTTGGGGAGGGCGGGCGCGGCGCATGGGGGCCGGAGCCGCCACGGCTTGCGGCGGACCCGGGGTTTCGGGCAGGGTTAGGGCTTCCGGTGACCGCCAGCAGGGGCTTGTGGCGCCGCGAGAGGGAACCCCGATGGCTGCCAGTCCGCGCATCCGCAACGCCCTGACGCTGTTCTCCGCCCGTGACTGCGTGGTTTGCCACCGCGTCAGGCTGGTATTGGCGGCCAAGGGCGTCACCTATGAACTGGTGCCGGTGGACACGACCAACCCGCCCGAGGACCTGGTCGACCTCAATCCCTACCATTCCGTGCCGACCCTGGTGGACCGCGACCTGGTGCTCTACTCGGCGGGCGTGGTGGCCGAATACCTCGACGAACGCTACCCGCACCCGCCCCTGATGCCGGTGGACCCGCTGTCGCGCGCCCGGCTGCGGCTGGCCATGTTCGCGGTCGAACGCGACTGGGTGCCGCACGTGCAGGCCATCCAGCAGGGCAGCAAGGCCCAGGCCGACGCCGGTCGCCGGCGCCTCAAGGAGCTGCTGGTGGGGTCGCTGCCCCTGTTCAGGGCCTCGAAGTTCTTCCTGAACCCGGAAATGAGCCTGGCCGACTGCGCCATCGCCCCGATCATCTGGCGCCTGCCTGCGCTGGGCATCCTGCTGCCCAAGGAAGCCAAGGTGATCGAGGACTACGGCATGCGGATCTTCCGCAACCCGGCCTACCTGCGCAGCCTGACCCCGGAAGAGAAATCGCTGCGCGAGCTGCCGCCGTGACCGACGAGGTCGCCGGGATGACGTCCAACCGCCCGTACCTGCTGCGGGCGCTCAATGAGTGGATCAACGACAACGGCATGACGCCCTACCTGCTGGTGGACGCGGCGCGCGAAGGCGTGCAGGTGCCGGCGTCGGTGGTGAAGGACGGCCGGGTGGTGCTCAACATCGCCCCGCGCGCCGTGGCCCACCTGGCGATGGACAACCGCGAGGTGCGCTTCATGGCGCGCTTTGGTGGCGTCAGCCAGTCGGTGGTGGTGCCGGTGCTGGCGGTGATGGCCATCTACGCCCAGGAAACCGGGCAGGGCATGATGCTGCCCGAGGATGGCGCGATGCTGCCCGACGATTCACCCGACCCCACGCCCGGCCCCGAGGCCGGCGGCGACGCGCCAAAGCGCAGCCACCTTCGCGTCATCAAGTAAGCGGCGCACCGTCCAGCGGCGCGGCCTGGGGCGGCGTCGGCGGCATCGGCCCCACCACCGAACGCAGGCGCCTGCCCTGCAGCACGATGCGGCCGGCGCGGCGGTCGTCGCCGTCGGTGGAGTATTCGAAGCCGAAGTGCCGCTCCAGCGCCAGCCAGCCGTCGCTGCCCCGGCCCAAACGCATCGCCACCAGGTGCACGCTCTGGTCCAGCCACTGCACGCCGGCGCGGCTGCAGGCGGCCTGGCCGACGCGGGTGGCGGTTTCCGCGGCGCCGCGGCCGGCGTACCAGAAGGCGGCGCCGGCCACGGCCAGCACCATCACGATAAGGGTAGAGAGCATGCCCACAGTGTGGGGACGCCACCGCCCACCCGCAAGGCGTCCCCCCCTGCCGTGATGGCGCGCGCATGGATAAGATGGGCGCGAAAGCCGGCCCGACGGGCCCTCGCCGTTTCGCAGGAGAGCGAAGATGAAACTGGTGTTTCCCAATGGCGAGCATGCGCAGGTGTTGCTCAGCTCCGGCGTCAACCGCGTGGGCTCGGGCCCGGACAACGCCGTCGTGCTGTCGGACCCGTCCATCGGCGACGTGCACTGCGAGATCCACGTCACCAGCACCGGCGCCAACCTGCAGGTGCCCGCCGGCGGCGGCCCGGTGTCGGTGAACGGCAAGCCGGTGCCCGACATCATGGCGCTGCGCGCCGGCGACCAGATCGGCTTCGGCCCGGTGCTCGCCCGCTTCGCGGTGGTGGAGGCGGCGCGCAGCGTGTCGCCGGCCGGTGCGGCTGCGGGCCCGGACGAGGATTCGGGCGCCACGCGGGTGCGCATGGCGGTGCCCAAGTTCGTGCTGCGCGGCGTGTCCGGCGCGGTGTTCGGCAAGGTGTTCCCGGTGGCCGGGCCAGTGGTGATCGGCCGGGCCCCGGAGTGCGACATCTCGGTGCACGCGGAAGAGATTTCCCGCCGTCACGCGCTGGTGAAGCCGACCCCGGAAGGGCTGTCGGTCGAGGACCTGGGTTCGTCGAATGGCACCTACATCAACGCCAGGCGCGTGCAGCAGGGCTTCCTCAACGCCGGCGACGAACTGCGCCTGGACGCCGTGCGCTTCATCGTGGTGGCGCCGGGCATGGAAATGGCCCAGCAGGCCACGCGCCAGCAGGCCGGTGCCCCGGTCGCGGCCGCCGGCAACGGCATCAGCAAGTGGGTGCCGATCATGCTCACCGCCGCGGCGGTGCTGTTCATGGTGGCGCTGCTGATGAGCCGTTCGGGCGGCTGAGCCTGCGGCTTCAGCGCGGGGGCGGGCCCAGCCGCAGCGACAGGTCCAGGGCCTGCACGTGCTTGGTGAGCGCGCCTACCGACACGTAGTCCACCCCGCAGGCCGCGATGTCGGCCAGGCGGTCCAGGGTGATGCCGCCGGACACTTCCAGCGGCGTGCGCCCGGCGGCCCGCCGCACGGCTTCGCGCAGGGCCTCGGGGCTGAAATCGTCCACCAGGATGCGGTCGCAGTCGGTGGCCAGGGCCTGGTCGAGTTCGTGCAGGTCCTCGACTTCGATGATCAGCGGCAGGTCGGGATGCAGCGCCCGCGCCGCCGCCGCCGCGGCGGCGATCGAGCCGGCGGCGTGGATGTGGTTTTCCTTCAGCATCACCGCGTCATACAGGCCCATGCGGTGGTTCACG
Organism: Arenimonas sp.; assembly: GCA_035433005.1. Classification (GTDB taxonomy): domain Bacteria; phylum Pseudomonadota; class Gammaproteobacteria; order Xanthomonadales; family Xanthomonadaceae; genus Arenimonas. The sequence continues at coordinate 11,157 of DAORUD010000009.1, read as the reverse complement.
CCGCCGCCTGCGCGCACGGCGTACTTCTGCGCCACGCGCAGGCCGGGCAGGGTCTTGCGGGTGTCGAGGATGCGGGTGCGGGTGCCGGCCACCGCCGCCACGTAGCGCGCGGTGCACGTGGCGGTGGCCGACAGCGTCTGCAGGAAGTTCAAGGCCGGGCGCTCGGCGCTGACCAGGGCACGGGTGCGCCCGGCCAGCGTGACCAGCACCGTTCCGGCCGCCACGGCCTGGCCCTCGGCCACGCGCCAGTGGATTTCGACATCGGGGTCCAGCGCCCGGAAGCAGGCGTCGAACCAGGGGCGCCCGGCGATGGTGCCGGCTTCCTTGGCGACCACCCAGGCTTCGGCCGGGACATCGGGCAGCAGTTGGGCGGTGGCGTCGCCGGGGCCGAGGTCTTCGGCCAGGGCGCGGGCCACGTCGGCCTGGACCTGCTCGGGGGGCAGGGCGCCGGGCATCAGCGCGGGAAGTCGCTGATCTGGGAGACGGCCAGCGCTTCGTCCGCCAGCAGCACGGGGATGCCGTCCTCGATGCGGTAGACGGTGCGGCGGTCGTGGGTGACCAGCGCCTCGGACAGCGGCGCCGCCTGCGGGCTGCCGTCGGCCCGGGCCACGGCGCCGGCGGCGATGGCGCGGTTCACGGCGGCCAGCTCCGGCGCACCCAGCAGGGCAAGCGGCTGCTTGGTGGTCGGGCAGCAGAGGATGTCGAGCAATTTGCGGTCCATGGGCGCGGCTGTGTCCGGCGGGGGCTTGCGTCTAGAATAGCGTTTTGCCAAAGCCGCCCGCCATGAACGAACGTGCCGCCGCTCCACTGGACGCCGCTGCCCCGCTGGTCGGGGTCGTCATGGGTTCGCGCTCGGACTGGGAGACGATGCAGCACGCCGTCGCCCGCCTCGAGCAGCTGGGCGTGCCGCACGAAGTGCGCGTGGTGTCGGCGCACCGCACGCCCGACCTGCTGGTGGACTACGCGAAGTCGGCGCAGTCGCGCGGGCTGCGCGCCATCATCGCCGGCGCCGGCGGCGCGGCCCACCTGCCGGGCATGATCGCTTCGATGACCGCCGTGCCGGTGCTGGGCGTGCCGGTGCAAAGCAAGTCGCTCAACGGGCTCGATTCGCTGCTGTCCATCGTGCAGATGCCGGCGGGCGTGCCGGTGGCCACGTTCGCCATCGGCGCGGCCGGCGCGGCCAACGCCGGCCTGTTCGCCGCGGCGCTGCTGGCGCCGCAGCACGGCGCGGTGCGCGAGGCGCTGGACGGGTTCCGCGCCCGCCAGACGCAGGACGTGCTGGACCGTCCGGACCCGCGGCAGCCGTGACCACCGTCGGCATCCTCGGCGGCGGGCAGCTGGCCCGCATGCTCGCCCTTTCCGGCGCGCCCCTGGGCCTGCGCTTCCTGGTGCTGGACTCCACGCCCGACGCCTGCGCGGCCCAGTTCGCGCCGCTGCTGCAGGCCGACTACCGCGACCACGATGCCCTGGCGGCCTTCGCCGACCAGGTGGACGTGGCCACCTTCGACTTCGAGAACGTGCCGGCGGAAAGCGCGCGCTGGCTGGCCGAGCGCGTGCCGGTGTTCCCCAGCCCGCGTGCGCTGGCCGTGGCGCAGGACCGGCTGGCCGAAAAGTCGCTGTTCCGCGAACTGGGCATCCCGGTGCCCGAGTTCGCCGACGTCACCAGCCGCGCGGCCCTGGACGACGCGCTGGTGCGCATCGGCACGCCGTGCATCCTCAAGACCCGTCGGCTGGGCTATGACGGCAAGGGCCAGTTCCGCATCAAGTCACCGGCCGACGCCGACGCGGCCTGGGCCGCCCTGGGCGCGCAGGCCGACACGGTGGGCCTGATCCTGGAAGGCTTCGTGGCCTTCCAGCGCGAGCTGTCGGTGGTGGCCGTGCGCGGCCGCGACGGCGAGCTGCGCGCCTGGCCGCTCACCGAGAACTGGCACGAATCCGGCATCCTGTCGGCCAGCCTGGCGCCGGCCACGGTGGACGCCTCGCTGCAGGCGCAGGCCCTGGCCGCCGCGCGCAAGGTGGCCGAGGCGCTGGACTACGTCGGCGTGTTCGCGCTCGAGCTGTTCCTGCGCGACGGCGTGCTGCTGGCCAACGAAATGGCGCCGCGCGTGCACAACTCCGGCCACTGGACCATCGAAGGCGCCGAGACCTCGCAGTTCCAGAACCACCTGCGCGCCGTGCTGGGGCTGCCGCTGGGCGACACCCGCGCCGTGGGCCACAGCGTAATGCTGAACTGGATTGGCGAGATGCCCTCGTCGCTGCCGGTGCTGGCCGAAGCCAGCGGCCACTGGCACGACTACGGCAAGTCGCCGCGGGAGGGCCGCAAGGTCGGCCACGCCACGCTGCGTGCCGACACGCCGGCGCAGTTGGCCGCGGCGCTCGAGCGCACCGGCCGCGCCCTGGGCCGCGAGCCGCAGGTCGCCGCCGTCGTGGCCCGTCTCTCCCAATCCTGACCCGCCCGCAGGATCAGGCCGGTTCGTTGGCGAAGACGACGACGTGCGCCAGGTCGGGCCGCACGCGAACGCGTTCACCCGGCGCGCGCTGCTGGTGGCTGGGGAACAGCGCCGACAGCGTGGTGCCGTCCGCCAGCCGCAGCGTATGCAGCGACTCAGCGCCGCGAAAAGCCACCGCGCTGACGATGGAATCGATGCCGTCTTCGCCGTCGCTGGGCACCAGGTCGTCCGGCCGCAGCAGCACGCGCACGGCGCTGCCCACCGGGTAGGGCAGTTCGCCCTGCACCGGCAGTTCGCCCAGCGCGGTGGCCACGCGGCCGCCCGCCAGCACCCGCGCGGGCAGGAACTTTCCCTCGCCCACGAACGAGGCCACGAAGGGCGTGGCCGGGCGATGGTAGAGCTCGAAGCCGGGCGCCCACTGCAGCAGGCTTCCGGCCTGCATCACGCCCACGCGGTCGGCGAAGGCGAAGGCTTCCTCCTGGTCGTGGGTGACCAGCAGAGCGGCGATGCCCAGCTGCCGCAGCAGCTGGCGCAGGTCGTCGCGCAGGCGGCCACGCAGGTCGGCGTCGAGGCTGGAGAACGGTTCGTCCAGCAGCAGCAGGTCGGGCCGCGGCGCCAGCGACCGGGCCAGCGCCACGCGCTGCTGCTGGCCGCCCGAGAGTTCATGGGGATAGCGCGCCGCCAGGCCGTCCAGGCCCAGCAGGGCGAGGGTCTCGAGGCTGCGCGCCTGGCGCGCGCCGCGGTCAAGGCGGTGCAGGCCGAAGCCGACGTTGTCGGCCACGGTGAGATGAGGGAACAGGGCCAGGTCCTGGAAGACGAAGCCTAGGCCGCGCTTTTCCGGCGGCACCGCCAGCGCGTCCTGGCCGCGAAGGCGAAGGTGGCCGGCGTCCGGCGCGTGGAAGCCGGCGATGGTGCGCAGCAGGGTGGTCTTGCCGCAGCCGCTGGGCCCGAGCAGGCAGCCCAGTTCGCCGGCCTGCAGCGTGAGCCCCAGCCCGGCCACGGCCGGCTGGCCTGCATGCGAGCAGGACAGCCGGTCGATCTCGAGCAGGGGCCCGGGTGCCGGCATCAGTTCATCTGGCTGGCGACGAAGTCCCAGTTCACCAGGTTCCAGAACGCCTCGACGTACTTCGGGCGCGCGTTGCGGTAGTCCACGTAGTAGGCGTGCTCCCAGACGTCGCAGGTGAGCAGGGCCTTGTCGGTGCCGGTGAGCGGGGTGGCCGCGTTGGGCGTGCTGACCAGGGCCAGCGAACCGTCCGGACGCTGCACCAGCCAGGCCCAGCCCGAGCCGAAGGTGGTCAGCGCGGTCTGCGTGAACTGTTCCTTGAAGGCCGCGAACGAACCGAAGGACTTGGTGATGGCGTCGGCCAGCGCGCCGGTGGGCTCGCCGCCGCCGTTGGGCTTGAGGCAGTTCCAGTAGAAGGTGTGGTTCCAGACCTGGGCCGCGTTGTTGAACAGGCCGCCCTGGGCCTTGCGCACGATGGCCTCCAGGTCGAGGTTCTCGAACTCGGTGCCCTTGATCAGGTTGTTGAGGTTGGTGACGTAGGCCTGGTGGTGCTTGCCGTAGTGGAAGTCGATGGTTTCGCCGGAAATGTGCGGCTCAAGCGCGGTGCGGTCGTAGGGCAGGGCGGGCAGTTCGATGGCCATGGAGGTCTCCGGTTGCGAGGGGGATGGGGCGCCGTGGGGCGCCGCGTTGGCCGTATAATTCTAGCCCTATCGCGCGCCTGCCTCCGGGTCGCGCCCTGAACGGAGTTTTCCATGAGTGTCCTGGAACGCATCAAGGCCGAGGTCGAGGGCCACCCGATCGTGCTCTTCATGAAGGGCACCCCGCAGTTCCCGATGTGCGGCTTCTCCAGCCGGTCGGTGCAGGCCCTGAAGGCCGCCGGCGCGGTGGGCTTCCACACCGTGAACGTGCTCGAGCAGCCCGAGATCCGCGCCAACCTGCCTCGCTATTCCGACTGGCCGACCTTCCCGCAGCTGTTCATCAACGGCGAACTGATCGGCGGCTGCGACATCACCGTCGAGCTGCTCGACAGCGGCGAACTGGCGCGCATGGTCACCGAGGCGCAGAAGGCCGCATGAGTCCGGCCGCCGCGGCACTGCCGGCGGTCGCGGCCAATGCCCTGGCCGGCCGCACCGTCATCATCACCGGTGCCCACGGCGGCCTGGGTGCCGAGGCCGCCAAAGCCTGCGCCCGCGCCGGCGCCACGGTGGTGCTGGCCGGTCGTCGGGTGCCCAAGCTCAACCGGGTCTACGACGCCGTGAGGGCGCTGGGCCCCGAGCCGGCGCTGTACCCGCTGGACCTGGCCGGCGCCGACCCGGCCGACTATGCCGCCCTGGCCGAGAAGGTCGCCACCGAGCTGGGTGGCCTGCACGGCCTGTTGCACTGCGCCGCCGAATTCACCGGCCTGGCACCGCTGGAGGCCACCGACCCGGAGGCCTTCGTGCGCAATCTGCATGTCAACCTCACCGCGCCGTGGCTGCTCACCCAGGCCTGCCTGCCGTGGCTGCGCCAGGCCGGCGACAGCGCCGTGGTGTTCGTCACCGACGACCCGGCCCGCGTGGGCAAGCCCTACTGGGGCGCCTATGGCCTGGCCAAGCTGGGCCTGGCCCATCTGGTGCACCAGCTCAGCGCCGAGACCGACGCCACGCCCGTGCGCGTGGCCGGGCTGGAGCCGGGCCCGATGCGCACCGACCTTCGGGCCCGTGCCTACGCCGACGAGGCCCAGCTGCGGGTACCGGCGCCGGCGGCCTACGCGCCGGCCTGCGTGCACCTGCTGTCGGCGGCCGGCGCGGCCCACCGCGGCCAGGTCTGGGCCCCGCGGGTGCCGTCGCCATGACCACCCTGTCGGCGGCCCTGCTGCTGTTCCTCATCCTGGACCCGCTGGGCAACATCCCGGTGTTCCTGGGCTTGCTCAAGCCGCTGCCCGAGGCGCGCCGCCGCATCGTCCTGGCGCGCGAGCTGGTCATTGCCCTGGTGGTGCTGCTGGCCTTCATGTGGGGTGGCAAGTACGTGCTCGAAGCCATGCACCTGCGCCAGGAGTCGGTGTCCATCGCCGGCGGCATCGTGCTGTTCCTGATCGGCCTGAAGATGATTTTCCCCAGCGCCGAGGGCATGTTCGGCGAAGTTCCCGACGGCGAGCCCTTCATCGTGCCCATGGCCATCCCCCTGGTGGCCGGCCCCTCGGGCATGGCCGCGGTGATGCTGCTGGGCAGCCAGGACCCGGGCCGGATGGGCGACTGGACCCTGGCCCTGGTGCTGGCCTGGCTGGGCACGGCCGTGCTGCTGTTCTCGGCCACCTTCCTCTACAAGGTGCTGGGCATGCGGGTGCTGGTGGCCGTGGAGCGCCTGATGGGCATGCTGCTGGTGGCCATTTCGGTGCAGATGCTGCTGGACGGCGTGGCCACCTACTTCCGGGCCGCCCCTGGACTGTGACGGCCGTCACGGTCCGGGCCCGGCCGTCCCGGGCCTGTCACCTGAATGACATGTGAGCGGGGTAGCGTGTTAAACTCTTGTTATTGCCCGGGTCGCAGGGGACACCCAGCCAGGCAAGTCATCAAGGACTAGCCGTGCCTGGCCCGTCAGGCACCGCGGCGGGACGCCGCACTCTCTTTTCTCTAGCCACTAAAAATCAGGGTTAACCACCATGACCAATCGCAACCGGGTTCGGCTGTCGCAGCTTTCCCTCGGCCTCGCCATCGCCCTCGCCGCGGCGCCGGCCTTCGCCCAGAACACCACCTCCGCCGTCGGCGGCCGCATCGTCGGCAGCGACTCGCAGCCGGTGGCCGGCGCCCAGGTGACCATCGTGCACGCCCCGTCGGGCACCGTCAGCAACGCCACCACCGGCGCCGACGGCCGCTACTCCGCGCGCGGCCTGCGCGTCGGCGGCCCGTACACGATCACCATCGTCAAGGATGGCGTCACCGAGACCCGCGAAGGCGTGTACCTGCAGCTGGCCGAGACCACGTCCGTGGACGCGACGCTGGGCGAGGACGCCACCACCCTGGCGGCCGTGGAAGTCACCGGCACCGCCGTGATGTCGGAGGTGTTCAGCGCCGACAGCATGGGCGCCACCACCTCGGTCAACCGCGAACAGCTCGACGCCTACGCCTCGATCAACCGCAACCTGCAGGACTACGCCCGCCTCGATCCGCGCCTGACGCAGACCGACAAGGCGCGCGGCGAGATCTCGCTGGGCGGCCAGAACAGCCGCTTCAACTCGGTGACCATCGACGGCGTCAACACCAGCGACACCTTCGGCCTGGAAGCCAACAACCTGCCGACCGCGAAGCAGCCGATCTCGATCGACACCATCGAATCGGTGCAGGTGAACGTCTCGAACTACGACGTCACCCAGACCGGCTACACCGGCGCCAACATCAACGCCGTCACCAAGTCGGGCACCAACGAGTTCAAGGGTTCCGTCAGCTACGTCTACCGCGACGACAACTTTGCCGGCGACCGCCTCAACACGACCACGGGGGACTACTTCGACTCCCCGGCGTTCGAGGAAGAGACCATGGGCTTCACCTTCGGTGGCCCGCTGATCAAGGACCGCCTGTTCTTCTTCGCGGCCTATGAAGAGTTCTCCAGCTCCCGCAACGCGCCGGAGTTCGGCCCGATCGGCAGCCAGTTCACCAACGTCAACATCACCCAGGCGCAGATCGACCGCGCCATCGCCATCGCCCAGACCAACTACGGCATGGACGTGGGCACCGCCGAGTTCCCGGAAGGCAACGAGCTGACCGTCGAGGATTCGCTGATAAAGCTCGACTGGAACATCACCGACGCCCACCGCGTCAGCCTGCGCTACAACAAGACCGAGCAGTCCGAGCCGATCTATTACGGCTTCGGTATCCGCAGCCTGTCGCTGTCCTCGCACTGGACGACCCAGGAAAAGATCTTCGAGAGCGTGGTCGGCCAGCTGTTCAGCGACTGGACCGAGAACTTCTCCACCGAGTTCAAGGTTGCCCGCCGCGACTACGACAGCGTGTTCAACAACAACTCGCGCCTGCCCACCATCGCCATCCAGTTCAACAACCCGGCGGCCGCCGGCACCGCCACCGGTACCACCACGCTGCTGATGGGCACCGAGCAGAGCCGCCAGTTCAACCAGCTCAACACCAAGACCACCAGCGCCTACTTCGCCGGCAACCTGTTCGTTGGCGACCATGAGCTGAAGTTCGGCTTCGACTACGACGACAACGAGATCTTCAACGCGTTCCTGCAGAACACCAACGGCAACTACACGTTCTCCTGCCTCGAGACCATCACCTGCGCCAACAGCTTCCAGTCGGGCCGTCCGGTGAGCTACACCTCGCAGCAGCCGCGCGCCGGCCTGACCCTGCTCGATGGCGCGGCCGCGTGGACCAACCAGAACGTCGGCCTGTTCGTGCAGGACACCTGGTCCGTCAACTACAACCTGACGCTGATGGCCGGCCTGCGCCTGGATACGCCGAACGTCGACGACTCGCCGCTTTACAACGCCGCCGCCGACGCCGCCATCATCGCTGGCGCGGGCCCGTACGGTCGCCAGACCGGCGGCTTCGGCTACGACAACAGCGTCACCATCGACGGCAAGGAACTGCTGCAGCCGCGCGTCGGCTTCAACTACACCTTCGACAGCGAGCGCCCGACCCAGCTGCGCGGCGGCTTCGGCCTGTTCCAGGGTGCGTCGGCCAACGTCTGGCTGTCCAACCCGTACTCCAACACCGGCCTCGCCACGCAGATCTTCAGCTGCAGCGGCACGGGTTCGCAGGCCTGCACGACGCCCATCTTCAGCGCCGATCCGGACCTGCAGCCGCGCCCGGTCGCCACCCAGCCGGCAGCCAACGTCGACATCATCGATCCGGGCCTGGAACAGCCGGCCATCTGGAAGGCCAACCTGGCGTTCGAGCATGAGCTGCCGTTCTGGGGCCTGGTGGCCTCGGCCGAATTGCTGCTGACCAAGACCGAGACCGGCATCTTCTACGAGCACCTCAACTTGGGTGAAGCCACCCGCATCGGCCCGGACGGCCGTGAGCTCTACTGGAGCGCCGGCGGCTACAACCCGGCCTCCTGGAGCGCCACCGGCAGCGCCAACGTCGGATCGGGCGTCACCAGCCGCGCCCGCAGCAACCTTGCCTTCGGCAACGTGCTGCTGGCCAAGCCCAGCGACAAGGGACACGGCGAGATGCTGACGGTGTCCCTGTCCAAGCCGATGGCCAACGACTGGTCCTGGAGCCTGGCCTACACCTACGCCGACGCCACCGACGTGAGCCCGCTGACCTCGTCCACTTCGAACTCGAACTGGAACGGCCGCATGATCTTCAACCCGAACGAGGAAGTCGAAGCGACCTCCAACTACCTGGTCAAGGATCGCTTCACCGGCGCGCTGCAGTTCCGCCAGTACTTCTTCGAAGGCTACAAGACCGAGATCGGCTTGTTCTATGAAGGCCGCAAGGGCAAGCCGTACAGCTGGACCTACATCAACGACTTCAACGGCGACGGCATCGGCGGCAACGACCTGATGTACATCCCGAACCCGGGCCAGATCTCGTTCCGCGACCGCGCCGGTTCCGCCGCGGGCACGGCCGACGAAGCCGCCGCGTTCTGGGCCATCGTCAACGCCAACCCGGCGCTGCGCGGCAGCATCGGTGGCGTGGTTGATCGTAACAGCGACTACAACCCGTGGATCAACTCGTTCGACGTTCGCATCAGCCAGGACCTGCCGGGCTTCTTCGAAGGCAACAAGACCGTCATCTCCCTGGACATCCTCAACATCGGCAACCTGATCAACAAGAAGTGGGGCCAGATCGACGAGATCGACTTCCCGTCCAACCGCAGCTTCGTCTGGTACAACGGCATCGATCCCGTCACCGGCAACTACGTGTACAACGTGGGCAACGTCGAGAACGAGATCAACCGCCAGGCCAAGGGCGAGTCCTCGTGGGCGGCGCAGTTCACCATCCGCTACGAGTTCTGATCCCAGCGGGTTTGCTTCAGGGAACGGCCGGCGAGCAATCGCCGGCCGTTTCCTTTTGGGCGCCGTGGTGGTGTTAGAGTCTGCCGTCCTGACAAGACGACGATGAACGAGCGACCGATGAGCGACACCTACGAAAAACTCCCCACCGTGAACACGCGCATCTCGCCGCGCGGTGGCCTGGACATCCTTTCCCGCGACGAAGTGGCGCGCCTGCGCGACGCCTCCACCGGCGGCCAGCGCGACATGCTGCGCCGCTGCGCCCTGGCGGTGCTGACCACCGGCAGCGAGTCCGACGACCCGCGCGCCGCCGCCCAGCGCTACCCCGAGTTCGACATCGAGGTGCAGCAGCAGGACCGCGGCATCAAGATCGAACTGCGAAATGCCCCCGCTTCCGCCTTCGTGGACGGCGAGATCATCCGCGGCATCGCCGAGAACCTGTTCGCGGTGGTGCGCGACATCGCCTACAACGCCAACGAAATCCACGGCAGCGGCCGCTTCGACCTGGGCACCAGCGCCGGCCTCACCAGCGCCACGTTCGAGATCCTGCGCAACGCGCGCGTGATGAAGTCGTTCCAGGACCCCAACCTGGTGGTCTGCTGGGGCGGCCACTCGATCAACCGCGACGAATACCTGTACACCAAGAAGGTGGGCTACGAGCTGGGCCTGCGCGGCCTCGATATCTGCACCGGCTGCGGCCCGGGCGCCATGAAGGGCCCGATGAAGGGCGCCACCATCGCCCACGCCAAGCAGCGCCACGGCCGCCCGCGCTACATCGGCATCACCGAGCCGGGCATCATCGCGGCCGAGTCGCCCAACCCGATCGTCAACAACCTGGTGATCATGCCGGACATCGAGAAGCGCCTGGAGGCCTTCGTCCGGCTGGGTCACGGCATCATCGTGTTCCCCGGGGGCGTCGGCACGGCCGAGGAAATCCTGTACCTGCTGGGCCTGCTGCTGCACCCGGAAAACGCCGAGCTTCCGTTCCCGCTGATCCTCACCGGCCCGCGCGAATCGGCGGCGTACTTCGAGCAGATTGACCAGTTCCTGCGGCTCACGCTGGGCGAGGCGGCCACGTCGCGCTACCGCATCATCGTGGACAACCCGGCCGAAGTGGCCCAGGCCATGCGCCACGGCATCCGCAAGGTGCGCGAGCACCGGCTGAAGGAACAGGACGCGTTCTTCTTCAACTGGTCGCTGCACCTGCCGCTGGAATTCCAGATGCCGTTCGCGCCCACGCATGCGGCCATGGCCGGCCTGAACCTGCACCGCGACCAGCCGCCGCACCTGCTGGCGGCCGACCTGCGGCGCGCCTTCTCGGGCATCGTCGCCGGCAACGTCAAGGAAGAGGGCCTGCGCGAGATCGAGCGCCACGGCCCGTTCACCATCGACGGCGACGCCGACATGATGAGGGCGCTCGATGGCCTGCTGCGCGCCTTCGTGGCCCAGCGCCGCATGAAGATCGCCGACGACTACAAGCCCTGCTACCGCATCGTCGGCGGCTGAGCCTGCGCCCGGCCCCGGCCTGCGTGGGGTTCAGGCCAGCGGCATGCGGATGGTGGCGATGAAGCGGCCGTCCCGCACTTCGGTTTCCAGCTGGCCGCGGCCCCGGCTGAGCGCCTCGATGCGCTCGCGCGCCGAGGCCAGGCCCACGTGGTGGCCCGCCGGCGCCGCCGCGCCGCGCGGCGGCAGGTCGTTGCTGATGACGATGCGCACGGCGCCGCCGTCCACCTTCACCGCCACGTCCA
>DAORUD010000008.1:0-37314 GCA_035433005.1 Arenimonas sp. | reverse complement strand
CGGTGGGATGGAACTGCACGAACTCCATGTCCTGCAGCGGCAGGCCCGCGCGCAGCGCCATGCCGCCGCCGTCGCCGGTGCAGGTGTGGGCCGAGGTGGCGCTGAAATAGGCGCGGCCGTAGCCGCCCGTGGCCAGCACCGTGCCCTGGGCACGGAAGAGGTGCATCTCGCCGGTGGCCATGTCCAGCGCCAGCACGCCGCGGCAGGCGCCCTCCTCGTCCATGATCAGGTCGAGCGCGAAGTATTCGATGAAGAACTCGGCCTGGTGCGCCAGCGATTGCTGGTACAGCGTGTGCAGGATGGCGTGGCCGGTACGGTCGGCGGCGGCGCAAGTGCGCTGGGCGGTGCCCTGGCCGTAGTGGGTGGTCATGCCGCCGAAGGGACGCTGGTAGATCTTGCCGTCCTCGGTGCGCGAGAACGGCACGCCCTGGTGCTCGAGCTCGATGATGGCCGGGATGGCTTCGCGGCACATGTACTCGATGGCGTCCTGGTCGCCCAGCCAGTCCGAGCCCTTGATGGTGTCGTAGAAGTGGAAGCGCCAGTCGTCCTCACCCATGTTGCCCAGCGCGGCGGAAATGCCGCCCTGCGCCGCCACGGTGTGCGAACGGGTCGGGAAGACCTTGCTGATGCAGGCGGTCTTGAGGCCCTTCTGCGCAAGGCCGAAGGTGGCGCGCAGGCCGGCACCGCCGGCGCCGACGACGACCATGTCGTAGGTGTGTTCGTGGATCTTGTAGGCGGACGTCATGGCGGCCTCAGGCGGTGAAGACGATGCGGCCGATGGCCAGCAGGGCGGCGATGGCCGCCAGCGCGAAGACAAACTTGATGATGACCTGCAGCGCGATTTCCGCGGCGCCGTGGATGTAATCCTCGACCACCACCTGCAGGCCCAGGCGGGCGTGCCAGAACAGCGACAGCACGAACGCCGAAAGCAGCGTGGCCGGCAGCGGCTGCGCGATGGCGCTGCGCACGGCGTCCTGGCCCGCGCCCAGCAGGCCCACGGCGAAGACGACGAACCACGGCGTGAGCAGCGCCAGGGCGATGGCGGTCAGGCGCTGGTTCCACCAGTGGCCGGTGCCGTCCTTGGCCGAGCCCAGGCCCTTGGCCTTCGAAAGCGGATTGCGCAGGCTCATGCCACGCCTCCCATGCCGAACCACCAAAGCACGGCGGTCAGCAGCACCGACAGCGCCAGCACGGCGTAGCCGCTGGCATAGGCGCTGGGAATGTCGAACCCGCGGCCGGCGTCCCAGAACAGGTGCCGGATGCCGTTGAGGAAGTGATAGACCAGGCAGGCCGAGAAGCCGAACAGGGCGATCCGGCCGGGCAGCGAGCCCAGGCAGGCCGCGAAGCTTTCGTAGGCCTGGGCGCTGCCGGCCGCGGCCACCAGCCAGGCCGCCAGCACCAGCGAACCGACGGCCAGCGCGACGCCGGTGGCGCGGTGCAGGATGGACATCATGCTGGTCAGCTGCGGCCGGTAGTACGGCCCGATCATGAAGGGGGACAGCGGTCGTTTCGGCGTCGCCATGGGCTGCGCTCTTCTCGAAGTGGGGTGGGAGTTTGGCGCCGGCGGTGTGTTCGCGGCGTCAGAAATCTATGCAGCGGCCGTTCTTTTCCCAGTCGCCGTAGCGCGTGGGCTCGGGCCCGTCCCGTCCGCCGTACTCGGCCGGAGGCGCGGCGGCGGCCTCCTGCACGGGGTCGGGGCGACGCGGGGAAGGTTCGGTGCCAGGCGCTGTATCGCCTATGATTCGGGGCTCGTTGGCCATGCCCAATGTTAAGTCCCCGCCCCCATGACGTTCAAGACAAATCTGGAAGCGGCCCGCTGCCCCGCCCTCGCCGGCTTCGGCGTGGTGTCGGTGGAGGGCCGTGACGCCGCCGCCTTCCTGCAGTCGCAGTCCATGAACGACGTGTCCGCGCTTGCGCCCGGGCGCTGGCAGTGGAACGGCCTGCTCACGCCGAAGGGACGCGTGATCGCGATCTTCGCGCTGGCCTGCGTCGCGCAGGGGCGTTACCTGGTCGTTCTTCCCGACCTGGCGCCGGCCGAACTGGTGGCGCACCTGCGCCGCTTCGTTTTCCGCAGCAAGGTCACGCTGGCCGACGCCCCGGGCTGGGTGGCCGCGTCAGGCCCTGCGGCGTCCTCCGGCGACCCCGGCGCGATCGCTGGCGATCCCGACCACGGCTATGCCCTGGATGCCAGCGGCGAGGGCGGCACGCGCTGGCTGTGGCTGCTGCCGCCCGCGCACCCCGCGCTGGCGCCGGCCGACCCGGCCGTGGACGCGGCGTGGCGGGCGATGGACATCGCCCACGGCCTGCCCCGCCTGGCCGGCGAACAGCGCGAAGCCTTCACGCCGCAAATGTTGTCGCTCGAGCGGCTGGGCGCGTTCAGCCTGAGGAAGGGCTGCTACCCCGGCCAGGAAATCGTCGCGCGCACCCACTACCTGGGGCAGGCCAAGCGTGGCCTGGTCCGCCTCCGGGGGCGCGGGCTGCAGGCGGGCCAGGCGGTGGAGGCCCGGGGGCAGGCCGTGGGCAGCATCGCCTGCACCGACGCCGACGGGACCGATGCCCTGGCGGTGCTGTCGCTGGACGCGGGCGACGGACTGAGCGCCGGCGGGCTGCCGTGCACGCCCGGGACGCTGCTCGGCGGCCTTGCCAGGACGTCCTGAGACCCCCGTCACGATTGGCGCAGGCGCAGGATGTCTGCTATACCGCCGAGCACAGGGAGGACCACCGTCATGAAGCTCAGCCACGGCCTTGCGGCCTTGATTTCGGTACTTATCGCGGCGCCCGCCATGGCCGCCGAATACACGCTCGCCGTCGAGCCCAACTACCCGCCGGCGCAGGCGCAGCAGGTGTACAAGCCGCTGCTCGATTATCTTTCCAAGAGCACGGGCCACCGCTTCATCCTCAAGACCGCGACCAACTACCACGTCTACTGGCGCGACCTGCGCTCGGGCGCGAAGACCGACTTCGCCTTCGAGGAAGCGCACTTCACCGACTACCGTCGCGACCGCCTCGGCTTCACGCCGCTGGTGCGCGTGGCCGAAGCCACCCGCTATTCACTGCTGGCCGATGCGCCCGTCGCCGAAGGCGGCATCCAGGGCCTGATCGGTTACCGCGTGGTCAGCATGCCGGCGCCCAGCATGGGCTACCTGCTGCTGGGCGACCTGTACAAGAACCCGATTGCGCAGCCCGAGATCCAGTCCGTCGCCGCCAACTGGAGGGACGGCGTGGAAATGGTGTTCTCGCAGGAAACCGAAGCGGCGATGGTGCCCAACTACATCGCGCAGACCTACCCCAACCTGGTGGCGGTGTCGGAGTCGCGCGAGTTCACCGGCCGTGCGCTGAGCGCTGGCGGCACGGTGCCGGCGGACGTGCGCAAGGCGGTTTCGGAAGCCATGCTCAAGCTGCACGAGGACGACGCGCTGTATGAAGTGCTGGTTGAACTGGGCGCCAGCCAGTTCGTGCCCGCCACCGCCGCCGAGTACGTGGGCAGCGAGCGCCTGCTGCGCGGCGTGTTCGGCTATAAGGCCAAGGCGGGTGCCGCCGCCCCGGTGGCCGCGCCCGAACCGGAAGCCGAGGAAGAAGTGACCGGCGGCATCGAGGTCACGGCCGGCGGCTGATCGCGCTGGCGTTGCAACGAACAAGGCCGGCGGATCGCCGGCCTTTTTCTTTGCCCGTGGCGCGCACGGAGCGGGCTCAGGTCGTCTCGAAGTGGATGATGTCGCCGGTGTTCACGCCGAAGCTCTGGCCCAGGCTGATGGTGCCCGACTTGCGCAGGTGCAGTTCGTCGCGGTGGACCTTGAGTTCGTCGTCCTCGCCGATGCGCACGTAGGTGCCGTTGGTGGACCGGTCGGCAATCATGAAGTGGCCGCGCTTGTACTCGATCAGCGCGTGCGTGCGGCTGACCCAGTCGGCTTCGATCACCAGGCTGTTGCCGGATTCGCGGCCCATGCTGAAAGGCGGTGATTCCGGCCCCAGCTCGAACTGCTGGCCGCGATGCCGAAGCCTCAGCAGCGCGCCCTGCGCGCCGTCGCCGCTGCTTCGGATGGCGCTTTGCACCATGGTCATGCCCGACGTGTCTTCCTGCCACACCAGGTCGACGATCTCGATCGGCAGCAGCTTGCCGCTCACCCGCGCCTTGCCCAGGCTGCGGGCCTCGGGAACCTTGCCCGACAGGCTGTCGTAGGTGGCGGCGGTGGTGACCACCTGCTCGCGCTTGGCCAGCGAGGCCATGCGCGCGGCGGTGTTCACCGCGTCGCCGTAGACGTCGCCGTCGTCTTCCTCCAGCGCGTCGCCGTGGTGCAGGCCGATGCGCACCGCCAGGCTGTCACGCACGAAGTGGATGTCGTGGCCCATGCGCCGCTGCATGTCGCAGGCGGCGAGCACGCCGTTGAGCGCACCGGGGAAGGTGCACATGATCTCGTCGCCGATGGTCTTGATGACCCGGCCGCCGTGCTGGCGGCAGACCTGGGTGAGTGCGTCCAGCACGGCGGCGATCAGCCGGCGCGCCTCCACGTCGCCCTTGGTTTCGAACAGCCGCGTGCTGCCGCTGACGTCGGCGAACAGGATGGTCTGGGGCCGGGATGGGCTCATTGCGTCCGAGTCTAGGCCAAGCGGGCCCGGCCGTCATTCATCCCTTCGAACCAACGGGCTCAGGCCAACTGCGCGGCCATGGCGACGATGTCGGCCTCGCAGGGGATGACCAGGAACGCCGCACCCGCCAGGGGGGTGTAGGTGTCCTCGCCCACCACCCGGCGCAGCGGCTTGCCGCCCAGGCCCGCCTCCGCCACGGCGGTGATGATGCCCTCGCCCACGCCGGCCGAACGCCGGCCCTCGTCCACCACCAGGATCCGGTCGCATTCGCCGGCGTGGCGGGCGATGGCGCCGGCATTGAGCGGCTGCAGCCAGCGCAGGTCCACCACGCGGACCTTCCAGCCGTGGTTGCGCTCGATGTCCCGGGCCGCGCGCAGGCTCATGGGCACGCCGTTGCCGAAGCTGAAGATGACCAGGTCGCGGGCCTCGGGGAAGTACGTGCGCTCCTCGCCCACCACCATGGATTCCTCCACCGGCGGATAGGCGGTCAGCCACTGGCCGTCGCCGGCCTCGTGGAGGTCCTTGGTCATGTACAGCGCGATCGGCTCGAGGAAGGCGCACACGCGCCCGTCCACCTTGGCCAGCGCCATCATGGTGCGCAGCATGGTGGCGGCATCGTCGCCGCGGCTGGGGCAGCCGACCAGCAGCCCGGGTATGTCGCGCAGCGCGGTGATGGAGTTGTCGTTGTGGAAATGCCCGCCGAAGCCGCGCTGGTAGCCCAGCGACGCGATGCGCATCACCATCGGGTTGCGGTACTGGCCGTTGCTGAAGAACTGCAGGCTGCAGGCTTCGCCGCGGATCTGGTCGCAGGCGTTGTGGAAATAGGCCAGGTACTGGATCTCGGGCATCGGCAGCATGCCGACGTTGGCGTAGCCCTGGGCCAGGCCCAGGATCATCGTCTCGTCCAGCAGCGTGTTGAACACGCGGGCATTCCGGAACGCCTTGTGCAGGCCCTTGGTGACGGTATACACGCCGCCCTTCTGCGCCACGTCCTCGCCGAACAGCAGCGCCTCGGGGTACTTGCAGAACAGGTCGTGCAGGGCCTGGTTGATCTGGATGGCCAGGTGCTTCGGCGGCTGGTTCTCCGGCAGCTTCGCTTCGCTGCCGAACACGGCCAGGCGCTTTTCCGCGTAGCCGCTGCGGGAGGCCTCGGCGTACACCTTGTCGGGCGTGTACGGCGCCAGCGGGCGCATCACTTCGGCCAGGTCGGTGAGCTTGGGCTTGCGGTCGGCCTCTTCCGCGGCCGCGAAGCAGCGCTGGCGCATGGCTTCGTACTTCGCCAGCAGTTCGTCCTTGCCCACCAGGCCCGACTGCAGCGCGATCTGCGCCGACCGCAGCAGCGGGTCGCTGGCCTCCACGGCCATCAGCTCCTCGAAGCTGCGCCACTCGATCTCGAAGTCGGTGCCGGCGTGGCCCATGATGCGCGTGGTGCGCAGGTGCAGGAAGGTCGGGCGGCGCGTGCGGCGGCAGTGCTCCACGGCGGCCTGCACCTGGCCATAACCCTTGGCGATGTCCAGGCCGTCGGCGTAGAAATAGTCCAGGCCGTGGCGATCCTTGAACGCGTTGGCGATCCAGCCGCCCGGTGTCTTCACCGAGATGCCGATGCCGTTGTCCTCGCACACGTACAGCACCGGCGCGGGCAGCTTCTGGTAGGCGGTCCACTGCGCGGTGTTGAACGCGGTCTGGGCGCTGGCGTGGTTGCTGGACGCATCGCCGAACGAACAGATGGCGATCGAATCCTCCGGGATCGGCAGCGCGTGGCCGATGCGGCGCGCCTGTTCGATCGCGATCGCCGTACCCAGCGCCTTGGGCAGGTGCGAGGCAATGGTGGACGTCTGCGGCAGCACCCACAGCGGCTTGCTGCCCCACACCTTGTGGCGGCCACCGGAGATGGGGTCTTCCGCGCTGGCCGCGAAGCTCAGCGCCGAATCCATCACCGGGTCCATGCCCGGCAGCTTGCGGAAGCGCTCGGCCATGAAGCCGCCGGAGCGGTAGTGCAGGAAGGCCGGGTCGGTGTGGCGCGTCAGGCGCGCCACCATGGCGTTGCCCTCATGGCCGGACGAACCGATGGTGTAGAACACCTTCTGCTGCACGCGCAGCACGCGCGCCATCAGGTCGAGGTGGCGCGAGGCCAGCTGCGAATCCAGCAGCGCCAGGAAGTCGTCGGCGGTGCAGGCGCTGCCCTCGAGCACGGGTTCGTGCGGCGCCGGCCGCGCCTCGACGGTGCCGCTCCAGTTCGACACGAACTCGATGAAGTTGTCGTCGCAGACCTTGGCGCGGTTGACGTCTTTGTGGCGGGCGGGGATCAGGGGCGCGGCTGCGGACATGGCACTCTCGGGGGTGTCGCGGAAGCGGCGCGCAGGGCGCGCACGCGAATTGGCGGGCGCGCCGGCGGCGCGCCCGCCGGGGCGGTCAGAACGCGTTGATGCCGGTCACTTCGCGGCCAATCACCAGCTGGTGCACGGTCTCGGTGCCTTCGTAGGTGATCACGGACTCGAGGTTGAGCGCGTGGCGGATCGGCGGGTGCTCGGTGGTGATGCCGGCGCCGCCAAGGATGTCGCGCGCCTCGCGGCTGATGTCCAGGGCGATGCGGCAGTTGTTCCACTTGGCCAGCGACACCTGCGCCGGCTGCATGGTGCCGGCATCCTTCAGGCGGCCCAGCTGCAGGCTCAGCAGCTGCGCCAGGGTGATGCGGCGGGCCATCTCGGCAAGCTTGAGCTGCACGGCCTGGGTGGCGGCGATCGGGCGGTTGAACAGGATGCGGGTCTTGGAATACTCCAGCGCCGAGGTGTAGCTGGCGATGGCGGCACCGATGGGGCCCCAGGTGATGCCGTAGCGGGCCTGCGTCAGGCAGCCCAGCGGGCCCTTGAGGCCCTTGACGTTGGGCAGGCGCTGGCTGTCGGGCACGCGCACTTCGTCGAAGAACAGCGCCGAGGTGACCGAGGCGCGCAGGCTCATCTTCTTGTGCACTTCCTGGGCCGCGAAGCCCTTGGTGCCCTTCTCGACGATGAAGCCCTGGATGCCTTCGTCGGTCATGGCCCAGACGATGGCGATGTCGGCCAGGTTGCCGTTGGTGATCCACATCTTGGCGCCGTTGATCACCCAGTCGCCGCCGTCGCGCTTGGCGGTGGTCTTCATGTTGGCCGGGTCGGAGCCGCCGTGCGGTTCGGTCAGGCCGAAGCAGCCGATGATCTCGCCGCGGGCCATGCCCGGCAGGTACTTCATGCGCTGCTCTTCGGTGCCGTAGGCGTAGATGGGGTACATGCACAGCGAGCTCTGCACCGACACAAAGCTGCGGATGCCGGAATCACCGCGCTCGAGCTCCATGCAGATCAGGCCGTAGCTGACCGCGTTGAGGTTGGCGCAGCCGTACTTCTCGGGCAGTGACGAACCCAGCAGGCCCATGGCCGCGATCTCGGGCACCAGCTCCTTCGGGAAGCGGCCCTGGTCGAAGCAGTCGCCGATGATGGGCAGCACCCGTTCGTCGGTGAAGCGCGCGACGCTGTCCTGGATCATGCGCTCCTCTTCGGAAAGCAGGCTGCGGAAATCGAACAGGTCGGTGGGGTTCAGGGCCATGGGAGTCGGTCTGCGGTCGGCGGGAAGGGCGGCATTTTAGCCTGCCCTGCCCCTTCGCGGCAGCCTTGGCGGCGTGATGACGCCGGCAGACGGCCCCGTACGGGGGCGGAAACGAAGAAGGGCCGGCATGGCCGGCCCTTCCGGGTGCTGCGGGCCTGAAGGCTCAGCCCTGCGGCGGGGCCGCGCTGGCGCCGCTGTCCACCATGATCACGCCGTCCTTGATCGGAAGACGGTCGCCCGGCGCCTCGTCCATCATCAGGTTGCCGGTCTGGCCGTCGTAGCGCCAGGTGACGTCATAGCCCACCACCACTTCCTTCTCGCCCAGCAGGATCTGTTCGCCGGGCTTCTGGTCCACGCGCTTGCGGGCCACCTGGCCTTCGCTGCGGTATTCGACGTCGTAGCCCACCACTTCCTCGCGCGGCTCGGAAACCGTGCGGCAGACCTGCTCGACTTCGGTGTACTTCTGGCCGCCGGTGTGGCGCCGGTCGATTTCCCGTCCCGCGTAGGCACCGCCCACGGCGCCGGCCACGGTGGCGACCTTCTTGCCGCTGCCGCCGCCCACCTGGTTGCCCAGCAGGCCGCCGACCAGGGCGCCCACCACCATGCCGTCCTTGTCGCCGAAGCGCTCCTCGCGCCGCTTCTCGACCACCTGGTCCTCGCACACCTCGCGCGAACCGGTGCGCATCTCGGTGACGGCCACCGAAGAAATCACGTCGCCGTACACCGGCTGCGTTTCGGTGATCGGGGTGGACGACACCACCTCGGCATACGGCGTTGAAAAGGTCTGGTAGGCGGCGATGGCGCCGCCACCGGCGAGCATTCCGGCCAGTACGGCCAATACGGTCTTGTTCATGGCGTTGTTCCTCTGGTTGGGCGGCGGTTGCCCGCCAGCGCAGGGTGGAGAGTGTCCCGGCCCACCTGAACGGCGCCCGAAGCCGGGATGGCGCACCCGCATGCTACTTTCTTGGCGCGTTGTTCCCAAACGGAGTCCCCGCCATGACCCACCCCGCCACCGGCCCGCTGATGGGGTTCGCCAGCCGCCTCAAGTTCCCCACCCTGTTCTTCATCACCCTGGGGCTGTGGGCCATCAACCTGGTCATCCCCGACCCGCTGCCCCTGGTGGACGAGATCGTGATGGGCCTGCTGACCCTGATGCTGGCCACCTGGAAAAACAGCAAGCAGCCGCCGCCGTCCACCGGCGTCACCGTGGAAGGTGAATCGCGCCGCGAATGATCGACCTGTACGACAGCCACTGCCACCTGGACGCGCCGGAGTTCGATCCGGACCGGCCCGGGGTCCTGGCGCGTGCGCTGGCCGCCGGTGTCCGCCGGCAGCTGGTGCCGGCGGTGGACCGGGCCGGCTGGGAGAAGCTGCGCGACCTGTGCGCCGCCCACGCCGGACTTCGCCCCGCCTACGGCCTGCACCCGATGTTCCTGGACCGGCACCGGCCGGAGCACCTGGACGATCTGGCCCACTGGCTGGAGCACGCGCGCCCGGCCGCGGTGGGCGAATGCGGCCTGGATTTCTTCGTCGAGGGCCTGGACCCGGAGATGCAGCGGCGCTACTTCATGCGCCAGCTCGAGCTGGCCCGTGATTTCGACCTGCCCGTGGTGCTGCATGCCCGGCGGGCCGTTGACGAAGTGATCGCCGCGCTTCGGCGCATCGGCGGGCTGCGCGGCGTGGTGCACAGCTGGTCGGGCAGCGACGAACAGGCGCGCCAGCTGTTCGGGCTGGGATTCCACCTGGGCATCGGCGGCCCGGTGACCTTCGAGCGTGCGCAGCGGCTGCGCCGCACGGTGGCGTCCATGCCGATCCAGTGGCTGCTGCTGGAAACCGATGCACCCGACCAGCCAGGCGCCGCCCACCGCGGCCAGCGCAACGAGCCGGGCCTGCTGCCCGAGGTGCTGGCGGTGGTGGCGCAGCTGCGCGGGGAATCGCCTGAAGCAGTCGCAGCGGCGACCACGGCCAACGCGCGGCGCCTGTTCGACGGGCCGACGATCAGCGCTTGAGCAGCAGTTCGATGGCCTTGCCGGCCATGGCGAAACCAAACGTGCCGGTGACATGGGTGGCCGCGCCCAGCCCGGCGCCGCAGTCGAGCTTGAGCGCTTCGTCGGCGCCCATCTTCGGGCGCACGCCGCACACGCTGCCGTCGCGCTGGGGATACTTCACGTTCTCCAGCGAGTACACCGCCGGCACGCCGAAATAGCGGTCGGGGTTGCGCGGGAAGTGGAAGCCCGAACGCAGGTGCTTGCGCACCAGGGCCAGCAGCGCGTCCTGTTCGGTGCGCGACAGGTCGCGCACGCGCACCAGGGTGGCGTCGGTGCGGCCGCCGGCCGAACCGCAGACCACCACGGGCAGCTTGCGGCGCCGGCACCAGGCGATCATCGCGAGCTTGCTCTTGAAGCTGTCGCAGGCGTCCAGCACGACGTGGTGGCCGCGGTCGAGCAGCGCTTCGAGGTTGCCGGGCGTGAGGAAGTCGGCCACCACCTCCACCTCGATGGCGGGATTGATGGCGCGGCAGCGCTCGGCCAGCGCCTCGCCCTTGCCGCGGCCGAACTGGCCGTCCAGGGCGTGCAGCTGGCGGTTGGTGTTGCTGACGCAGATGTCGTCGGCGTCAATCAGCACCAGCCGGCCCACGCCGCTGCGCGCCAGCGATTCGACCGCCCACGACCCCACCCCGCCCAGCCCCACCACGCAGGCCTGCGACTGCGCCAGGCGCGCGGCGGCGCCGGCGCCGTAAAGTCGATCGATGCCGGCGAAGCGCGCCTGGTCGGAGATGTCCATGGCGGCATTTTACGCCATGCGCCGGCGACGGAACGTGGCACGATGGCGGCGCGCCCGGTCGGGACAGGTTCAGGCAGGGGCGCCTAGGGTTGCCTACGAAACATCCCCCCAGGAGGACCGCCTCATGAAGACCTCGCTGCTGATCGCCGCCACGCTGGCCCTCACCGCCACCGCCTGCACCACCACCGCCCCGCGCAACGCCGGTTACGGCGGCTATGACGATCGACCGGCCTACGACGAACCCCGGCGCTGCTACGACTGCGGCACCATCGAGCGCATCGAGCCCGTCTACGGCGCCCGCAGCAACACCCGCACGGGCGCCGTGCTCGGCGGCGTGGTGGGCGCGGTGGTCGCACGCGAGGTGCCCAAGCACGGCAGCCAGGGCAACAAGAACACCGCCACCGTGGCCGGTGCCGTCGCCGGCGCCCTGGCCGGCAATGCCATCGAGAACAAGATGAACGAAGAGACCTACGACATCCACATCCGCATGGACGACGGGCGCCGGCTGGTCATCAACCGCAACACGCTGGGCAACGACATCCGCGTGGGCGCCTACGTGCGCGTGGACGGCACCCGCCTCATCCCGCAGCGCTGAGTGCAGCGCCGCAGCAGGGCCGCCGTGATATCTTCACGGCGGCTTTTTTGATGGAGCAACGCATGCGTTCCCTGATCGTCGGCGTCATCGGCCTGCTGGTGGGCGCCCTGTGCACCCTGATCCTGATCAACACCCTGCGCCAGGGGACCGCCTACCCCAACGGCGTGATGGCCGTGATGTCGGCGCAGATGAAGAGCCTCGACCAGTCGCTCAAGCGCAACCGCTGCGCCGCCACCGACCTCACTCCGCCGCTGCTGACGCTGCGCCACCTGGGCAACGACCTGGAGCCGGCGTTCCTGCCCACGCAGGACGACGAGCGCTTCGTCGCGCATGCCAGCGAGCTGCGCGCCGCGCTCGACGCCGCACTGTCGGCGCCACCGGCCGACTGCGCCGCCGCCCGCGTGGTGGTGGACCGGGTGGGCGGCGGCTGCCAGGCCTGCCACCGCGACTTCAAGAGCTAGACCGCAGCCATCCGGCGATGCAGGCCGCCAGGGCCTGCGGCTGGCGCATCCAGCGGAAGTGGTCGGCGCGTGCGCCCAGGCGCGCATCGTCGAACAGCTCGACGGCCCTGGCGCCACTGCCCAACTTGTCCAGCAGCGCCTGCAGGGACGCGGCCGGCACCAGCCAGTCGCGGACCATGCGCACGCCCAGCACCGGCTGCGACAGCGCCGACAGCGCGCCCTCGATGTCGTCGCGGTGACCGTAGCGGCCGTATCGGCCCGAATGCACCGTGGCCGCCCAGTCGCGCATCAATTGCCCGGCCTCCCGGCCCGCGAAACCCAGGCGATGTCCGGGGTAATAGCCCGCCACGCGGGTCAACACCGGCAGCGTGCGCGCGAACAGGCTCACGCCCAGCCGCTGTCGCCCGGCGAACGTGGACGCGCGCGGCACGCCGGTCGCCACCAGCACCAGGCCGGAACTGCGGTGCGGCTGGCGCGCTGCGGCCATCGCCGCGAACTGCCCGCCCAGGCTGTGGCCGCCGAAGAACCAGCGTGATGCCTGGTCGAGCGCCGCGATGGAGGCCGGCAGGTCGTGCTGCAGCAGTTCGCGGTAGCCCCAGTCGACGCCCCGGCGCGCACGCAGCGAACTGCTGCCGCTGCCGCGCCACTCGTGCACCGCGCAGCCTACGCCCTCGGCCACCAGGGCGTTGGCGAAGGCGTCGTACTTCGCTGCGGGCACGCCCAGCGCCGGCAGCCAGAAAACGCCCGGCGCACCCGGCGCGGCATGGAACACGCGCAGCACGCTGGCGTGGCCGTCCGCGGCGGCGACGGGAACTTCAACGAGGGACATGGCGACATCCGTGAATCCAATGGCGGGCAGCATACCCACTGCGCCGCCGCAGCGGCAGGGCCCGTCACGCGGCCGACACGCAGAACGGACAATCCCTTGACGCGCTGCGCACGCTGCCGCGACGGCGGGCCGTGCACTCTCACACCGTGCCCAGCGCACCCACCCTTTCCCAGGAGCTTCCCATGACCCTTCTTCGCAAGAGCCTGCTCGCCGCCATGATGACCACCGTCGTCGCCACGCCCGCTTTCGCCGGCCACCACAACGAAGGTGAGGCCAAGGCCACCGGCACCATCGTTGACGTGGCCGCGGGCAATGCCGATTTCGAAACCCTGGTCGCCGCCGTCAAGGCCGCCGGCCTGGTGGACACGCTCAACGGCGCCGGCCCGTTCACGGTATTCGCTCCGACCGACGAGGCCTTCGCCAAGCTGCCGGCCGGCACGGTCGAGAACCTGCTCAAGCCCGAGAACAAGGACAAGCTGGTCGCGCTGCTGACCTACCACGTGGTGCCCGGCAAGGTGCTGGCCGCCGACGTGGTGGGCCTGGACAACGCCACCACGGTCAACGGCGCCGTGGCCGACATCACCGTCACCGGCTCCACCGTGAAGGTGGACGACGCCACCGTCACCGCCACCGACATCCCGGCCAGCAACGGCGTCATCCACGTCATCGACACGGTCATCATGCCCGACTGATTCCCGCGACCTCCCCCGCGTCACCCCGGCCCGCCGCATGGCGGGCCTTTTTTTGCGCAATCGTGGCGCTTGCTATGCTGGCCGCATGGACCAGACATCCCTGTATTACCTGATCGCCGGCGTGTTGATCGTCATCGGCCTGCTGGGCACCGTGCTGCCCGTGCTGCCCGGGCTGCCGGTGATGTTCGCCGGAATGCTGCTGGCCGCGTGGGCCGGCGGTTTCGAACATATCGGCGCCGGCACCCTGACGGCCCTGGGCCTTCTGGTGCTGCTGTCCATTGCCGTGGACCTGGCTTCCAGCATCCTGGGCGCTCAGCGCTCGGGCGCTTCGAAGAAAGGCCTGTGGGGCGCCGGCATCGGCGGCTTCGCCGGCATTTTCTTCGGCATCCCCGGCCTGGTGGCCGGGCCGTTCCTGGGTGCGTCGCTGGGCGAAGTAGCCCATGGCCGACCTTGGCGCGACGCCTCCAGGATCGGATTGGGCACGTGGCTGGGCCTGCTGATCGGCGCCATCCTCAAGCTGATGCTCGCGCTGGCGATGCTGGTGCTGTTCGCGCTGGCGATCTGGGTCTGGTGACCGCTATTCCTGCAGTTCGCGCAGCGTGACCGACGGCGGCGCGTCCAGCACGCGCCGCGTCGCCATCAGGCCCGCCAGCAGCGCGGCCACGGTTCCGATGGCCGCGCCCGTCAGCGCCAGCGCCGGGTCCGGCGTCCAGGGCAGGTCAAAGGCCTGTTTGGCCACCACGCCAGCCAGCACCGACGCGGCAATGGCAGCCACCACGCCCGACAGCAGGCCAATGGCCGAGAACTCCGACACCTGCGCCCAGCGCAGCTGGCGACGGCTGCCGCCGAGCACCCGCATCACGCCACCTTCCAGCAGGCGCTCGTCCTGGCTGGCGCTCACCGCGGCCAGCAGCACCAGCACGCCGGCGGCCAGCGAGAAATAGAACACCGCCTCCACCACCGTGGACACCTGCTCCACCGTGCCGCGCACCTGGTCCAGCACCGCATCAATGTCCACCACCGACAGGTTCGGGAAGGCGTCCACCAGCTCCGTGGTGAAACGCGTTCGCCCCTCGGGAATATTCACCGCCGTGATGTGGCTGCCCGAGTAGGCGTCCAGCGAACCGGGCGAGCCGATGACGAAGAAGTTGGGCCGGAAACTCTCCCAGTCGATCTTGCGCAGGCTGGTGATGCGGCCCGTGTAGGGCGAGCCGGCAATGTCGAACGTCACCGTGTCGCCCAGCTTCCAGCCCAGCGTGGCGGCGAACTCTTCTTCCACCGACAGCTCGGTTTCGGCGGGCACGCGGCCGGTCCAGAATTCGCCGGCCGTGACTTCGTTGTCCTTGCGCAGCGACGCCGCCGACGAGAGGTTGAACTCGCGCTCGGCCATGCGGCGGGCGCGGCCGCCCTCCTCGCCCAGGGCGTCAGCGTTGACCGGCTTGCCGTTCACGTCCACCAGGCGGGCCCGGATCATGGGGAACAGCTCGGGTTCGGCCACGCCCTGCGCCGTGAGGAATTCCAGCACCGGCCCGACCTGGGCGGGCTGCACGTTGATGATGAAACGGTTGGGCGCATCCACCGGCAGCGCATTGCGCCAGCGGTCCAGCAGGTCGGTGCGCACGAAGGTCAGCAGCAGCAGGGCCATCAGTCCCAGGCCCAGCGCCGACACCTGGGCGATGCTGGCGCCGGCGCGCCGGCTGACGTTGGCCAGGCCGTAGCGCCAGGGGCCGCGCAGGCGCGAACGCACGCGGCGCAGCAGCGCAATCAGCAGCCAGGCCAGGCCGGCCAGCACGGCCAGCGTGGCCACGATGCCGATCAGCATGGCCGTGCCCAGCGTGGCCGAGCCGGCCTTCCACCACAGCAGCAGCGCCAGGCCGCTGAAGCCGGCCAGGGCCACCAGCCAGGCGCTGGGTTCAGTGGGGTCGAGGTCGCGGCGCAGCACGCGCAGGGCCGGCACGCGCCTCAACGCCAGCACCGGCGGCACGCCGAAGGCCAGCAGCACGGTCAGGCCCACGCCGAAGCCTTCCAGCACCGGCCGCCAGCCGGCACCGGGAATGGACAGCTTCAGCGCATCGGTCAGCCAGTCGGCCACCAGCCACTGCAGCCCGAAGGCCAGCGCAACGCCGACGCCGCTGCCCAGCAGGCCCAGCATCAGGAGTTCACCCGCGTGGATGCCCACCAGCGTGTTCTGGCTGGCGCCCAGGCAGCGCATCACGGCCGAACCGGACAAATGCCTGGCGCTGTGCCGGCGCGCGGCCATGGCCACCGCGACGGCGGCCAGCACCACCGACACCAGCGCCGCCAGGCCCAGGAATCGGTCGGCGCGGTCCAGCGCACGGCGGATTTCCGGGCGCGCGGACGCGGCGGTTTCCAGCCGCTG
Organism: Arenimonas sp.; assembly: GCA_035433005.1. GTDB lineage: Bacteria > Pseudomonadota > Gammaproteobacteria > Xanthomonadales > Xanthomonadaceae > Arenimonas. Next base: position 21,410 of record DAORUD010000008.1, on the reverse strand, counting down.
ACCACGCCCGAGGTTGGCGCGCACCGTGGCGTTGAAAGCTTCCACGGCCGTGGCGTCGCCCGCCACGACCAGCCGGTAGGTGATGCGGCTGCCTTCCTGCACCAGCCCGGTGGCCGGCACGTCGGCAAGGTTGAGGAATACGCGCGGGGAAGTGTTGAAGTAGTCGAGCGCGGCGTCGGGTTCCTGCACCACCAGCGCCGCCAGCCGCAGTTCGCTGCTGCCGATGCCGATGGCATCGCCCACCTTGGCGCCCAGGGCGTCGGCGCCGGCGCGGCTGAGCCAGACCGTGCCGGGCACAGGCACACCGTCGGCGGTACTTTCCCGGCCCGTGCCCGGGTCGAACAGGCGGAAGCTGCCGCGCAGCGGAAAGCCCTCGCCCAAGGCCTTGAGTTCACCCAGGCGCAGCGATTCGCCGGCGCGGATCATGCTGGGGAAGTTGAGGGTTTCGGTCTGCCTCAGGCCCGGGGCGGACGCCGCGTCGCGCAGCGCGCCGGTGATGGGACTATCGGCGCGCAGCACCGCGTCGCCGCCGAGCAGGCGGTTGGCCTCCAGCGCCAGCGCGCGCTCGGCGCGGTCGGTCACGAAGCCGACCGAACTCACCGCCATCACCGCCAGCACCAGGGCCGCCAGCAGGATGCGCACGTCGCCCGAGGCCAGGTCGCGCCGCAGCTGGCGCCACGCCAGGCGCAGCGTCTTCATGCCGACACCAGCCGGCCCGAATCCAGGCGCAGCACGCGGCCGCAGCGCGCGGCCAGGCGCTCGTCGTGCGTCACCAGCACCAGGGTGGTGCCAGCCACGCGGTTGAGCTCGAACAGCAGGTCCACGATGGCCTGTCCGGTGGTGGTGTCGAGGTTGCCGGTGGGCTCGTCGGCGAACAGCACCGCCGGCCGGGTGACGAAGGCGCGGGCCAGCGCCACGCGCTGCTGCTCACCGCCCGACAGCTGGCGCGGATAGTGGTCCAGGCGTTCGGCCAGGCCCACCTGCGCCAGGATGGTTCGCGCAGGCGCCTGCGCATCGGCGTCGCCGCGCAGCTCCAGCGGCAGCATCACGTTTTCCAGCGCCGTCAGCGACGGCAGCAGCTGGAAACTCTGGAACACGAAGCCGACCTTCTCGCCGCGCACCTTGGCGCGGCCGTCTTCGTCCAGGGCCGAAAGCGGCGCGCCGTCCAGCGTGACCGAGCCCGCGCTGGGCACGTCCAGGCCCGCCAGCAGCGACAGAAGCGTGCTCTTTCCTGAACCGGAGGCGCCGACTATCGCGACGGCTTCACCCTTGGCGATGGTAAAACCAACCCCATCGAGGATGGTGAGCTGTCCCGACGGCAGCGGCACCCGCTTCCCCAGACCTTCGGCACGCAGGGCTTGGGCGGCGGCGGGCATATCGTGGCTGTCGGCCATGGCAATCCTCAAAGAATGGAGTTCGAAGCAATGTCGCAACGATATGGAGCATGGCGGGCCAGGGTTCAACGGGGCGTCACGGCCCTGCTGTTGGCGCTGGCCCTGCCCACCCTTGTCGCCGCTGCGGCCGAACCGGTGCCAGTGCGGAAGGTACTGGTGATGGGCGATTCACTGTCCGCCGCCTACGGCCTGGCGCCCTCGCAGGGCTGGGTGGCCCTCACCGACCAGCGCCTGCAGGCCCGGCACCCGGGCTGGCGCATTGCCAACGCCAGCGTCAGCGGCGAGACCACCGCCGGCGGGGCCAGCCGCATCGCCGGTGAGCTGGCGCGGCACAAGCCCGCCGTGGTGGTGATTGAACTGGGTGCCAACGACGGCCTGCGCGGCCTGCCGCTGGCGCAGACCCGGGCCAACCTCGAGCGCATGATCGTTGCCTCCAAGAATGCCGGCGCCCGCGTGCTGCTGCTCGGCATGCGCATGCCGCCCAACTTCGGGCCCCAGTACACGCAGGGCTTCGAGCGCAACTACAGCGAACTGGCCAAGGCGCACGGCACCGCCCTGCTGCCCTTCCTGCTCGAGCCCATCGCCACCGACCGCAACGCCTTCCAGGCCGACAACCTGCATCCGGTCGCGTCGGCCCAGCCCCGGCTGCGCGACCACGTGTGGCCGGCGCTCGTTCCCCTGCTGCGCTGAACCGCCGCTTTTGACAGACCCAAGGAGTGCCTTGATGAGAATTGCCTTCGCGTCCCTGCTGGTCCTGGCCGGCACCGCCTGCGGCGCCCGCGAACCCGGGTCGCCCGCGCCGGCGGCGGAGGCCGCCACCACCGTGCACGGCCGCGTGGAGGTCACCACCGTGACCGAAGGCCTGGAACATCCCTGGGGCCTGGCCTTCCTGCCCGACGGCCGCATGCTGGTGACCGAGCGTCCGGGCCGGCTGCGCATCGTGGCGCCCGATGGCGCGGTGTCGGCGCCCGTGGCGGGCGTGCCCGCGGTGTTCGGCAAAGGCCAGGGCGGGCTGCTGGACGTGGCCATTGATCCGGACTTCGCCAACCAACCCTGGGTGTACCTGAGCTTCAGCGAGCCGGGCGAAGGCGGCGGCGGCACCGCCGTGGCGCGCGGCCGGCTTGCCGGCGACGGGCTGACCGACGTGGCCGTCATCTTCCGCCAGGAACCCAAGCTCGACGCCGGCCAGCACTTCGGTTCGCGCCTGGTGTTCGACCGCGAAGGGCGGCTGTACGTGACCAGCGGCGACCGCGGCAACTGGGACAATCCGCAGCGCCTGGACAAAGGCCAGGGCAAGATCTTCCGCATCCACCGCGACGGCAGCATCCCCGCCGACAATCCCTTCGTGGGCCGCGACGACGCCATTCCGGCCATCTGGTCCTATGGCCATCGCAATGCCCAGGGCGCGGCGCTGCACCCGGTGACCGGCGCGCTGTGGCAGACCGAGCACGGTGCCCGCGGCGGCGACGAACTCAATATTCCGCAGGCGGGCCGCAACTACGGCTGGCCGGTGATCACGCTGGGCATCAACTACAACGGCCAGCCGATCGGCTCGGGCCAGCAGCAGGCCGAAGGCATGGAGCAGCCGATCCATTCGTGGACGCCGTCCATCGCGCCCAGCGGCCTGGCCTTTTACACCGCCGATCGCTTCCCGGAATGGAAGGGCAGCCTGTTCGTGGGCGCCCTGGCCTACCAGCGCCTGGTGCGGCTGAGCCTGGACGGCCGGAAGGTGGTGGCCGAGGAGCCGCTGCTGGTGGACATGGGCGAACGCATCCGCGACGTGCGCCAGGGGCCGGACGGCTACCTGTACCTGCTGACCGACGACGCCAAGGGCAAGCTGCTGCGCGTGGGCCTGGCCGGGGTCAACTAGCCGCGAGGGCCATCAGGTCGGCGTTTTCGTGCGCGAAGCGGCCGGGCGCGTCCCGGCCCAACAGCGCCACCGCCGCGGCGGCCACGTCGCTGGCGGCGATGCCGCGGTAGCGGCGCAGCGGGCCGCGCAGCAGCGGGTTGGTGAGGGGCGTGAGGGCGCGGGCGATGGCCTCGCCTGGACGGGATTCGTCGCGCTCGCCCAGCAGCAGGCCGGGCCGCAGCAGGTCCACGCGCTCGAAGCCGACGTCGCCCAGCGCGCGCTCGGTTTCACCCTTGACGCGCAGGTAAAAGTTTCCCGACTGGGCGCTGGCGCCCACCGATGACACCAGCACCGCCTGGCGTGCGCCCAGGCGGCGGGCGATCGTGGCCAGGCGCAGCACCAGCTCGCGGTCCACGGCCAGGAAGGCTTCGCGCGAACCGGCATTTTTTATCGTGCTGCCCAGGCAGCACACGTAGGCGTCGAGCACCGGTGCCTCGCCCTGGAGACGCTGCACGAGCGCGGCGTCGGCGTCGGGTTCCAGCCCCGACACCAGCGTGACCAGGCGCGGTGACGCCGTCGGCAGGGCCCGCCGCACCGGGGCCAGGATGCGCGGGCCATCGGCCTGGGCCAGCAGCCGCTGCAGCACCGCCTGCCCCACCAGGCCCGATGCCCCGGCCAGCAGCACGCACGCCGGCTTGTTCACGGGCTCACGCCCACTCGGTGAGCCCTTCGCGCTCGTACAGGGTGCGGAACGACGGCCGTGCCTTCATGCGCTGCGCCAGGGCTTCGAGCTGCGGCCACTGGGTGGCCGGGCGCGGCATGTTGCGCGACCAGCGCATCAGCATGGTGAGGTGGAAGTCGGCGGCGCTGGCGGAGGCCCCCAACAGGTAGGGACCGCGCTTGGCCAGGTGCGCCTCGATGCGGTCCCAGCAGCCTACGATGCGCTGGCGCGCCAGCTCCTTGGCCGCCTCGGCATTGGCGTCGCCGGCCGCCTCGCCCGGGTAGAACCAGGTGCGGAAGGCCGGCTGCAGGGTGTTGGCCAGGTGCAGGATCCACTGGTAGTAGCGGCCGCGTTCGACGCTGCCCGGCTCCGGCGCCAGGCCGAAGGAAGGATGCGCATCGGCCAGGTGCAGCACCAGCGCCGCCGACTCGGTGAGCGGTTCGCCGTGCACCAGCAGCGTCGGCACCACGCCATTGGGGTTCACGGCCAGGTACTCGGGGCGCTTGTGTTCGCCGGCCTGCAGGTCGAGCTTGCGCAGCTCGTGCCGGGCGCCGATTTCAATCAGCAGCCAGTGCACCACCAGGCTGGCGGCGCCGGGGGAATAGTAGAGGGTGTACATGCAGGCTTCCGGCCGGGAGGGACCTGAAGCATACGATGGCCGGGCGGCCGCGGCGCACGCCGCAAAAGAAAAGCCCCGGGTGTTGCCACCCGGGGCCTTCGCTCAATCCGTGAGGATTGGATTACATGGGCTGCACTTCGTCAGCCTGCATGCCCTTCTGGCCCTTGACGAGCTTGAAGGAAACCTTCTGGCCTTCCTGCAGGGACTTGAAGCCCGTGCCCTGGATGGAGCGGAAGTGCACGAAGACGTCTTCGCCGTTCTCGCGGCTGATGAAGCCGAAGCCCTTGGCGTCGTTGAACCACTTAACGGTACCGATCTGACGATCCGACATTTGAATCTCCTTGGAACAAAGTAAAAGAAGCGTCGGCAGAAGCTGCCGCGCGACTGGGGTTGCAAGGAGAGCGAGGTGAAAAGATGTAGCGGATCGGTGGATCTACCGCATCAGGCCACGATTCACAGTGACCCTTCGCAAACACAGTCGCCGGGGACGATACGCCTTTCCCGGAAGGAATGCCAACACTTTCGGGGGCTTGCCCGTCAAGCCCCTGCTCCCGTTCAGGTCCGGGCGGCGGGTCAGTCCAGCACGACCGGAATCTTGCCTATCCGGGACTGCCACTCCCGCGGCCCGGTGCGGTGCACCGACTCGCCGGTGGAGTCCACGGCCACGGTGACCGGCATGTCCCGGACCTCGAACTCGTAGATGGCCTCCATGCCCAGGTCGGCGAACCCGACCACGCGCGAGGCCTTGATGGCCTTGGACACCAGGTAGGCGGCGCCGCCCACGGCCATCAGGTAGACCGAGCCGTGCCTGCGGATGGCTTCGATGGCGGCCGGGCCGCGCTCGGCCTTGCCCACCATGCCCATCAGCCCGGTCTGGGCCAGCACCTGTTCGGTGAACTTGTCCATGCGGGTGGCGGTGGTGGGGCCGGCCGGGCCCACCACTTCGTCGCGCACCGGGTCCACCGGGCCGACGTAGTAGATGAACCGGCCGCGCAGGTCCACCGGCAGCGGCTCGCCGCGGTTGAGCATGTCCACCATGCGCTTGTGCGCGGCGTCGCGGCCGGTGAGCAGCTTGCCGTTGAGCAGCAGCACCTCGCCGGGCTTGAAGCCGGCGACGTCCTCGCGGGTGATCGTGTCCAGGTCCACCCGGCGGCCTTTGGAGGTGTCGTAGGTGAGCTTGGGCCAGTCTTCCAGCGACGGTGGGTCCAGCATCACCGGACCGCTGCCATCGAGCGTGAAGTGCGCGTGGCGCGTGGCGGCGCAGTTGGGGATCATCGCCACGGGCAGGTTGGCGGCGTGCGTGGGGTAGTCCTTGACCTTGATGTCGAGCACCGTGGTCAGGCCGCCCAGGCCCTGGGCGCCGATGCCCAGCGCATTCACCTTCTCGTACAGCTCAAGGCGCAGTTCCTCGGCGCGGTTGCTGGCGCCGCGGGCCTGCAGGTCGGTGATGTCGATGGGCTCCATCAGCGCTTCCTTGGCCAGCAGCATGGCTTTTTCCGCCGTACCGCCGATGCCGATGCCCAGCATGCCCGGCGGGCACCAGCCGGCGCCCATGGTGGGCACGGTCTTGAGCACCCAGTCCACGATGGAGTCGGACGGATTGAGCATGGCGAACTTGGACTTGGCCTCGCTGCCGCCGCCCTTGGCCGCAACAATCACGTCCACCGTGTCGCCGGGCACCACCTTGAGGTTCACCACGGCGGGCGTGTTGTCCTTCGTGTTGGTGCGCTTGCCGGCCGGGTCGGCCAGCACGCTGGCGCGCAGCTTGTTGTCGGGGTGGCCGTAGGCGCGGCGCACGCCTTCGTTCACCATGTCCTCCACGCCCATGGTGGCGTCGGCCCAGCGCACGTCCATGCCGATCTCGAGGAACACGGTGACGATGCCGGTGTCCTGGCAAATGGGCCGGTGGCCTTCGGCGCACAGGCGGGAATTGATCAGGATCTGCGCGATGGCGTCCTTGGCCGCAGTGGATTCCTCGCGCTCGTAGGCAGCGGCGAGGTTCCGGATGTAGTCCACCGGGTGGTAGTACGAGATGTACTGCAGCGCGTCGGCGACGCTCTGGATGAAGTCTTCCTGCTTGATCGGCTGGGACACGGCGGGCCTTCGGGCGATTCGCGAGGCCGCCATTTTACCCCGATGTCCCCCGCCCCCTGTAGGAGGGCCTTCAGGCCCGATGCCTTTGGCGCAGACGCGTCGGGCCTGAAGGCCCTCCTACAGGGCGCGGGTTACTCGAGGGCCTGCCAGCGGGCGTAGGCCTGCTCGAGCTCGGACTGCAGCGCGGACAGGCGGGTGTTGGCGGTGGTCACGGCCTCGGGGCCCTGGCGATAGAACGCCGGGTCCTGGATCTGCGTTGTCAGCGCGGCGATCTCGCCGTCCAGCCGCTCGATCAGCGCGGGCAACTGCTCGAGTTCGCGCTGTTCCTTGTACGAGAGCTTGCGCTTGGCGGGCTCGGCAACCACGGGCGCGGCCGCCACGGGCTTGGCGGCGACCTGGGGCGTGAGCCTGGGCGCACTGGTGGCGGCGGCCGCCGCGGCGATGCGCTGGGCGATGGGGCGCTGGCGCAGCCAGTCGGTGTAGCCGCCCACGTACTCCCCTACCCGCCCGTTGCCCTCCATCACCAGCGAACTGGTGACGACGTTGTCGAGGAAGGCGCGGTCGTGCGACACCAGGATCAGGGTGCCGGGGTAGTCAATCAGCAGCTCCTCGAGCAGCTCGAGGGTTTCCACGTCCAGGTCGTTGGTGGGTTCGTCCATCACCAGCAGGTTGGACGGCTTGGCGAAGAGTTTCGCCAGCAGCAGGCGGTTGCGTTCGCCGCCCGAGAGCTTGGTGATGGGCGACAGCGCGCGCTCGGGGCTGAACAGGAAGTCCTGCAGGTAGCCCATCACGTGCTTGCGGCTGCCGTTGATTTCGATGAACTCGCGGCCTTCGGACACGTTGTCCAGCGCGTTCCAGTCCTCGCGCAGCGCGCCGCGCAGCTGGTCGAAGAAGGCGATTTCCAGGTTGGTGCCCACCTGCACCGTGCCCGCCGTGGGCTGCAGCTGGCCCAGCAGCAGTTTGAGCAGGGTGGTCTTGCCCGAGCCGTTCGGACCGATCAGGCCGATCTTGTCGCCGCGCTGGATGACGGTGCTGAAATCACGCACCAGCACGCGGTTGCCGTAGGCGAAGTCCACGTGTTTGGCCTCGAACACCTTGCGGCCCGACTTCTCGGCGCCGGCGGCGGCCAGCTTGACGTTGCCGGTCTGTTCGCGCCGCTCGGCGCGCTCGCGGCGCAGGGCCTTGAGCGCGGTGACGCGGCCTTCGTTGCGCACGCGCCGGGCCTTGATGCCCTGGCGGATCCACACTTCTTCCTGCGCCAGCTTCTTGTCGAACAGCGCGTTGGCCTGGGCCTCGGCGTGCAGGCGTTCTTCGCGGCGGCGCAGGAAGTTGTCGTAGTCGCCGGGCCAGCTGGTCACCTGGCCGCGGTCGATTTCGATGATGCGGGTGGCCAGGTTGCGCAGGAACTCGCGGTCATGGGTGACGAAGACCACGCTGCCGCCGAAGTTCTTCAGGAACTCTTCCAGCCAGGCGATCGACTCGATGTCCAGGTGGTTGGTGGGTTCGTCCAGCAGCAGCAGGTCGGGCGCGGCCACCAGGGCCTGGGCCAGCAGCACGCGGCGCTTCATGCCGCCCGACAGCGCCGCGAATTCGGCGTCCTCGGGCAGGTCGAGCTTGCTGATGACCTGTTCGACGCGCTGTTCGATCTGCCAGCCGTTGCCGGCCTCGATGCGGGCCTGCACGGTGCCCAGCTCGTCCATGTCGATGTCCATGCCGTCGTGCAGCATGTGGTGGTAGCGGGCCAGGTCGGCGCCCAGCTCGCCCAGCCCCATGGACACCACGTCGAACACGCTGCCGCCCAGGTCCTTGGGCACTTCCTGGGCCAGGCCGGCGATGCGGCCGGCGCGGGTCAGCACGCCGTCGTCGGGGACGAGTTCGCCCGACAGCAGCCGCAGCAGGGTGGATTTACCGGCGCCGTTGCGGCCGACGATGCAAACGCGTTCGTTGCGTTCGATGGTCAGGTTCACGGCGTCGAGCAGGAGCGGGCCGCCGACGCTGAAGTCGACGCCTTGGAGTGAGATCAGGGACATCCGGCCAGTTTACCGCGCCCGGGGCCCCGAAGCCCGCATGCCTGACCTAAACTCGGGCCATTGCCCCTCCGGACGTTGCCATGGCCCGCCATTCCCGCTTTCGCGCCTGCCCGCTGTGCGAGGCCATCTGCGGCCTGGAGCTGCAGTACGAAGGCGAGGACCTGGTGGCGATCCGAGGCGACGCCGCCGACCCGTTCAGCCGCGGCCACGTCTGCCCCAAGGGCAATGCCCTGCTGGACCTGGAGGCCGACCCCGACCGCCTGCGCCGGCCAATGCGCCGCCGGGGCGACCAGTGGCAGGAGATCGGCTGGGACGAGGCGTTCGCCGAGGCCGGCGAGCGCCTGGCCGCCGTCCAGCGCGAACACGGGGCCGACGCCGTCGCGGCCTACCTGGGCAACCCCAACATCCACCACTTCGGCCACATCGCCTACCTGCCCTCGCTGCTGAAGTCGCTGCGCACCCGCAACATCTTCAGCGCCTCGTCGGTGGACCAGTGGCCGCACCAGCTGGTGGACTGGATGATGTACGGGCACCAGTTCCTGCTGCCCATCCCGGACGTCGACCGCACGGACTATTTCCTGATGCTCGGCGCCAACCCGGTGGCGTCCAACGGCAGCCTGATGACCGCGCCGGGCATCGCCAAACGCCTTGATGCCTTGGTCCGGCGCGGCAGGCTGGTGGTGGTGGACCCGCGCCGCACCGAAACCGCCGAGGCCGCCAGCGAGCACCTGTTCATCCGGCCGGGCAGCGATGCCTGGTTCCTGCTGGCGCTGCTGCAGGAAGTGCTGGCGCTGGGCCCGCCGCGCATCGCCGCCTACGCCGGCAAGCTCAGCCAGCTCGACCAGGCCCTGGCCGCCATCCGCGCCGTGGACACCGGCGATGTGCACGCGCGCACCGGCATCGGCCGCGCCACCGTCGCGCGCATCGCCGCCGAATTCCGCGCCGCGCCGTCGGCAGTGGCGTATGGCCGCATGGGCGTGTCCACCCAGGTCTGGGGCACGCTGTGCCAGTGGCTGATCCAGCTGCTGAACCTGGTCACCGGCAACCTCGACCGCGAAGGCGGTTCGCTGCCCAACGAGCCCGTGATTCCGGTCACCGGCCCCGGTGCCTCACCGGGACAGCGCGACCGCTGGCGCAGCCGCGTGCGCGGGCTGCCCGAGTTCGCCGGCGAACTGCCGGTGGCCGTGCTGGCCGAGGAAATCCTGACGCCCGGCGAAGGCCAGGTGCGCGCACTGCTGACCTGCGCCGGCAATCCGGTGCTGTCCACGCCCGACGGGCGCGGCCTGGACAGGGCGCTGTCGTCGCTGGAGTTCATGGTGTCCGTGGACATCTACCTCAACGAGACCACCCGCCACGCCGACCTCATCCTGCCGCCGGCCTCGCCGCTGACGCAGCCGCACTACGACCTGCACTTCAATGCGTTCGCGGTGCGGCGCGTGGCCCGGCTGAGCCTGCCGCTGCGCGAGCGTCGCGACGACGAGCGCGCGGACTGGGAAATCATCAACGGCCTCTCTGCCGCCTATGCCAACGCTGCGGGCAAACCCGTCCGCGCACTGCCGCCACCGCTGGCGATGATCGGCCAGGGCTTGCTGCACGGCGGCTCCGGCATCACCGTGGAGCAGCTGGCGCAGGCGCCGCACGGGCTCGACCTGGGGCCGCTGCGCCCTTCCCTGCTGGCGCGCCTGGAAACCGCCAGCGGCTGCATCGAGTGCGCTCCGCCGTTGGTGCTGGCCGAGTTGCAGCGGCTGGCGGCGCCGGCGCCCGCCGCGACCGATGGCGCACTGCGCCTGATCGGCCGGCGCGACGTGCGCAGCAACAACTCCTGGATGCACAACGCGCCGCGGCTGGTGAAGGGGAAGCCGCGCCACCACCTGCTGATGCATCCGGACGACCTGGCCCGCCGCGGCATCGCCGAAGGCGGGCGCGTCGTCGTGGCCTCGGCCGTGGGCACGGTGGAAGTGGAGGCCCGCGCCAGCGACGCGCTGATGCCCGGCGTGGCCTGCCTGCCACATGGTTTCGGCCACGACCGGCCCGGCACAAGGCAGGCACGCGCCAGCGCCGTGGCCGGCGCCAGCTACAACGACCTGACCGATGCGTCGGCGCTGGACGGCCCTTCTGGCAACGCCGCGCTCAACGGCCTTGAGGTAACGGTGACGCCCGCCTGATCGTCACACGCCGCCGTGGCGGAGCCAGCGTTCGGCCAGCGCGGTGCTTTCGAACACGCGGCCGTTGGCGCCGCGTTCGATGGCGAGGATCTCGCCGTGCTCGAGCCGCGGCATGTCTTCCACGCGGCTGGTGACGAAGGCCACCTTCAGGCGGTCCATGCCCATGGCGATGATGGCGTCCACCATGTCGGCCATGTCGCGCTCGCCTTCGAAGTCGCCCAGGTTCTCCACCACCATCAGCTTGCGCGCCTTGCGCGCCTCGCATTGGCGCGCGATGCGCATCCAGTAGGCGGTGGAAATGGCGCGGCTGTCGCGCGGGCCGGTGACTTCGGCGTACAGGTAATCGAGGCGGTCCTCGAACTTGAGATGGATGTCGGGGGGCAGGTCGATCACAGGTGTCGAGCGGTTCGGGGATTGCGGATTGTATCGCGCGGCTGCGGCTTGCGCGGCGGTGCGGTTGCGATATCGTCAACGAAACAATGATCAGGCGGCGATGAGTACAGAACGTCTATCGTGGTTAGCGCACCTTTCCGCGTGGCTGGGTTCGCTGAGCCTGCTGGCGGTGCTGTGCTTCCATTTCCCGCAGTGGCTGACCAGTCGCGATTTCCGCGCGGTCTATTCCGAGGCGTTTGCGCGCCAACTGCTGCTGGCCGGGCTGGTGGCGGCCTTCGTGCTGGGCACGCTGGCCATCCTCCGTGGGCGCAATCGCCGCGTGGCGCTGGTGGGTGTGGCCACGGCCACTGCCGCGGTACTGCTGGGCGGCACCGACGTGCAGCTGGATCCGATCGGCCAGACCCCTTGGTCGCTGGGCCTGGATTGGTTCGTGGTGTCGCTGCTGTTCTCGGCGCTGGTGTTCATTCCGATCGAACGCGTGTTCGGGCGCGTCCGGCAGTCGCCGCTGCGTCCGGGCTGGCGCACCGACGTGGCGTATTTCTTCACCAGCCACGTGCTGGTGCAGTTCATCCTGATCCTGGTGACGGCGTGGACCACGCAGGTGGCCGCGCTGGCGGCGTTTCCCCCGCTGCAGGCGGCCATCCAGTCGCTGCCGTGGTGGCTGCAGTTCGTGCTGGCCGTGCTGTGTGCCGACCTGGCCCAGGCCGCGCTGCACCGCGCCTGCCACCGGTGGGACTGGCTGTGGCGACTGCACTGCGTGCACCACAGCAGCACCCATATGGACTGGCTGGCCGGCTCGCGCATGCACCTGCTCGAGATCGTGCTCACGCGCGGCATGGTGCTGCTGCCGCTGGTGGTGCTGGGCTTCGGGCAGGCGGCCATCAATGCCTACGTGATCCTGGTGGGCCTGCAGGCCGTGCTGGCCCACGCCAACCTGGGCCTGCGCCCGGGCTGGCTGGAGTACGTGCTTGTGCTGCCGCGCTACCACCACTGGCACCACGCGCGCGATCCGGCCTGCGTGGACGTCAATTACGCCATCCACCTGCCGCTGGTGGACATGCTGATGGGAACCTTCCGGCTGCCGCGCGACGGCAGCTGGCCCGCGGAGTACGGCGTGCTCGACCCCGCGTCGGTGCCCGAGGGCATCGTCGCGCAGCATCTGCTGGCATTCCGGCGCGGCAAGCCGCGCGCCGGGGGCTGAAGGCGGCGCCTCAGGCGGCGAACAGCCGCCGGTGGTCCACCATGATGCAGCGGTCCTGCACCACGTCGATGCCGGCCGCCAGCAGCGCTTCGGCGAAGGCGTCGTCGCGGATGCCCGACTGCAGCCAGACCGCGGCGGGCCGCTTGGCCAGGAGGTCGTCGAGGTGCCCGGCCAGGTCGGCCTTCTTGCGGAAAACGTTCACCAGGTCCACCGGGCCCGGCACGTCCACCAGCCGCCGGAAAACCGGGCGGCCGAGGATCTGTTCCACGTCCGGGTAGTACACCGGCACCGGCACCAGGTCGAAGCCGGCGCGCTCGAGGTAGCGCGGCACTTCGATGGCGGGCTGCCCGCGCTGGGTGAGGGTCTTGATGCCCAGCACCGCGATGCGGCGGGTGCGGGCCAGCAGCGCCCGCAGCTCGTCGTCCGAGGCGATCAGCCGACCGCGCTGGCCGGAGGCGTTCAGTGGTGGTGGCCGCCGGCGCCGTGCACGTGGCCGTGCATGACTTCTTCTTCCGAAGCCGCGCGCACTTCGACCACCTCGATGGCGAAGTTCAGGTTCTGGCCGGCCAGCGGGTGGTTGCCGTCCACGGTGACCATGCCGTCTTCGATCTTGGCGATGACCACCGAGATGGCGCCCTGCGGGGTCTGCGCCTGGAACTGCATGCCCACTTCGATCTCGTCCACGCCCTGGAACGCCTCGCGCGGCACCACCTGGATCAGCATGTCGTTCGGGGTGCCGTAGCCTTCCTCCGGCGACACCTTGACGTCGAACTTGTCGCCGGCGCCGCGGCCTTCCATCGCCTTCTCCAGGCCCGGCACGATGTTGCCCACGCCGTGCAGGTAGGTGAGCGGGTCGGCGCCCGCCGAGGAATCGATGACCGTGCCCGCGTCATTGGTCAGGGTGTAGTGGAAGGACGCGACGGTGCGCTCGGCGATCTGCATGGGAATCCTTGGAAGGCAAGCCTGGCCGGAGAGCCCGGAGGCGGGAAAAGGTCGCATAGGCTAGGACAAGCGCCCTTCCCGCGCAAATCCGCCGGCCCGCGAAGCCTGGCGACGCGACAAAGAAAAAGCCCCGGTCGTTGCCGACCGGGGCTAGTTCAAGCTGCCTGGCGGCAGGCAACCTTACATCGGCTGCACTTCATCCGCCTGCATGCCCTTCTGGCCTTTCACGACCTTGAAGGAGACCTTCTGGCCTTCCTGCAGGGACTTGAAGCCGGTGCCCTGGATGGAACGGAAGTGGACAAACACGTCCTCGCCGCTTTCCGGGGTGATGAAGCCAAAGCCCTTGGCGTCGTTGAACCACTTCACGGTTCCAGTCTGACGATCCGACATATCTCTAATCCTTGTTGTAACAAAATGATGGGTAACCACGGTTGACCGGTTGGCGGTAACCGTAGTACGCCGACCATACTCGCTTCTGGGGACGATTGCCAATCGGGTACAATCCGGGGTCCCCAACCCCCTTCTCAGGCCCGCTCCCCCCATGTCCGCCTTCGCCACCGAGCGCGTGCTCACCGTACGGCACTGGAACGAGGCCTATTTCAGCTTCACCACCACCCGGGACGACGGCCTGCGCTTCGAGAACGGCCAGTTCGTGATGATCGGCCTGGAGGTCGAGGGGCGGCCGCTGATGCGGGCCTACTCCATCGCCAGCGCCAACTGGGAGGAGCACCTGGAGTTCTTCAGCATCAAGGTGCCCAACGGCCCGCTGACGTCCCGCCTGCAGCACATCCAGCCCGGCGACGACCTGCTGGTCAGCCGCAAGCCCACCGGCACCCTGCTCATCAGCGACCTTCACCCGGGCCGCAACCTGTACCTGCTGGCCACCGGCACCGGCCTGGCGCCCTTCCTGGGAGTGATCAAGGACCCGGAGGTCTACGAGCGGTTCGACAAGGTGATCCTGACCCACGGCGTGCGCGAAATCCGCGACCTGGCCTACCACGACTACATCGTCAACGAACTGCCCCGCCACGAGCACCTGGGCGAAATGATTTCGCGCCAGCTGCTGTACTACCCGGCCGTGAGCCGCGAGGCGTTCCGCCACCCGGGGCGCCTGACCGACCTGATGGACAGCGGCCGCATGATGGCCGACCTGGGCCTGGACCCGCTGGACCCGGCCCGGGACCGGGCCATGATCTGCGGCAGCCCGCAGATGCTGGCCGATTTCCGCGCCATCCTCGACGGCCGCGGCTTCAAGGCCGCGCCGCGCATCGGCACGCCGGGCGAATACGTGTTCGAGCGGGCCTTCGTCGAGAAGTAGCCCGGCCGGCGATAAGGCCTGGGCCTCAGCCCAGGATCTTCCTGAGGTCCTTGCCGATCTTTTCCGGGGTGTCGGTGGGCGCGTAGCGCTTGAGCACCGTGCCGTCCTTGCCCACCAGGAACTTGGTGAAGTTCCACTTGATGCCTTCCAGGCCCAGCAGGCCCGACTTCTCGGCCTTGAGCCACTGGAACAGCGGGTGCGCCTTGGGTCCGTTCACGTCCACCTTGGCGAACATGGGGAAGCTGACGTCGTAGGTCAGCGAGCAGAAATTCTTGATCTCGGCCTCGTCGCCCGGCTCCTGGTGGCCGAACTGGTCGCAGGGGAAGCCCAGCACCACCAGGCCCTGGTCCTTGAACTCCTGCGAAAGCTTTTCCAGGCCCGTGTACTGCGGCGTGAAGCCGCACTTGGATGCGGTGTTCACCACCAGCATGGCCTTGCCCTTGTAGTCGGCCAGGGATTTCTCCCTGCCGTCGATGTCTCGGGCGCTGAAGTCGTAGGCGGTGGTCATGGCGGCGTGGCTCCGGTGGGGGAACGGGGAGATTAGCGCAATCCGGGCGCGACCCTGCCATTGGTCATGGCTGGGCCGGACTGCCGCTTGCGGTACCCTTCCAGCGCGATGAATCCCCGCCCCGCGCGGGCTCGAACCCAGCAAGGAACCCCGAATGAAGACCCACCGCCTTTCCCTCGCCCTGGCCGCGGCGCTCGGCCTGTCCGTCACGGCCTGCAGCAAGACCGAAGCCCCCAGCGCGCCCGTGGCCGAGCAGCCCGCGGCCGCCGCCGAAGAGACCGCCAACCCGTTCTTCGCCGTCAGCCCGCTGCCCTACCAGATGCCGCAGTTCGACAAGATCAAGGACGAGCACTACGCCCCGGCGCTCGAGCGCGGCATGAGCGAGCAGCGCACCGAAGTGGACGCCATCGCCAACAGCGCCGAGCCCGCCACCTTCGAGAACACCATCGTGGCGCTGGAAAACACCGGCGCCCTGCTCAACCGCACGTCGGCCGTGTTCGGCAACCTGGCGGGCGCCAACACCAACCCGGCCATCCAGGCCGTGCAGGCCGACATGGCGCCGAAGTTCGCGGCGCACCAGGACGCCATCCTGCTCGACGGCAAGCTGTTCGCCCGCATCAAGCAGCTCTACGACGGCCGTGACCAGCTGGGCCTGGACGCCGAGTCGCTGCGCCTGCTCGAGCGCTACCACACCGACTTCATCCGCGCCGGCGCCAACCTGTCCGACGCCGACAAGGACAAGCTCAAGGCGATGAACTCCGAGCTGGCCTCGCTGGCCACCACCTTCAGCCAGAACGTGCTCAAGGAAGTGAACGCCTCGGGCGTGCTGGTGACCGACGTGGCCGAGCTCGACGGCCTGTCGCCGGAAGCCATCACCGCCGCCGCCGAAGCCGCCAAGGCCGCGGGCAAGGAAGGCCAGTACCTGATCGCCCTGCAGAACACCAGCGGCCAGCCGCCGCTGGCCAGCCTGACCAACCGCGAGCTGCGCAAGAAGATCATGGACGCGTCGCTGACCCGCGGCAGCCGCGGCGGCGAGTTCGACAACCGCGACATCGTCGCCCGCGTGGCCAAGCTGCGCGCCGAGCGCGCCGCGATGCTGGGCTACGACACCCACGCTGCCTACGTGCTGGAAGACGAAACCGCCAAGACCGTGGACGCCGTCAACAAGCTGATGGCCGACCTGGCCCCGGCCGCGGTGGCCAACGCCCGCCGCGAGGCCGCCGACATGCAGGCCATCATTGACGCCGAGGGCGGCGGCTTCCAGCTCGAGGCCGCGGACTGGGCGTTCTACGCCGAGAAGGCGCGCCAGCAGCAGTTCGACTTCGACGAGTCGCAGCTGCGCCCCTACTTCGAACTCGACAGCGTGCTGGTGAACGGCGTCTTCCACGCGGCGGGCCAGCTGTACGGCCTGACGTTCAAGGAGCGCAAAGACCTGCCGACCTACCACCCGGACGTGCGCGTGTGGGAAGTGTTCGAGGCCGACGGCAAGCCGCTGGGCCTGTTCCTGGGCGACTTCTACGCCCGCTCCAGCAAGCGTGGCGGCGCCTGGATGAACGCCTACGTGCCGCAGAACGGCCTGACCGGCACCCAGCCGGTGGTCGCCAACCACCTCAACATCCCCAAGCCGTCCGAAGGCCAGCCCACGCTGATGACCTTCGACGAAGTGACCACCATGTTCCATGAGTTCGGCCACGCGCTGCACGGCCTGTTCTCGAACGTGAAGTACCCGATGTTCTCGGGCACCAGCGTGCCGCGCGACTTCGTCGAGTACCCGTCGCAGGTCAACGAGATGTGGGCCACCTACCCGTCCATCCTGGCCAACTACGCCAAGCACCACGAGACCGGCGAGCCGATCCCGCAGGCGCTGCTGGACAAGGTGCTGGCCGCCGAGAAGTTCGGCCAGGGCCACGCCACCACCGAATACCTGGCCGCCGCGATGCTTGACCAGAAGTGGCACCAGCTCAAGGCCGACCAGGTGCCCGCCGACACCCTGGCCTACGAGGTCCAGGCGCTGAAGGAAGCCGGCGTGGACTACGCCCCGGTGCCGCCGCGTTACCGCAGCACCTACTTCTCGCACATCATGGGCGGCTACTCGGCCGGCTACTACGCCTACCTGTGGAGCGAAGTGCTGGACGCCGAGTCGGTGGAATGGTTCAAGGAGAACGGCGGCCTCAAGCGCGAGAACGGCGACCACTTCCGCCAGACCCTGCTCTCGCGCGGCGGCAGCGTGGACGCCATGCAGCTGTTCCGCGACTTCCGCGGCCGCGACCCCAAGGTCGGCCCGCTGCTGGTGCGCCGCGGCCTGGACAACCCGGTGGGCGGCAGCAAGTAAGCCACCGGCTTCGCCCAACAAAAAACCGCCCGGGGTGACCCGGGCGGTTTTTTTTCACCTGCGGCGCGGCGGAGGCCGGCGCCTGGCGGCTCCCGTCAGGCAATGCGCTGGCAGGCGCGCAGTTCCTTGTTCAGGATCTCGGCCTTGCTGACGTACTGCTTGGCCAGCACGCGCACCACGAAGCTGTGGTCACGGTCCAGCACGACCTTCTGGAACGTCACCTGCAGCTGGCCTTCGACTTCGGCCATGCGGGTGTAGCGCTCGGTGCCCGACTCGGGCCACTGCTTGAGCAGGCCGGCGTAGGCCTTGCTCAGCTCGCCCAGCGGGCCGTCGGCCTTCTTGGCCGCCTTCTTCTTGCCGGCGGCCACCGGCTTGACCTCGCCCGACAGCTCCTGCGCGAAGTCCGACTTGGCCTTGGCCAGGCGGGTGAACAGCGTGCTGAGTTTCTTGTCCTTCACCTTCTGCGCCGCTTCTTCGTAGAACGCCATCCCGTCTTCGCTGATTTCGATCAGGTCGGAAATGCTGTTCGTGGTATCGGTCATGCGGCGCTCCTTGGCGTAAGGGATGGGCAGAGCGACCGTCCCGCTGCCCAAGCCAGGCGGCGGTGGGCCCCGGCAATGCGGGGCGGGCGATCGCAAAGGGAAGCGGGTTGCCTCTGGACAGGCCTGACGGCGCGTTCCAGCCCGTGGATCATACGTTCCACGGCGTAAAAATTAGGTTATCCGGGCTTTCCTCGCGCCTGATTCAATCGCGCAATTGAAACACCAATGACATCATATCGCCGCATTTGCCAGAACTTGACGGCATTTCAACGCGAGTACCGCCAGGACTGCATGCGCCCGTCCCGGTAGGGCATCACGCCGTGGAACGGCCGCGGGTCGCCGTCGAACACCAGCGGCAGGAAATGCCGGTCGCCTTCCCACAGCGGCAGCGAGGCCAGGTCGTCCACCGCCACCCAGGCCAGGTCGCCCTCGTCGTTGCGCGGCGGCGGCTCGCCCAGGAACCGGTCCACCAGGAAGACGAAGCCCAGCCAGTCCTCGCCCTGCTTGCCGAAGCCGGGCCAGCTGATGGTGCCGCGCAGCTGCAGGGACACGCACTCGATGCCCGCCTCTTCCAGGATTTCCCGGCGCATGCCGGCCATGACGTCCTCGTCCGGCTCCAGCTTGCCGCCCAGCCCGTTGTACTTGCCCAGGTGCTGGTCGCCGGGGCGTGCGTTGCGATGGACCATCAGGCAGCGGCGACCGTCGGGTGACAGCACATAGCCGAGGGTGGCGACGATAGGGGTATAGGGCATCCGGGTCTCATGGGGCGGAAGGCACGTGAGAGAATCGCACCATGCAAACTCCAAACCAACCCGGTGTCGCCATCATCGGCGGCGGACCGGCCGGACTGATGGCCGCCGAAGTGGCGCGCGCCGCCGGCCTTGCGGTCGACCTGTTCGAAGCCAAGGGTTCGGTGGGCCGCAAGTTCCTGATCGCTGGCAAAGGCGGCCTGAACCTGACCCACAGCGAGCCCCCCGCGGCCTTCGCCCGCCGCTTCCGCGAGCGCCGCCACGAAGTGTCGTCGTGGCTGCAGGGTTTCGACGCCGACGCCCTGCGCGAATGGGCCCGGGGCCTGGGCGTGGACACGTTCGTGGGCAGTTCGGGCCGCGTCTTCCCCACCGACCTCAAGGCCGCGCCGCTGCTGCGGGGCTGGGTACGGCGACTGCGCGAACAGGGCGTGCGCTTCCACGTGCTGCACCGCTGGCGCGGTTTCGCCGACGACGGCGCACTGGTGTTCGACACCCCCGACGGCGAGCGGCGCCATGCCGCCGGCGCCACGGTGCTGGCGATGGGCGGCGGCAGCTGGCCGGAGCTGGGCTCGGACGGCGCCTGGGTGGCGCCGCTGGCCGCGGCCGGCGTGCAGGTGGCCCCGCTGCTGCCGGCCAACTGTGGCTTCGACGTGGGCTGGAGCGAATTCTTCGCCCGCCGGTTCGCCGGTGCACCAATCAAGCCGGTGCGCATGGCGCTGGCGCCCGATGCCGGCGAACCGGCCTGGCGCCAGGGCGAGTGCGTGGCCACGGCGACGGGCCTGGAGGGCAGCCTGGTGTACGCGCTGTCGGCCGAGCTGCGCGAGCGCATCGCGCGCGACGGCGACGCAGTGCTGCTGCTGGACCTGGCCCCCGGCCGCGACGCCGACCGCCTGGCCCGCGACATCGCCGCGCCGCGCAACGGGCGCAGCCTGAGCGAACACCTGCGCCGGCGACTGGGCCTGGAGGGCGTGAAAGCGGCGCTGCTGCGCGAAGTGCTGGACAAGCCCGCCATGGACGACCCGATCCGCCTGGCCGCCGCCATCAAGGCCCTGCCCTTGCGCCTGGTCGCGCCCCGGCCGATCGCCGAAGCGATCAGCAGCGCCGGCGGCGTCACGCTGGGCCAGCTGGACGAACACCTGATGGTGCGCGAGCGCCCGGGCCTGTTCGTCGCCGGCGAAATGCTGGACTGGGAGGCGCCGACCGGCGGCTACCTGCTCACCGCCTCGTTCGCCAGCGGCCGCGTGGCCGGGCTGGGCGCCGCGGCCTGGCTGCTGCGCTGAACCGCCCGCTCAGCGCGGGTTGGTGAAGTCGTACAGCGTGATGTCGAACACCAGCGTGCCGCGCGGCGCGTTGGGCGAGGCCGGTGCGTTGTCATAGCCCAGGCTGCCGGGAATCCAGAACCGGAACGTGTCCCCGCGCGACATCAGCGGCACGCCTTCCTGCCAGCCCAGGATGAGCTTGTCGAGCGGGAACACCGCACGCACGTCGCGCTGCACCGAGCTGTCGAACAGGCGACCGTAGCTGGTCCAGCCGCTGTAGTGGATTTCCACCGTGCTCGCCAGCGTCGGACTGGGGCCGCCCGGCCCCTTCCGGAGCACGCGGTAGAAAATGCCGCTGGGCGTGCGCAGGGCATCCGCCGGCGGCGCCGTCAGGTCGGTCGGCGTCCGCAGCGGGTCCTTGTTGCCCAGCACGGTCAGGTCCACCACGTGCGGCAGGTCGGGCATGCCGGCGTAGCCGGGCTTGAGACGGTCGGCCTGGAACCACCAGCGTCGCGTTTCGCCCACGGGCGAGGTCAGGATGGCGCGGGCCAGGCCCGGCTGTTCGCGCGCCAGCCGCTGCACCAGCGCCAGCTGCGGGCCGGATTCCTTCGAATTGGCGCGCGTCACGCCGTCGGCGCTCCAGGTGTCGGCGGTGAACTCCACGAACGGGCCGCTGGCCAGCCGGGTGGCGTCGGCGGCGGGCTTGAGCACGACATAGCTCATGCCGCTGGCGGTTTCGACGGCGTTGGCCGGCGGCGCGGCCAGCGGCTTGGGCGCCGGCAGCGGCGCAACGGCCAAGGCCAGCGGCGAGGCGGCCAACGCGAACACAAACACCATGGCGCTGCGGATCATCAATGCACTCCGGGAACGGGGTTAGGCGCCGCCATCGCACTCACCACTCGGTCCGGCCCGGCAGCAGGCCGCGCAGTTCGGCTTCGGTGAGGTTGCGCCAGCGGCCGGG
Source organism: Arenimonas sp. (assembly GCA_035433005.1). Lineage (GTDB taxonomy): Bacteria > Pseudomonadota > Gammaproteobacteria > Xanthomonadales > Xanthomonadaceae > Arenimonas. The sequence goes on along the minus strand of DAORUD010000008.1, from coordinate 333 downwards.
CTTGATCTCGGCCAGCCGGACGTTGGCGATGCGAATGCGGCGCAGCTGGGTGACGCGGTAGCCGAAGGCCGCCGACATCAGGCGGATCTGCCGGTTCAGGCCCTGGGTGAGCACGATCGAGAAGCCGTAGCGGGCGATCTTGCGGGTCTTGCAGGGCAGCGTCATCTCGTTGTGGATGCGCACGCCGCGGGCCATGCCGCGCAGGAATTCGTCGGTCACCGGCAGGTTCACACCCACCAGGTATTCCTTTTCCTTGTGGTTCTCGGCGCGCAGGATTTCGTTGACGATGTCGCCGTTGCTGGTCAGCAGGATCAGGCCCTCGGAATCCTTGTC
>DAORUD010000007.1:0-39432 GCA_035433005.1 Arenimonas sp. | reverse complement strand
TGGTCGCCGCGAATTTCGCCGTCGATCCGGCGCGGGCCGGCATCTTCGGCCACTCGATGGGCGGCCACGGCGCGCTGGTGCTGGCGCTGCGCCACCCCGACCTCTACCGGAGCGTGTCGGCGTTCGCGCCCATCGTCGCGCCCAGCCAGGTGCCCTGGGGCCAGAAGGCGTTCTCGCGCTACCTGGGCGACCACCACCGCGCCTGGACCGAGCATGACGCCTGCGAGCTGGTGAAGCGCCGCCCCTTCGGCGGCACCCTCCTGGTGGACCAGGGGCTGGACGACAAATTCCTGGCCACCCAACTGCAGCCCGAGCGCTTCGAGGCCGCCTGCGCGGAGGCGGGGCAGGGGCTGGTGCTGCGCCGGCACGCGGGCTACGACCACGGCTATTACTTCATCGCCAGCTTCATCGAAGACCATCTGCGGCACCATGCCGCCGCGCTAGCCGACTGACCGGAGCCCTGCCCATGTCCCTGATTGCGATCGTGCTGACTGCCTTCGTCGCCCTGCTGCACGTGGGCTTCATGGTGCTGGAGATGTTCTTCTGGACCCGGCCGCTGGGGCGCCGCGTGTTCGCACTCACCGAACAGCGCGCGCGGGATTCGGCTCAGCTGGCGGCCAACCAGGGCCTGTACAACGGCTTCCTGGCCGCCGGCCTGGCCTGGGGCCTGCTGATCGGCGACCGTGCGATCTGCCTGTTCTTCCTGGGCTGCGTGGTGGTGGCCGGGCTGTTCGGCGCGGCCACCGTCAAGCGCTCGATCCTGTACGTGCAGGCGCTGCCGGCCATCCTGGCCGCAGTCGCCGTCCACTACTTCTGATCCCGGTGGGAGGGCCTTCAGGCCCGATGCTTTACGCACAAAAGCATCGGGCCTGAAGGCCCTCCTGCCGTGTCATTGCTTCGGCTTGGGGCTCATCCACATGCGGATTTCGGCGTGGAAGACCTTCTCACCGGCGGAATCGACCACGTCCACATTGATCGGCAGGTCGTAGCCGGCGCCGGCGCTGACGATCGGGATCATCGGCGTGGCCACGGCGCGCATCGTGCCCTTGGCCTTCTTCAGGTACTGCACGGTCATGCCCTTGGGGATCCAGCGCATGTCGTGCGGCAGCGAGGCGTCTATCATCACGCCGGCGCACAGCTCGGCCAGGTTGCACAGTGCGATGGCGTGCACGGTGCCGATGTGGTTCTGCACGGCGCGCCGGTGCGGGATGCTGGCCTCGCAGCGGCCGTTTTCCAGCAAGTGGATGGTCGGCCGGATGCTGCCGAAGTAGGGCGCCTTGAAGCACACCGCGCGGCTGAACAGCCAGTGGCCGGCCGGGTAGCGCGTGAACTTGCGGTAGAGCCTGAGCAGCGGCGTGTCGGACATCGCGGTGTCTCCATAAGCCATGTAGGAGGGCCTTCAGGCCCGATGCCTTTCGGCGAGAAGCATCGGGCCTGAAGGCCCTCCCACAGGGGGCCTGGCGGCAGGGCGTCAGGCGGCGCGGTGCTGGGCCGCCGGCGTGCTGCGGCTGAGCGAGGCCGACACCAGGTCGGCCGGGTCGAAGTCGTCCACGGTGATGGTTTCCCAGGTCAGCGTGCGCAGCTCTTCCAGCTGCAGCTTTTCCTCGGCGGTGATCCAGCCCTCGGCCACGCCTTCGGCCAGCTGCGACGGGAAGTCCAGGGCTTCGATGTCGCTGTTCTTGAGCGCCTTGAGGAACTTGCGCTCCACCGGTTCGGCCAGGATCACCTTGGGCAGGTAGCTGTTGATGCGGCCGGCCGGGTTGTTCTCGCAGGGCGTCAGGAACACGCCTTCGGCCAGGCGGTCACGCGCGTCGGACGGCGACATCAGCAGCGCCGCGGCGCGGCGGCCCAGGCGGTCGGACGGCGCCTGCGCGCGGCGGCCCCACGGGAACACCAGCATCCACAGCAGCCAGCCCACCGGGCGGATTGGGAAGTTGCGCAGCGCACCCGACAGGGCCAGCTCGATCTTGTGCGCCGATTCGTGGAAGGCGATGGCCAGCAGCGGCTGTTCGGCCGCCGGACGGCCTTCGTCCTCGTAGCGCTTGAGCATGGCGCTGGTGATGTAGAGGTGGCTGAGCACGTCGCCCAGTCGGCCGGACAGCTTTTCCTTGAACTTGAGCTTGCCGCCCAGCATCAGCATGGACGTGTCGGCCACCAGCGCCAGGTTGGCCGAATAGCGGTTGAGCTTGCGGTAGTAGCGCTTGGTGTAGGCGTCGCCGGGCGCGGCGCCGATGCGTGCGCCGGTCAGGCCGAACACCCAGCTGCGCACCGCGTTGGAAATGGCGAAGCCGATGTGGCCGAACAGGTTGGTGTCGAACTCGCGCAGCCGCACCTCCGGGTCCGGATGGGTGGCGGCCTGCATTTCCTTGAGCACCCACGGATGGCAGCGGATGGCGCCCTGGCCGAAGATCATCAGGCTGCGGGTCATGATGTTGGCGCCCTCGACCGTGATCGAGATCGGCGCCGCCTGCCAGCCGCGGCCCATGTAGTTCATCGGGCCCAGGATGACGCCCTTGCCGCCGTGGATGTCCATGGCGTCGGCCGCGACGGCGCGGGCCATTTCGGTGGCGTGGTACTTGGCGATGGCCGAGGGCACGGCCGGCTTCTCGCCGCGATCCACCGCGGCGGCGGTGGACTGCGACAGCGCGGCGCAGGCGTAGGCATTGCCGGCGATGCGGGCCAGCGCCTCTTCCACGCCCTCGAAGCGGCCGATGGACAGGCCGAACTGCTTGCGGATGCGCGAATACGCGCCGGTGACCACCGCGGCCAGCTTGGACGCGCCGCTGGACGTGGACGGCAGGGTGATGGCGCGGCCCACCGACAGGCACTCCACCAGCATGCGCCAGCCCTGGCCGATGTAGTCTTCGCCGCCGATCAGCTGGCTCAGCGGCAGGAACACTTCCTTGCCGTGCAGCGGACCGTTCTGGAAGGCGCAGTTGAGCGGGAAGTGGCGGCGGCCGATGTTCAGGCCTTCGGTGTCGCGCGGGATCAGCGCCAGGGTGATGCCGCGGTCGGACTGGTCGCCCAGCAGCTTGTCCGGGTCATGCAGGCGGAAGGCCAGGCCGATCACGGTGGCCACCGGGGCCAGCGTGATGTAGCGCTTGTCGAAGGTGAGCTTGACGCCCAGCACGCGCGCGCCGTTCCACTCGCCTTCGCAGACGATGCCGTAGTCGGGCAGCGAGGTGGCGTCGGAGCCGGCGGTGGGGCCGGTGAGCGCGAAGCAGGGCACTTCGCGGCCGTCGGCCAGGCGCGGCAGGTAGTGCTTCTTCTGCTCGTCGGTGCCGTAGTGCAGCAGGAGTTCCGCCGGGCCCAGGGAGTTCGGCACGCCGACGGTGGAGCTGAGCGTGGCCGAGATCGAGGCCAGCTTCTGGATGACCTTGTGGTGCGCCAGCGCCGAGAAGCCCAGGCCGCCGTATTCCTTGGGGATGATCATGCCGAAGAACTTGTTCTTCTTCAGGTAGTCCCACAGCTCCGGCGGCAGGTCGTTGCGGACGTGGGTGATGTCCCAGTCGTTGGCCATGCGGCAGGCCTGTTCCACCGGGCCGTCGAGGAAGGCCTGTTCCTCGGCGGTGAGCACCGGCTTGGGCTGGGACAGCAGCTGCTGCCACTTGGGCATGCCCGAGAACAGCTCGCCTTCGAAGCCCACGGTGCCCGCTTCCAGCGCGGTCTTTTCGGTGTCCGACAGCGGCGGCAGGATCTTGGTGTAGAACTTGAGCAGCGGCGCGGTGATCAGCGGCTGGCGCAGCGGCGTGATCAGCAGCGGCAGCGCGACCACGGCCAGCAACACCGCGGCCACCAGGGTGGCGGTGGGGTTGGCGCCGGCCAGCGCCACGCCGACCAGCAGCGTGGCCGATAGCGCGGTGAACACCGCGAGGCTCCAGCGGTGGTAGGCCACCAGCAGGGTCGCCAGCGCCAGCGCGAGGAAGGGGGCAAGGATGCTCATCGCGTATCTCCGTGGTTGGCCGTGGGGGTGGCCAGGTGGTGCAGGAAGTGGTCGTGCATGAAGTGATCGTTCAGGAAGTGAAGCAGGGTGTCGGTAAAGGCGTCGTTGTCGTCGCCCGCCACCATGTGCGTGGCCTCGGGCAGTTGTACGTGACGCGCGTGGGGCGCCAGCTCTAGAAAATGTTCGACCGTCTGGCTGGTGACCAGGTCGCTGCGACCGCCGCTGACCAGCAGCACGGGGATGTCGAGCTGGCGGCAGGCGTCTTCGATCAGGTGCTGCAGCTGGTCGGTGGACGGGATGAACTCACTCAGCAGGCGCGGGTCCCAGTGCCAGGCCAGGCGGCCGTCCGGGCGGGCGTTGAGCAGGTGCGCCAGCTGCGCCGGCGTTTTCTTCCCGCGCCGGTGCGGCAGGTAGGCCGCGATCTGTTCAGCCGCGTGCTCGAAGGAGTCGAAGCCTTCCGGGTGGGCGTTCATGAAGCCAAGGATGCGCTCCACGCCGGCCGCTTCCCAGCGCGGCGTGATGTCCACCAGCACCATCGCCGAGAACAGGCGGCCGCTGGCCTGGGCCATCAGCCCGGTCAGGCCGCCCATCGAGGCGCCCACCAGCACGGGCGCGGGGCCCAGCGCGGCGGCGGCGGTGCCCACGTCGGCCACGAACTGTTCGCCCGAGTAGTGCGAATCCGGCGGGTTGCGGCCGGACTGCCCGTGGCCGCGCACGTCCCAGGCCAGGCTGGCGTGGCCGGCGCCGGCCAGGCGGCGCTGGGTCTGCAGCCAGGCCTGGCGGGTCTGGCCGAAGCCGTGGGCCAGCAGCACGCCCGGGCCGCGGCCCTCGCAGCGTGCGGCGGCCAGCGCCACGCCATCGGCCGCAGTGAGGGCGACGGGCGCGGGTTCGTGCACCGGGACGGTGGCGGCGGGAATTACCATACGGGCGAGTATGGGTATGCGGTCCCGGCCTGTCAATACCAGTCCGTATGGTGCATCATCCCGGGGAATCGGCGGCTTACCCGAGCCGTGCCCAGCCAGTAGACTGAACCGTATGGCCGCCTCCTTACCCAAGAATGAACGCCCGACCCGCCTGAGCGCGGAGGACTGGGCCCTCGCCGCCCTCGACGTGATCGCCGAGCAGGGCCTTGCCGCCGTCGCCGTCGAACCCCTGGCCCGGCGCCTGGGCGTCACCAAGGGCAGCTTCTACTGGCATTTCCCGTCGCGTGAAGCGCTGCTGGTGGCGGCGCTGGAGCGCTGGGAAGTGATGGAACAGGAAACCGTGTTCGGCCAGCTGGAGGCCATTTCCGATCCGCGGGCCCGGCTCAAGGCGCTGTTCCAGCTGGTGGCCCACGAACTCAAGCCGCACATCATCTATTCCGAGCTGCTCAAGGCGCTGGACCATCCGGTGGTGCAGCCCGTGCTGCACCGGGTGTCCCAGCGGCGCCTGGACTACCTCACCGCCAGCTTCCGCCAGGCCGGGCTGCCGCGCCTGGACGCCCAGAACCGGGCGCGCCTCACCTATGCGGCCTACGTCGGCTTCCTTCAGCTGTCGCTGCAGCTGGGCCAGCCGCGCCTGCACCACGACGAGTTCGAGGCCTACGTGGGCCACGTGATGAGCACGCTCATTCCGGTGTGAACACGCCCCGTGGCGCCGTTCCTTCGGGGACAGGTCGCCACCGGGCCGTTAGAATGGCGATGTAGGGCTGGCGCCGTCCTGACGCGCCGCCCCCCTGTTTTTCCTATCAGACGGCCCCGATATGTCCAGCAAACTTGCCGCGCTCAACGATTGGGTGGCGTCCGTCGCCCAGCTCACCCAGCCCGCCGCCATCCACTGGTGCGACGGCTCCGACGAAGAAGCCAGCCGCCTGACCGCCCTCATGCTGTCCACCGGCGACCTGGTGCAGCTCAACCCGGGTACCCACCCCAACTGCTTCCTTCACCGCTCCAGCCCCAGCGACGTGGCGCGCGTGGAGCACCTCACCTTCGTGTGCACCCGGGACAAGGAAGACGCGGGCCAGAACAACAACTGGATGTCGCCCGCCGAAGCGCACGCCAAGATGGACGCGCTGTACGCCGGCTGCATGCGCGGCCGCACCCTGTACGTGGTGCCCTACTGCATGGGTCCGATCGATTCGCCGCTGTCGCGCTGCGGCGTCGAGATCACCGACAGCCCGTACGTGGCGGCCAACATGCGCATCATGACCCGCATGGGCGCCGATGCCCTGGCGAGGATCGAGCGCGAAGGCTCGTTCGTGCGCGGCCTGCACTCGATCGGCGAGCTCGACCCGGACCGCCGCTTCATCATGCATTTCCCCGAAGAGCTCGCCATCCAGAGCTACGGCTCGGGCTACGGCGGCAACGCGCTGCTGGGCAAGAAGTGCCACGCGCTGCGCATCGCCAGCTACCAGGCGCGCACCGAGGGCTGGCTGGCCGAGCACATGCTGATCGTGGGCATCGAGAACCCGAAGGGCGAAACGCACTACGTCGCCGCCGCGTTCCCGTCCGCCTGCGGCAAGACCAACCTGGCCATGCTGATCCCGCCCGAAGGCTACCTGCGCGACGGCTGGAAAGTGTGGACCGTGGGCGACGACATCTGCTGGATGCACCCGGGCCCGGACGGCCGCCTGTACGCCATCAACCCGGAAGCCGGCTTCTTCGGCGTCGCGCCCGGCACCAGCGACAAGACCAATGCCAACGCCATGGCGATGCTGCACCACGATGCCATCTTCACCAACGTCGGCGTCACCGCCGACAACCAGCCCTGGTGGGAAGGCATCGGCGGCGGCGAGCCGGCGAAGGACTGGCAGGGTCGTCCGTACGACAAGGCCAATGGCCCGGCCGCGCACCCGAACTCTCGCTTCACCGTCAGTGCGAAGAACTGCCCCAGCTACACCGCCATGGCCGAACACCCGCAGGGCGTGCCGCTGAGCGCAATCATGTTCGGCGGCCGCCGCGAATCGCTGGTGCCGCTGGTGTTCGAGGCGCGCGACTGGACCCACGGCGTGCTGGTGGGCGCCTCGATGGCCTCGGAAACCACCGCCGCCGCCACCGGCGCCGTGGGCGTGGTGCGCCGCGACTCGATGGCGATGAAGCCCTTCGCCGGCTACAACTTCGCCGACTACTTCGCCCACTGGCTGTCGTTCGACAAGCCGGGCGCGCAGCTGCCCAAGATCTTCCAGGTCAACTGGTTCCGCAAGAACGAGGCCGGCAAGTTCATGTGGCCGGGCTTCGGCGAAAACCTGCGCGTGCTGGAGTGGATGCTCAAGCGCGTCACGGGCCAGGTGGATGCGGTGGACACGCCGGTGGGCTTCCTGCCCAAGGCGGCCGACCTCAACACCGAGGGCCTGGGCCTGGACGAGGCCACGCTCCAGCAGTTGGTCACCATCGACCGCGAAGGCTGGAAGGCCGAGATGGCCAGCATCGGCGAGTACCTGGACGGCTTCGGCGAACGCACCCCGCATGCCTTGAAGGCCGAGCGCGCCAGGATCGCGGCCCGCCTGGCCTGATCCCGCGGGAGGGTCGGCGACGGCCCTCCCCCGATCGGCGATGAAGGCGTTCTACTGCCACCACTTCGTGCTGCCGCTGCCGGACGGGCATCGGTTCCCGATGTCCAAGTACGAGCGCTTGCACGAGCGCATCCGCGACGCCGCCCCGGCGCTGGGCATCCGCCTGCAGGAGCCGCCCGCGGCAAGCGACGCCGACCTGCTGCGCGTGCACGCGCCCGCGTACGTGCAGGCCATGACGGACGGCAGCGCCGATGAATCCCTGATGCGGCGCATCGGCTTCCCGTGGTCGCAGGCCATGGTGGAGCGATCGCGCCGCTCGTCGGGCGGCACCCTCATGGCGCTGCGCAGCGCGCTGGAAGGCGAGGGCGTGGCGGTGAACCTGGCCGGCGGCACCCACCACGCCGGCCATGCGCGCGGCGGCGGCTACTGCGTGTTCAACGACGCGGTGGTGGCGGCCCGCCACGTGCAGGCCCACGGCCTGGCCCGCCGGCTGCTGGTGGTGGACCTGGACGTGCACCACGGCAACGGCACCGCCGAGCTGTGCGCGGACGATCCGTCCATCTTCACCTTCTCGATGCACGCCGGCCGCAACTACCCGGCCGTGAAGCCCGACTCGGACCTGGACGTGGCGCTGGCCGACGGCACCGGCGACGACGCCTACCTGGACGCGCTGGCCCGCCACCTGCCCGAGGCCATCGACCGCGCTCGCGCCGACGCCGTGGTGTACCTGGCCGGCGCCGATCCCTTCGTCGGCGACCGGCTGGGCTACCTCGCCCTGAGCAAGCCCGGCCTGGCCGAGCGCGACCGCCAGGTGCTGGCCGCCTGCCGACGCCATGGCCTGCCCGTGGCCGTCTGCATGGCCGGCGGCTACGCCCCGGACGTGGCCGACATCGTGGACATCCACGAAGCCACGGTGCGCCTGGCCGCCGCCCACTGGCGCGAAGGCCGCGCGCCGGCGTAAACCATTCGGCGGGTGCGTGCATCCGAGTGGGTATGCTCAACACCGCCGTGGACATTCACGCCACCCCAAGCGACACCGACGCCGCGCCACGCGACGAGGACCACGCCCTGGTCCGCGCCGCGGGCGGCGGCGACGTGCGCGCGTTCGAGCAGCTCTACCGCCGGCATGCGCGGCGGGTGTTCGCGGTGCTGTGGCGGCTATGCGGCCACGAGGCGAGGGCGGAGGACCTGGTGCAGGAAGCGTTCGTGCGCGCGTGGCAGGCGCTGCCGGGCTTCCGCTTCGAGAGCGCGTTCTCCACCTGGCTGCACCGGCTGGCGGTGAACACCGCGCTGATGGACCTGCGTGCCCGCCGCGGCGGCGAAGCGCTGGAAACCGACGACGAGGCGCTCGATGCGCACGCCACGCCCGACAGTGCCGGCCACCGCACCGCGCTGGGCCTGGACCTGGAGCGCGCCATCGCCACCCTGCCGCCGCGCGCCCGCGCGGTGCTGGTGCTCTACGACATCGAAGGCTGGAAGCACGAGGAGATCGCCGCCGAGCTCGGCATGGCGGTCGGCAGTTCCAAGGCACAGTTGCATCGCGCCCGCCAGCTGCTGCGGGCCAGGCTAGGAGAAGACCATGGGCGAGAATGAACTTCGCTGGGCACTGCGCCAGCTTCCGCGTGACATCGAACCGCCGCGCGACCTGTGGCCCGGCATCGCCGCGCGCCTGCCGGCGACGCGCCCGGCGCGCTGGCGCCCGGGCTGGCTGGCGGGCCTGGCCATGGCGGCCTCGCTGTGCCTGGCAGTCGGCATCACCTGGCACCAGGCTCGCCCGCCCGCGCCCGACGTGCAGGCGCAGCTGGTGCAGCGCGAGGCCCAGGCCCTGACCCGGGAATACGAGGCGGCGTTGCTGCAGTTCGAAGGTGCGCCGCTGCCGGCGCCAATCGAACCGGCGCTGGCCACCCTGGACCAGAGCGCGGCCGAGATCCGCCGGGCGATGGACAGCGACCCCGGCGCCCGCTTCCTGCTCGACCAGCTGCGCCGCACCTACTCCCGGCGGCTTTCGCTGACCCAGCGCGCCGTCACCGGCTGAGCCCACTACTTATATGTACGTACGAAAGGAGCATTCCATGACCACGCGCACAGTCTGGTGCACGGCACTTCTGGTATCGGCCAGCCTGCCCGCGCTTGCCGCCACCCCCATCCACCAGGTCCGCCCCCTGTCGGCCGAAGGCACGGTGTCCATTGACAACGTGAAGGGCCGCATCGTCGTGCGGACCTGGGACCGGGCGGAGGTGGGCATCACCGGCACGCTGGGCGAGGGCGTCGAGAAGCTGCTGGTGGAAGGCACCGCCGACGACCTGCGCATCGAGGTGCGCAATCCGTCCGGCGGCGGCGGCTGGTTCGGCTGGGGTGGCGACGGCGGGCGCAGCGGACCCAGCGTGATCGAGGTGTCGGTGCCCGCGCGGGCCGGCGTGAAGGTGGACAGCGTCAGCGCCAGCGTGGCCATCAGCGGCGTCGCCGGCCGCAGGCTGTCCGTGGACACGGTCAGCGGCAACGTCGTTGTGAGTGCCGCGCGCCCCGGCGAAGCCAGCATCGACTCGGTCAGCGGCGACCTGGACCTGGACCTCGAAACCGCCAGCCTGGCGGTGGATTCGGTAAGCGGCGATGTCCGGGTGAAGGGTCGCCTGTCGGGCTCGGTGGAAATCAACACCGTCTCGGGCGACGCGGAGCTCTCGGCCGGGCGGCTGGAACGCCTAGCGCTCAACAGCGTCTCGGGCGACAGCCGCGTCCGCGCCGGCCTGGCTCCCGGCGGGCGCATCAGCAGCGACTCGGTGAGCGGCGGGCTCACCCTCACGCTGCCCGCCGACAGCTCGGCCCGGCTGCGGGTGGAGACCTTCAGCGGGGGCATCAGCAGCCCCGTGGGCAAGGTGCAGACCGAGGAGTACGGCCCCGGCAAGCGGCTCGAGGCCAGGCTGGGGGCGGGCGGCGGCGAAATCCGGCTGGAGTCGTTTTCCGGCGATGTCCGGGTCGAGATCGAGTAAGTAGCGGGAATCTAAAGCTTTTACTCTGATCCGGGGGCGGCTGGCGGCCGCCCCCGCGCCGTTCCGGGCCCCGGGCCCCGTCTTTACGGGGCTTTAACCTTGTTTGCGGGACGTAAAGATTGCGTTATGCTCCGGCAGGCCAAGGTGACCGTTATCCTGACGATCGACCTCTAGGCTTTGTCCCGGTATCTAGAGTCACCATCACTCTGACGTTGGAGAGAGAGTAAATGTCTAATTTCAATCAGCTGTCCGGCGCGATTCGCTTCGCGCTCCTCGCCGGCGCCGCTTCCACCTTCGCGGCGGTTCCCGCCTTCGCGCAGGAAACGGAAGAAAGCGCCGCCACCCTCGACACCATCGAGGTCACCGGTTCGCGCATCAAGCGCGCCGACATTGAAGGCGCCCTGCCGATCACTGTCATCAACCGCGCCCAGATCGACGCCTCCGGCGAGATCTCCGTGGCTGACTACCTGCGCGGCACGACCTTCAACAGCTTCGGCTCGATCCGTCCGCAGTCGGGCAGCTCGGCCCAGGCCAACGCCGGCGTCAGCCTGCGCGGTCTCGGCTCGGGTCGTACCCTGATCCTGGTCGACGGTCGTCGCGCCCCGGTCGCCGCGGCGACGGGTACCTTCCAGGACATCAACGCCATTCCGCTGGCGGCTGTTGAGCGCATCGAAATCCTCTCCGACGGCGCCTCGGCCATCTACGGTTCCGACGCCATCGGCGGCGTGATCAACATCATCACCCGCAAGGACTTCAACGGCGTCGAAATCACCTACGGCATCGGTTCCCCGAAGCTGGACGGCGGCGACACCGAGCAGGGCTCGATCATCTTCGGCACCGCCTCCGAGCGCGGTCGCCTGCTGGGCGGCATCTCGCTCGACAGCCGCGACATCGTCTTCCAGCGTTCGCGTCCGTGGTCGTCGGGCGGCACCTCGTCGTTCGGCAACAACCTGATGCTGGCCCCGAACGGCAGCTTCGCTACCCACCCGACCAACGGCTCGCGCAACCCGGGCTTCGATTGCACCAACACCCCGGGCTTCTTCCAGACCGGTTCGGGCACGGGCGGCCGCTGCCAGTACGACTTCACCTTCGTCGCGGCTGACGAGGCTTCGGTCAAGAACCAGTCCACCTTCCTGCGTGGCGACTACCAGATCAACGACAACTGGTCGACCTACCTCAACGCCAACGTTTCCCGCGTGCAGTCGTTCGGTCGCTACGCGCCCGTCCCGAGCTCCCCGTGGCTGAACGGCACCTCCGGCGTGGCGATCCTGCCGGGCTCGCCGAACCACCCGGCCGTCCGCTTCCCGGGCGACCCGTACTACGCGTCGCTGGCTGGCCAGACCGTGTATGTCCGTCACCGCTTCGCCGCCCTCGGCAACCGCGATGACAGCATCGAAAACGGCCTGTACGACTTCAACGCCGGCTTCGAAGGCCGCATCGGCGCCGTCGACGTTGACTTCGGCGTTCGCACCAGCGAATCCAAGTCCATCGTCCTGGGTCGCAACTACGTCCTGGCCTCCTCGGCCCAGGCCGCCGTGAACAACGGTACGTACCTGCTGCACAACCCGTTCGCCACCGACCCGTCGGTCGCCAACTCGCTGATCGTCACGATCAACCGCGAGTCCACCACGAAGATGCGCGAAGCCTACGGCTCGGCCAGCTTCGACCTGTTCGAGCTGGGCGGCGGCACCGCGGCGATGGCCGTTGGCGCTGAATACCGTGAAGAAGAGTGGGTCGACATCTACGACTCCCTGTCCGCCGCTGGCGTCGTGTCCGGTTCGGCCGGCAACTCGGCCTTCGGTGACCGCACCGTGAAGGCTGCGTTCTTCGAAGCCCTGTTCCCGATCGTCGAGAACTTCGAAGTCACCCTCGCGGGCCGCTTCGACGAATACAGCGACTACGGCAACGACTTCGCCCCGAAGATCGCCGCCCGCTGGCAGCCGCTCGACACCCTGACCCTGCGTGCTTCCTACGGCCAGGGCTTCCGCGCCCCGACCCTGGACATCATCGGCCAGCAGCCGGCGTTCGGCGCCGACGGCGTCGCCGACCCGGCCACCTGCATCGCGCAGGGCCAGCCGGCCGGCTGCCAGACGCAGGTCACCTCGTACACGATCGCCAACCCGAACGTGTCGTCCGAGCAGTCCAACCAGTACTCCCTGGGCGTTGCCTGGGATGCCACTGACTGGCTGAGCCTGACCCTCGACCACTACAACATCGAGATCGAAGACCAGCTGGCCTTCTTCTCGACCGGCAACCTGGCGTCCTGCCTGGCCGGCACCACCACGTTCTGCCCCCCGGGCGTCTCGGCCCTCCCGGCCAACCTGACCCCGCCGCAGCCGGGTCTGGGCCTGGGCATCGCGCGTGACCCGATCAGCGGCGAAATCCTGTACTCGCAGATCGGCTACGCCAACCTCGGCACCATCGAGACGAAGGGCTTCGACTTCACCGCCCGCACCAGCTTCGACATGGGCGCGTGGGGCGAGCTGAACAACCTGCTGCAGGTCAGCTACGTTGCCAGCTACGAAGTCAACGGTGGCGACCTGGTCGGCTTCAACGGCTACCCGGAGTTCCGCGCTTCGCTGCAGAACAACTGGTCGAAGGGTGACTTCAGCGCCGCCTGGAACATCAACGTGATCGACAACACCAGCTCGTCCGCTGCTGATGCCGGTTACACGGTGGGCTACGCCCAGACGGTTGCTTCCTTCGTCACCCACGACGTCCAGGCCACCTGGGCTGCGCCGTGGAACGGTCGCATCACCCTGGGCGTGAACAACGTCCTGAACCGCGGTCCGTCGCTCGACGACCTCGAAGACGGTGGCCGTGGCTTCGACTTCAACCTGTACGACGGCTACGGCCGTGTGACGTACATGCGCTACACCCAGTCGTTCTGATAGACCGACTGTTTGCGTGACCTGCAGGGGCCCTTCGGGGCCCCTGTTTTTTTTGGGCATCCGGAAGTTGGTATCCTTGCGCCCCGGAACCGCGCATCGAACCCATGTCCATCGCTCTCACGCCCGCCGCCGACAGCCGCTTTCGCAAGCACCTTCGCCGCGCGGAGGTTTACCTGTCGAGCCGCATGACCGACCAGGCGCTGGTCAGCCTGCTGGCCGCCAGCGACGCCCATCCCGACCACGTCCAGACCCGGCTGCGCATTGCCGACATCCACATCGCCGCCGGCCGCCACAACGAAGGGCGCGACCAGGTGCTGAAGGCCGCCACGGGCTTCATCGAAACGCCGATGGTGGCGGTGGAGCTGGTGAAGCGGCTGGGCAAGATCAACGATTCCACCAGCATCGTCGAGATCGCCCGGCAGCTGCCGCCGCCCATGTGGGAGTCGGCCAACCTGCTGGCGGAAATGTCCAACCAGCTCAGCCTGGTGGGCGCCCACGAACTGGCCGAAGCCTTCGCCCGCGCCGCGGTCGCCCGCGACCCCGACCATCCCCCGGCGCTGTCCATGATGGCGCGCATGGACATGTTCTTCGGCCGTCTCGACCAGGCCGCGGTGCACGTGCAGCGTTGCCTGGCGATCAGCCCGCTCGATCCCGGCAGCCACCTGCTGGCGTCGCGCCTGCGCATGCCCGGCGGCCGCGAGCGCGTGGAGCGCATCCAGGCGGTGATCGGGCAGACCCAGGACGCCGAAGCGCTGGCCAACCTGGGCTATGCGCTGCACAACGAGCTGCACGACCTCAAGGAGTACGGTCCTTCGTGGGATGCGCTGATGCTGGGCTGCCGCAGCAAGCGCCAGGCGCTGGGCTATTCCGCGGCCGAAAGCGCCGCGCTGTTCGACTCCCTGGCCGGCTGGACCGCCGCCGAGGCAGCGGCTGGCGACGGCTGGGTGGATCCGGCGTTGACGCCCATCTTCGTGATCGGCATGCATCGTTCGGGCACCACGCTGTCCGAGCGCGTCATCAGCGGCCATTCGCAGGTGATCGCGGGCGGCGAGACCTACGACATCACGGCGGCGCTGCGCCGCGCCAGCGGCCTGCACTTCCGCGGTGAATCCGATCCGCGCGCCGTGCAGGCCCGCGCCGGGTTCGACTACGCCCGCTTCGGCCGGGACTACGTGGCGGGCATGCGCTGGCGGGCGGGGGAGTACCGCTTCATCACCGACAAGCTGCCTTCGAACTATTTCAACGTGGGCTTCATCGCCCGCGCGCTGCCGCAGGCGAAGATCATCCACGTGCGCCGCGACCCGATAGACGTGGGCCTGTCCAACCTGCGGACGCTGTTCGGCACCGGCTGCGGCTATTCCTACGACCTGATGGATTTCGTGGACTATTACCGCCGCTACGACGCGTTGATGGACCACTGGCGCGCGGTGCTGCCGGGCCGCATCCTGGACCTGGCGTATGACGACCTGGTGGCGGATCCCGAAGCGGTGGCCCGCCGCATGGCCGAGTTCTGCGGCCTGCCGTTCGAGCCGGGCATGGTGAAGATCGAAGAGCGCAGCGACGCCGTGGCCACCGCCAGCGCGGTGATGATGCGCGACGGCATCCGCCGTGACCGCGGCAAGCTGTGGAAGGCGTACGAGCAGCCGCTGCAGCCGCTGATACAGGCCTTCGGCGGCTGAGGGCGGCCAGCCCGGCCGCGCCGGCTCAGTCGAGCTTGTGCAGGCGGTCGGGGTAGAAGCCGGCGTAGGCGGCGGTGACGGCGGTGACGAGTGCGCGCTCGGCCTCGGTCAGGAACGGGTTCCAGACGTCGAAGATCAGCACGATGCGGGTCTGGTCGCTGCGGTTCCAGGCTTCGTGTTCGACGGTGTCGTCGAACACGATCAGTTCGCCCAACTTCCAGCGGCGCGTGTCGTTGCCGACGCGGATGGCGCAGTTGTCCGGGATTACCAGCGGCAGGTGGCAGATCAGGCGCGTGTTGGTGGCGCCGTGGTGGGGCGGGATGTGCGTGCCCGGGCGCAGCCGCGAGAGGAAGGCCGTGGGTCCGCGCCCCGGGATGTGCACCATGGGCACGTCGTCCAGCGCCGCGGCCGTCTTCGGCAGTGCCTGGCAGTGGCGCGCCACGCGCTCGCCCTGGTTGTGCAGGAAGAACACGCCCCAGTCGTCGTTCTTGTTGAGGTCGCGCCAGGCCTGGGAGTCAGGCACGTCGGCGTCGTCCTTCTGGATGTAGGGAATGAAGCCGCCCCCGGAGGCCGCCAGCATCGCCTGCACTTCGGCCAGTATCTCCGGCGTGCGGGCCTCCAGCGCGGCGGCCCAGGGGAAATGTTCGCGGCCGTAGAAGCTCAGCGGCGGCAGCTTCGGGAAATGCATGAAGCCGGGCTTGGGCAGCTGTACGCGCTTGCGGCCGCGCAGGATGTCGTAGCACTCGTCGAAGCGCTCCAGGCCTTCGTCGGGCAAGGCCGCACGGGCGTCGCGCAGCGCGGCCTGCAGCACGTCCTCCAGCGCCTTTTCCTCGACCTGCACGGCGTCGCGCGCTCGCACCAGCGAGGCCTGCAGCGCCGCCGGCAGCTGGGGAATCCGGGACGCCTGGTCGAGCGCGGCGCGGTAGTGGCGGTTGGCGTCCAGCGAGCGGCCCTGTTCGGACAGCAGGTGGCCGGCGTCCAGGCGCGCGGGAAGGAAGTCCGCGTCCATCGCCAGCGCGCGCTCATAGGCCGCGATGGCCGCGTCCTTGTCGCCGCAGGCACGAAGGATCTGGCCGGCGCTGGCCTCGATCAGCGCCGAGCGCGGTTCGCCCGCAAGCGCCTGTTCGATCCAGCGCCGCGCCTGCGCCAGGTCGCCGGTGCCGAAGGCCTGCATGGCCAGGAAGAACGGTGCGCGCGAATGGCCGGGGGCTTCCTGCGCCAGTTCAAGGAACAGCCGCGACGCCTGGCCTGCCTGCCCGGACTGCGCGAGGTGTTCGGCCTGGGCGGCCTTGCCCTGGAGGTGCGTGGGGATGCTCATGCCGGCTCTCTGGACGCTGCGGTCCAACGCGAAAGGCCGATTATCCATCGCGTCCGGCACGGAAGCTATAATCGGGCGATGACCGCAGGAAACAGCCCGGTGGCGCAAGCGCCCGACGAATTGGCCGAGCGTACGCGCAGCTGGAACGCCTACTGGTCCAGCGGTGCGCTGCACTCCTGCGTGGGCAGTTTCGGCGGCAATTACGCCGGCGAAGTGCGCGCGTTCTGGCGGGCGCTGGCGGCCGGCCTTCCGGTCGGCGCGCGGCTGCTGGACGTGGCCACCGGCAACGGCGCCTTGCCCGCCCTGTTCATCGAAGACGTGCCGGAAGCCCGCGCGCTGCAGGTGGATGCCGTGGACCTGGCGAACGTGCAGCCCGCGTGGCTGGCGTCGGCGCCGGAAGGCGTGCGCGCGCGCACCCGCTTCCATCCCGGCGTGCGCGCCGAGCAGCTGCCGTTCGCCGACGCCAGCTTCGACGTCGCCGTCAGCCAGTTCGGCCTGGAGTACACCGACACCGCCCGTTCGGTCGCCGAACTCCGGCGGGTGCTGCGCCCCGGCGGCACGTTGGCGCTGGTGCTGCACGCCAGCCAGTCGCTGATCGTGCGCCAGGCCCGCGAAGAGCTGCGGCACCTGGCCTGGATGCTCGATGAAGTGCCCCTGTTCGACACCGGTGCCCGGCTGTGCGAAGCGCTGGCGCTGGCGGCCACGCCCGAAGGCATCCGCCGGCTGGAGGCCGATCCGGCCGCGGCCGCGCTGCGCTCGGACTACAACGCGCTGATGGCGCAGGCCGGTGCGCGCGCCGAACGCTCGCCGTGCCCGGACGTCATCGTGGACGCGCAGGAAGCCATCACCCGTGCGCTGATGGCCAGCCGCGCCGCGGGTTCGGCCCGCGTGGGCCAGCAGCAGGTGGCCGCGATGGCGGCGCAGCTGGGCGAATCCAGGCTGCGCCTGCGCGAACTGGTGGCGTGTGCGCTCGACCGCCCGGCGCTGGAAGCGCTGCTTGCGCCGTCGGGCGCCATGGTCGATCCAGCGGTGGAGCTGCGCTTCGACAACGGTGAGCTGATGGCCTGGGGCCTGGTGGCCCGCCTGCCGGGCTGATCCCCGCGCGCGTGGGCGCGCGGGGCCCCCGCTGCGATCAGCAGCAGCCGTGGTCGCCGAAGTGGGCCTTGCCTTCGTGCACGCCCACGCCGCGGGTTTCGCCGCGCTGGCTGGCTTCGTAGTGGTCGGCGATCACGCGCGCCACTGCGGCCGTGACGCGCTTGCCGGTGGGTATGTGCAGGAATTCATTCGGGCCGTGCGCATTGGAATGCGGGCCCAGCACGCCGGTGATCATGAACTGCGCGCCGGGGAACTTGTCGCCCAGCATGCCCATGAACGGAATGGTGCCGCCTTCGCCCATGTACATGGCCGGGGCGCCGAACGACTCCTGGCTGGCGGTGTTGATGGCGCGCTCGAGCCACGGCGCCAGGGCCGGGGCGTTCCAGCCGGTGGACGCCTTCTCGAGCTCCACTTCCACGCGGCAGCCGTTGGGCGGGTTGGATTCCAGCACGCGCTTGAGGATTTCGCCGGCGCGCTTGGGCTCCAGCGTGGGCGGCAGGCGCAGGCTCAGCTTCACCGCGGTGTGCGGGCGCAGCACGTTGCCGGCGTTCTGCAGGGTGGGCATGCCGTCCACGCCCGTGATCGACAGCGCCGGGCGCCAGGTGCGGTTGAGCACCAGTTCGGTCAGGTCGGGGTTCATGGGCGTCATGCCGGGCAGGAACGGGAACTTGTCCCAGATCTCGCTGCCCAGCACTTCGGCGGCGCGGTGGGCCTGGTGCACGCGCTGTTCGGGGATGTCCACGTACAGCTCGTCCACCAGGATCTTGCCGGTGGCTTCGTCTTCCAGGCGCGACAGCAGCTGGCGCAGCAGGCGGAAGCTCGACGGCACCACGCCCGAGGCGTCGCCGCTGTGCACGCCTTCGCTGAGCACGCTGACCTTGAGGTTGCCGCCGGCCAGGCCGCGCAGCGAGGTGGTGCACCAGAGCTGGTCATAGTTGGCGCAGCCCGAATCCAGGCATACCACCAGCGAGGGCTTGCCGATGCGTTCGGCCAGGTGGTCGACGTAGAAGGGCAGGTCGTAGCTGCCGGACTCTTCGCAGGCTTCGATCAGGATGACGCAGCGGGCATGCGGCTTGCCCTGTTCCTTCAGCGCGCGGATGGCGGTGAGCGAACCGAACAGCGCGTAGCCGTCGTCGGCGCCGCCGCGGCCGTAGAGCTTGTCGCCCTTGATGACGGGCTTCCAGGGGCCGAGGTCGTCGGCCCAGCCGGTCATTTCCGGCTGCTTGTCGAGGTGGCCGTAGAGCAGCACGCAGTCGTCGCCCTCGCCGGGGACTTCGATGTAGATCAGCGGCGTGCGGCCTTCCAGTTCGAGCACCTGCACCTGCATGCCGGCGATCGGCTGGGCCTTGGCCCAGTTGGCCAGCAGCTTCACCGCGTCGTCCATGTAGCCGTGTTCTTTCCACTGCGCGTCGAACATGGGCGACTTGTTCGGGATGCGGATGTACTCGACCAGCTGCGGGACGATGTCGCCGTCCCAGGCGTCGGCGATGAAGCGGTCGGTCTTGGCGGTGTCCATGGTGGTCCTCGGTGATTCGTTACTTCGATTTTACTCCCTTCGGGCGGGCGCCGCCGCCGGGCGGGTAGGAAAGCGCCGACAGCGCTTTCCGCGCGGTTCCGAGCGCCGCCGGGAGGATTGGCGATGGGTTGCGCCGGGCCGCGGTCCGAGACTGGCCTTGCCCCGCGGCGACCACCGCGCCCCGGCAAATCCCCTGAAACCAAGCGAGGAAACACCGTGAAGAAGACCGCCCTGATCCTGCGCACGATCCTGCTGTCGGCCCTGTTGGCCGGCAGCGCCCTGGCCGCTGAAACGGTCGACATCAACACCGCCGACGCCGCCACGCTCGATCGCGTGCTCAACGGCGTGGGCCCGAGCAAGGCCGAGGCCATCGTCGCCCACCGCAAGCAGCACGGCGCTTTCAAGAGCGCCGATGAACTGGCGGAAGTGAAGGGCATCGGCCTGTCCACGATCGAACAGAACCGTGAACGCATCAAGGTGGGCGCGGCTGCGCGCGCCGCCGCCCCGGCGGCGGCCAAGCCCAAGCCGAAGGCGCCGGCATCGAACTGAGGGGCGGCCATACCCGCGGCCCGGCCCCGGCCGGGCCTTTTCCTTTCCCGAACCCGGATGCCCCCATGTCCGCGACCCTGTCGTCCCGCGACGGCCCCGTTCGCAGCCATCGCGCCCAGCGGCTGGCGCGTCGCTCCGTGGCCGGCCAGACCTACGTGCTGACGGTGCCTACCCTGTACCGGCGGCCGGTGTTCCGCGACGACGACGCGGCGCGCGCGGTCTGCCGCATCCACACCGCCACCTGGCCCTGGCGCGATGCCAGCCTGCGGGCCTGGGTGCTGATGCCCGACCAGTGGGAGGCGCTGCTCACCCTGGGCGAGCGCGACACGCTGTCCACGCTCGTGGGGCGCTTCAAGGCCATCACCTCGCGCGCAGTCGAGGACAGGCATCGGGTGAACGGGTGGCTGTGGGGCCGCGGCTTCACCGACCGCCTGCTGCTGGCTGGCGAAGACCCGATGCAGGCCGCCCGCCACCTGGTGGCCAACCCGCTGCGCGCCGGGCTGGTCGAGCGCCTGGGAGACTACCCGTACTGGAACGCGGCCTGGCTCGAGCCCGGGGAGCATTGATCCAGCGGTGGTGGCGCCTGCGTTAGACTCTCCGCATGCGCATCGTGCACCTGCCCGCCCACGAATACCGCCGCGAGCGCTGGCGCAACGAGCGCGGCTGGACGCGCGAGATTCATCGCCACCCCGAAGGCAGCGCCGACTGGCAGTGGCGCGCTTCGATCGCCGAGATCGACCAGGACGCGCCCTTCTCGGCCTTCCCCGGCTGCGACCGCGAGCTGGTGCTGCTGGCGGGGGAGGGCATGCGCCTGAAGTTCGACGATGGCGAGGCGGTGACCCTGAATCCGCCGCACGAGCGCATCCGCTTCAGCGGCGAGCGGCCGCTGTCGGCCGAGCTGGTGGACGGCCCCACGCACGACTTCAACCTGATCTGGCGCCGCGACGCGGTGCAGGTGACGGTGCTGCACCGGCCGCTGGTGGGCGCGATGGTGTTCTTCGCCGAGCCCGGCACCACGTGGCTGATCCACCTCATCCATGGCCAGGCCCACTTCAAGGACCTGGCGCGGCCGCTGCGGCTGGAACCGGGCGACAGCGCGCTGCTGCTGCCCGACGCCGACGGGCCGTCGCGCCGCCTCATCGACGGCGGCGGCGAGCTGCTGCTGGCGAAAATCAGCGCGCTCTAGCGCTCAGCGGTCGTCGTGGGTCCAGACGGCGCCGTCTTCCACCTTCACCGGGAAGTGCGGCACCGGCGCGTAGGCCGGCGCGCACAGCGCTTCGCCGGTGCGCAGGTCGAAGCGCGCGCCGTGCAGGGTGCATTCGACCTGGCCGCCTTCGATGGCGCCGGCGCTGAGTTCGAAGTCTTCGTGGCTGCACTTGTCCTCGAGTGCGTACAGGTCGCCGTCCAGGTTCACCACCAGGATGGGCGTGTCGCCGTCCCAGGCCACACGGGATTCGCCGGGCAGCAGTTCGTTGGTGGCGCAAACGCGCACCCAGGCGGTCACAGCGATTTCTCCAGCACTTCGAAGCGCAGGTCGTCGCGCTTGGGCAGGCCGAAGCGTGCGTCGCCGTAGGGGAAGGGCTTCTTGACGCCGGTGCGGCGGTAGCCGCGGCGCTCGTAGTAGGCGATCAGCTCGTCGCGCACGTCGATCACGGTCATGCGCATGGTCCGCTGGCCGTAGACATCGCGCGCGATGCGCTCGGCCTCGGCCAGCACCTGTTTGCCGATGCCGCCGCCCTGCAGGCCCGGCACCACCGAGAACATGCCGAAGTAGCCCGCGTCCTCGTCCACCGCCACGTGGGCGCAGGCCAACAGCCGGCCGTCGCGTTCGGCCAGCAGCACCTGGCTCTGCGGCCGGGCGATGCTGGCCAGCACGTCGTCGGCGCCGGTGCGGCGCCCGTCCAGCAGGTCGGCCTCGGTGGTCCAGCCGGCGCGGCTGTCGTCGCCGCGGTAGGCCGACTCCACCAGCGCCACGATCGCCCCGGCGTCGCGCGGCCCGGCGGCACGAAATTCAAGCGGAGAAACCCAGCTCATGCACGCTTTCCGTTAGATGACATCGGGTGAATATGTACCAGGTACATTTTCATCGAGCTTGAAAATGTACCTGGTACATTTTCAGCTCAGGAGTTTGCGGGATTTTTCGATGGCTTCGCCCAGGCGTTCGATTTCGGCGTGGGTGTTGTAGAAGGCCAGCGAGGCGCGGCAGGTGGCCGGCACGCCGAAGTGGGCCATCAGCGGATGCGCGCAGTGGTGGCCCGAGCGCACCGCCACGCCTTCCAGGTCCAGCAGCGTGGCCAGGTCGTGGGCGTGCGCACCCTCCACCAGGAAGCTGATGACGGCCGCCTTGCCCGGTGCGGTGCCGACGATGCGCAGGCCCGGGATGGCCGACAGGCGCTCCTCGGCCAGCTTCAGCAGGGCCTGTTCGCGCGCCTCGACGTGGGCCATGCCCACGCCGCGCAGGTAGTCCACCGCCGCACCCAGGCCGATCACGCCGGCGATGTTGGGCGTGCCCGCTTCGAACTTGTGCGGCGGGTCGTTGTAGACGGTCTTCTCGAACCGCACTTCCTTGATCATCTCGCCGCCGCCCAGGAAGGGCGGCATTTCGCGCAGGTGCTGGCGCCGCGCCCACAGCCCGCCGGTGCCGGTGGGCCCGAGCATCTTGTGGCCGGTGAAGGCGTAGAAGTCGCAGCCCAGCGCCGGGATGTCCACCGCGCGGTGCGGCAGCGCCTGCGAACCGTCCACCAGCGTGGCGATGCCGCGCTTGCGCGCTTCCCGGCAGATGGCGGCCACCGGGTTCACCGTGCCCAGCACGTTCGACACGTGGGTGAAGGCCAGCAGCTTCACGTCCGGCGTCAGCTTCGCGTGCAGGTCGTCCAGGTCGAGCTCGCCGGCGGGAGTGAGGCCCACCACCTTGATGCGCGCGCCCGTGCGCTCGGCCACCAGCTGCCAGGGCACGATGTTGGCGTGGTGCTCCATCAGCGTGAGCAGGATGCTGTCGCCGGCCTTCAGGCGCGGCATGGCCCAGCTCCAGGCCACCAGGTTGATGGCGAAGGTGGTGCCCGAGGTAAGCACCAGTTCGTCGGCGGGCACGTTGACGAAGGCCGCCAGCTTCGCGCGGGCGCCTTCGTAGGCTTCGGTGGCCTCGCTGCCCAGCGTGTGCACGGCGCGCGAGACGTTGGCGTTGTGCTCGCGGTAGAACTCGTCCATCGCGCGGATAACGGCCTGCGGCTTCTGCGAGGTGTTGGCCGAATCCAGGTACACCAGCGGCTTGCCGTGCACCTGGCGGGTGAGCACGGGGAAATCGGCGCGGATGCGCAGCCAGTCGGGGCGGGCGCCGGCGGTCATGTGGAAAGGTCCTTGCGTTCCAGCCGTTCGGTGACCAGCGCGCCGAGCGTGTCGGCCAGCGCCGCGTCGGCCAGCACCGACAGCGGTTCACGCAGGAAGGCCTGCACCAGCAGCGCCCGCGCCTGCGCCTGGCCGATGCCGCGGC
This sequence comes from Arenimonas sp., assembly GCA_035433005.1. Taxonomy (GTDB): domain Bacteria; phylum Pseudomonadota; class Gammaproteobacteria; order Xanthomonadales; family Xanthomonadaceae; genus Arenimonas. The sequence goes on along the minus strand of DAORUD010000007.1, from coordinate 16,474 downwards.
TGCGCAGGTAGAACAGCGCGGTGTCGTCCAGGCGTCCCACCGTGGCGCCATGCGCCGCCTTCACTTCGTCGGCGTGGATGACCAGCACCGGCTGGGTGTCGATCTCGGCGCTGTCGGACAGCAGCAGGTTCTTGTTCGACAGCGCCGCGTCGGAGCCGTCGGCGCCGGCCTGGATGGTGATGCCGCCGTGGAAGACCGCGCGCCCGCGCTGGTCGGCCAGGCCGCGCCAGGGCAGTTCGCAGCGGGTGTCGCGGGCCTGGTGTTCGATGCCCAGGCGGGTGTCCAGGTGGCGGCGCCCGTCGGCCAGCAGCACGCCGCCGGCGACCACCGCCGCGCGCTCGCCCTGCAGCGCCACGTTGAGTTCATGCCGGGAAAGCCCCGCGCCCAGCTCCAGGTCCGCGCGGCGGTACTCACTGTCCGACGCCAGCACCGCGTCGGTGCGGGCCAGCAGGGTGGCGCCGGTGCTGTCGTCCTGCACGCGGGCATGCACCAGGCGCGCCCCGCTGGCCAGGTGCACGTGCGCCAGGTGGTTCGCGAGGTGGCGGTGCCCGCCCTGCGCCCGATGGTGTTCGACCACGGTGAGCGCGGCGCCCTTGCGCAGTTCGATGAGGTGGCGAAGGTGCATCGCGGCATCGTGCTGCGAGGCGTCGCCCGCCACGCCGACGAACACCAGGTGCACCGGCGCCGCCACCGCGACCCCGGCCGCCACGCGCAGCAGCGCACCGTCGCTGGCCAGGGCGCCGTTGAGGCGCGCGAACAGTTCGTCGGCCCGGCCGAAGCGCCGCGCCAGCATGGCCACCGCGCGCGGGTCGCTGCCGTGCAGGGCCTGCGACAGCGGCTGCAGCTCGGCGCCCTCGGGCAACCCGTCGAGGTTCGACAGCGCCGCATCGTAGCGGCCGTTCACCAGCACCAGGCGCGGCGACGGGATGTCGGCCAGCAGCGCCGGGTCCACGGTGGCCGCGGCGGCGGGAGAGAAGCGGCGCGCCGACAGCGCGCGCAGCGAGGTGTACTTCCACGCCTCGCTGCGCGGGCCGGGCAAGCCGTCGGCCAGCGCGGCCGCCAGGGCCGCACGGCGCGGTGCGCCCAGGCCCAGCGCGTCCACCCGCGCGGCGGGCAGGGCCTCGAACTCCGCGCTCATCGATTCCAGCAGGGCGCTCATGCTCAGGCCTTCGCCCCCGGCGCGATGCGATCCTTCACCCAGGCGTAGCCGTGTTCCTCCAGCTGCAGGGCCAGCTCGGGCCCGCCGGTCTCGACGATGCGGCCGTCGGCCAGCACGTGCACCACGTCGGGCTTGATGTAGTCGAGCAGGCGCTGGTAGTGCGTGATCACCAGGAACGCGCGCCCGGGCGAGCGCATCAGGTTCACGCCGTCGGCCACGGCCTTGAGCGCGTCGATGTCCAGGCCCGAATCGGTTTCGTCCAGTATCGCCAGCTTGGGCTCCAGCAGCGCCAGCTGGAAAATCTCGTTGCGCTTCTTCTCGCCGCCGCTGAAACCCTCGTTCACCGCGCGGTGCAGCAGCTCGTCCTTCAGGTCGAGCACGGCCAGCTTCTCGCGCACGCGCTTGAGGAACTGCATCGAATCGAGCTCGGCCTCGCCGCGCGCCTTGCGCTGGGCGTTGAGCGCGGTGCGCAGGAAGTACGTGTTGTTGACGCCGGGAATCTCCACGGGGTACTGGAAGGCCAGGAACACGCCGGCGGCGGCGCGCTCCTCGGGCTCCAGCGCCAGCAGGTCCACGCCCTCGAGCTGCACGCGGCCCTGCGTGACCTCGTAGCCCTCGCGCCCGGCGATCACGTTGCCCAGCGTGGATTTTCCGGCGCCGTTGGGGCCCATGATGGCGTGCACTTCGCCGGGCTTCACCTCCAGCGACAGGCCCTTGAGGATGTCCTTGCCGGCGACGCGGACGTGGAGGTTGTCGATCTTGAGCATGGTGGTTTCCATCATTCGGTCAGGGCGCGGCGAACGCGTCTTTGGGGCAGCCCGCTTCCCAGGCCAGTTTCAGCGGCCGGCCGGCCACGTCGGCGGTTTCGTAGCAGCTCACCAGCGCCATGTCGGCGAAGCTGGGCAGCGAGGCGGGGCAGGCGACGAAGCGCGCGTCGTCCTCGAGGTTGCTCGCCAGCGGCACCGCCACCGTGACGTCGCCCGCGGGCGTGGTGCGGAACGGGCCGGCGTCGCCGCCCGGGCTGGCGCCGAAGTACATCTCGTTGCCGGAGATGGCCAGGATCTGGCTGGAATAGGACTTGGCCCAGCGCTGCACCTCGGCGCCGGCGTCGTCGTACTGCACCACCAGGTCGGGCAGGATCAGCGGGTCGTCCAGCGGGATGGCCGGCACGCGGGCGATGGCCACCATGCCGCAGTCGGACTGGATGATGTCGGCGATGCGCGGGTCGCGCGCCTGCAGGTCGCTCACGAAGAAGGCGAAGGCGTGCAGCGGCGCCGGCGCGGCGGCCGCCGGCTTTTCCACCGGAGCGGGCGCGCAGCCGGCCAGCACGGCCAGGGCGAACAGGGAAAGGACGCGGCGCATCAGCCCACCGCCCCTTCCAGCGACACTTCCAGCAGCTTCTTGGCTTCCACGGCGAACTCCATCGGCAACTCCTTGAAGACCTGTTTGCAGAACCCGTCCACGATCATGGACACCGCATCCTCTTCGCTGATGCCGCGGCTGCGGCAGTAGAACAGCTGGTCGTCGCTGATCTTGGACGTGGTGGCTTCGTGTTCGACGGTGGCGCCGGGGTGCTTGACCTCGATGTACGGGAAGGTGTGCGCGCCGCACTTCTTGCCGATCAGCAGGCTGTCGCACTGGGTGTAGTTGCGGGCCCCGGCGGCGGTCTTCTCCACCTTCACCAGGCCGCGGTAGGTGTTCTGGCCGCGGCCGGCGCTGATGCCCTTGGAAATGATCTTGGACTTGGTGCGCGCGCCCAGGTGGATCATCTTGGTGCCGGTGTCGGCCTGCTGGCGGTGGTGGGTGAGCGCCACCGAATAGAACTCGCCCACCGAGTCGTCGCCCTTGAGCACGCAGCTGGGGTACTTCCAGGTGATGGCCGAACCGGTTTCGACCTGGGTCCAGGAAATCTTCGAGCGCGCGCCGCGGCACTCGCCGCGCTTGGTGACGAAGTTGTAGATGCCACCCACGCCGTTCTCGTCACCCGGGTACCAGTTCTGCACCGTGGAGTACTTGATCTCGGCGTCTTCCAGCGCCACCAGCTCCACCACCGCGGCGTGCAGCTGGTTCTCGTCGCGCATGGGCGCGGTGCAGCCTTCCAGGTAGGACACGTGGCCGCGGTCCTCGCAGATGATCAGCGTGCGCTCGAACTGGCCGGTGTCGCGGGCGTTGATGCGGAAGTAGGTGCTCAGCTCCATCGGGCAGCGAACGCCCTTGGGGATGAACACGAAGCTGCCGTCGGAGAACACGGCCGAGTTCAGCGCCGCGAAGTAGTTGTCGCCCACCGGCACCACGCTGCCCAGGTACTGGCGCACCAGGTCCGGGTGCTCTTTCACGGCCTCGGAGAGCGAGCAGAAGATGACGCCCTTTTCCGCCAGCTCCTTCCTGAAGGTGGTGCCGACGGACACCGAATCGAACACCGCGTCCACCGCCACGCCGGCCAGGCGCGAGCGCTCGTGCAGCGGCACGCCCAGCTTCTCGTACGTGTCCAGCAGCTCCTGCGGCACGTCGGCCAGCGAGGCGTACTTGGCCTTGGGCGCGGCGTAGTAGCTCACCGCCTGGAAGTCGATGGGCGCGATCTCGAGCTTGGCCCATTCCGGCGGCGTCATGGTCAGCCAGTGGCGGTAGGCCTTCAGCCGCCACTCGGTCAGCCACTCGGGCTCTTCCTTCCTGGCCGAGATGAAGCGCACCACGTCCTCGTTCAGCCCGGGGGCCAGCGTGTCGGACTCGATGTCGGTGACGAAGCCGGCGTCGTAGCGCCGGGCCAGGTGTTCCTGGATTTCCTGGTTCTGGATGGCCATGTCAGCCTCGTGCCGCAGCCAGCTGCAGCGGGATGGATTTGGGGGACGCGGCGCGCGGCAGCATGTCGGCCAGCGTGACGCCGCCCAGGGCGTCGGCGATGACGTCGTTGATGCGGCGCCAGTGCACCTGCACGCCGCAGTGCGATTCGTGTTCGCAGGTGGAGTGTTCGCCCGAGCATTCGGTCATGCCCAGCGGGCCTTCGATGGCTTCGACGATGGCGATCAGGGGAATCTGGGCGGCGGGGCGCGCCAGGCGGTAGCCGCCGGAGGCGCCGCGGAAGCCGTCCACCAGCCCGGCGTGCGCCAGCGGCTTGAGCACCTTGGCCACGGTGGTGGGCTCGAGCCGGGCGCGTTCGGCCAGCTCGGCGGTGCTGTGCACGCGCGACGGATCGCTGGCCAGGGCAGCCAGCACCACGGTGGCGTAATCGGTGAGCTTGGTGACGCGAAGCATGGCGTCGGCCTGGCGGGGTCTGAATCAGGACCGAAATTGTACTATTAATCGCGCCGCCCGCCATGGGCGGCGCGTGAACGGCCGGCTCAGCCCACCTCGACCCCGATCAGGGCGCCGATGGCGAACACCGTGGCCCCGGCGGCCGCACCGATGCCCAGCATGCGCAGGCCGCCCAGCCACGGGTTGCGGCCGGTGAACAGGCTCATGGCGCTGCCGGTGCCGAACAGCCCCGCCGCGGCCAGGCCGGTGCCGAGGTAGGCCGCGTTGGGCAAGGCGCTGCCCATGAAGAAGGGCACCAGCGGCACCAGCGCGCCCACGGTGAAGGCGCAGAACGAGAACGCCGCCGCGCCCACGGGCGAACCCAGGTCGTCGGGGTTCAGGCCCAGCTCTTCGCGCGCCAGAACGTCCAGGGCCTGCTTGGGGTTGGTGACCAGCTGCCGGGAGAAGGCGCGGGCCTCGTCGGGCGCCATGCCGCGCGCGATGTAGATCAGGGCCAGCTCCTCGGCTTCGGCCTCCGGGTACTTCTCGAGTTCATCGGCCTCCAGGCCGATCTGGTATTCGAACAGTTCGCGCTGCGAGCGCACCGACACGTATTCGCCCGCGGCCATGGACAGCGCGCCCGCCAGCAGGCCGGCGATGCCGGTGGCCAGCACCGTGCCCGTGGACGCGCTGGCGCCCACCACGCCCAGGATCAGGCTGGCGTTGGACACCAGGCCGTCGTTGACGCCGAAGATGGCCGCGCGCAGGTTGCCGCCGCCGATGGCCTTGTGGCCCACGCCCACCTGCGCCAGGTCGGTGGGCAGCAGGTGGCCCGACAGGGCGGCGGTGTAGGCGGACAGGCCGCGCACCTTGAGCGCGGCCAGCGCCGGGCGAACGCGCTTGGGCCCGATGCGCCGGGCCAGGCCCGCCACCAGGCGGGCGCGCGGCGTGGGTTCGAAGGTGGCCGGCACGCGTTCGCCGTCCCTGGCGGCGGTGTCGGCCCAGGTGATGGCCTGGGATTCGGCCGCGTCGGCCAGCGACAGGAACAGTGCCGAGATGCGCGAGTCGGGTTCGGCCTTGGCCAGCGCGCGGTAGAGCCAGGCCGATTGCTTTTCTTCGCGCCAGCTGTTGATCGAGTCCATGGCCTGCTCCGGTGGATGATGCTCAGGTTACGCCTTTGCGGGTGGCTGCAAGGCGGACGCCGATGCGTGACAATGGCGGCTTACCCCAGCGCCGGATGCCCCATGCCCAAGAAGATCGAAGCCCGCCAGTCCGCCATCCACGGCAACGGCGTCTTCGCCAGCGCGCCCATCGCCAAGGGCGAGCGCGTGATCCGCTACAAGGGCCTGCTGCGCACGCACGCCGAAGTGGACCAGGTGTACGCCGACGACAAGGATACCGGCCACACCTTCCTTTTCACGCTCAACGACAAGTACGTGATTGACGCCAACGTGGACGGCAACGACGCCCGCTGGATCAACCACAGCTGCGAGCCCAACTGCGAGGCTGCCTGGCTCGAGCACGGCAAGAAGAAGCGCAAGGACAAGATTTTCATCGAGGCCATGCGCGACATCGCCGAGGGCGAGGAGCTCACCTACAACTACGGCATCGTGCTGGCCGAGGCGCATACGGCCAGGCTCAAGAAGCTGTGGGCCTGCCGCTGCGGCTCGAAGCACTGCACCGGCACCATGCTGCAGCCCAAGCCCCGGGCGAAAAAGTAAGCCTCCACCCCGCGCCACCCGGCGCGAGCCCATGACTAACGGCCCTCGGGCGCGAGGGCCGCGGGCGGGATGATGCGGGTCACTCCCGCGCCCGGTCCCGCATGCCCCCTTTTCGACTGCTCACCGCCCTGGCCTGCCTGGCCGGCGCGCCGTTCGCCAGCGCCGCCGTGGTCGTGGACGGCCGCCTTTCGCCCGGTGAATGGGACGGCGCCCGGCACGTCACCGATTTCCGCCTGCTGCAGCCGCTGACCGGCGGCCCCGCCACTCTGGCCACCGAAGCCTGGGTGCTGGCCACGCCCGAGGGCCTGGCCGTGGCGTTCCGCAACCACCAGCCCGCGGACGTGCCGCGCACCACCCAGCGCACCCGCCGCGACCAGATGGGCCAGCAGGACCGGGTGAACCTGATGGTGGATTTCGACGGCGACGGCCGCACCGGCTATGACTTCGTGGTGAGCATCACCGGCGGCATCGCCGACGAGGTGATCACCAGCGAGCGCAACTTCAACGACGACTGGGACGGCCACTGGCACAGCGCGACGTCGCAGGACGACCAGGCCTGGTACGCCGAGATCCTGGTGCCCTGGCACGTGGCGCCGATGGCGGCGGCGCGCGACGGCCGCCGCACGCTGGGCCTGTACCTGGACCGCGTGGTGGGCAGCACGGGCGAACGCTTCGGCTGGCCCGACGCCAGCTACCAGCGCACCCGCTTCCTGTCCGAGTTCACCAAGGTCGAAGTGCCGCACTACGACCAGGCGCTGCTGGCGGTGACGCCCTACGTGGTGGCCAGCCACGACATCGCCCGCGGCGGCAGCGACCTGGCCGTGGGCGCCGACCTGTTCTGGAAGCCCAGCGGCCAGTTCCAGCTCTCGGCCACGCTCAATCCGGACTTCGGCCAGGTGGAAAGCGACGACCTGGTGGTGAACTTCAGCGCGGTGGAGAGTTTCTTCGGCGACAAGCGGCCGTTCTTCACCGAGAACCAGGCGCTGTTCGACGTGCCCTTCGGCACCGGCAACAGCCGGCTGCTGTACACGCGGCGCATCGGCGGGCCCGCCGACGACCGCAGCGGCCAGGGCGACGTGCAGGCGGCAGTGAAGCTCAACGGGTCGCTGGGCGACGTGCGCTACGGCGTGCTGGCCGCCAGCGAGGGCGAGGCCGTGGGCCGCGACTTCCTGGCGCTGCGCGCCACCCGCGATTTCGGCGAACAGGACGTGGGCGCGATGCTGACGCGCGTGGACAGCCCGTACCTGGACCGCCGCGCCGACGTCTATTCCACCGACCATCTGTGGACGCCGACCGCGGCGCTGAGCCTGCGCACGCAGCTGGTGGTGTCGGACGTGGTGCAGGCTGGCGTGCGCACCCGCGACAGCGGCTTCCAGGCCCGGCTGGACCAGGACTTCGGCGGCGGCTGGCGCCAGCAGGTGTACTTCCTGCACCTGGGCGACCAACTGCAGCTCAACGACATCGGCTACATCGACCGCAACAACTTCAACTACCTGCGCTACGAGCTGGCGCGGCGCGACACCGACCTTCCCGCTTCGTCGGCGTATTCGTCGCACGACTGGCGCTGGGCCGCGTCCACCCGGCGCAACGACCACGGCCTGGTGATCGCGCACGCGGCGGCGGTGAACCGCTACAGCGAACGTCGCGACGGCGGCAACGAGTTCCTCGACGTAGGCATGTGGACGCAAGGCCACGACGACCGCATCACGCGCGGCAACGGCGTGGTGGAGGTGCCGGAGAAACTGTTCGCGTACTGGGAGCGCGAGCGCCCGCAGCGCGGCGCCTGGTCGTGGGAAATCAACGCCAGCGCCAACGCCGACGGCCTGGACGGCGTGCGCGGGGTGTCGCCGCAGATCGGCTTCGAGCCCACGCTGCACCTGAGCGACAGCCTGCTGCTGGAGCTGGGCGCTTCCCTGCAGCACAACCCGGACTGGCTGCTGTGGCGCGGCGGCAACCGGCTGGGCAGCTACCGCGCCGACACGGCCCAGCTGTCGGCCGGCCTGCAGTGGCAGTGGGGCGGTCGCCAGGAGCTGCGCGTGAAGTTCGAGGCGCTGGCCGTGGATGCCCGGCTGCGCCAGGCCTGGCAGGTGGGGCCGGGCGGGCGGCCGGTGCCGGTGGCGGCCACGTTCACCGATTTCAGCCTGGCCAACCTGGGCTTCCAGGTGCGCTACCGCTACGAGCTGGCGCCGCTGTCGGACCTTTACGTGGTTTACGGGCGCGGCGGGCTGGACGACCAGGGCCTCAGCCGGCCGCTGGCCGAACTGCTGGGGGAGGCCACGTCCCTGCGCGACGACGAACAGATCCTGGTCAAGCTGAGCTACCGCTTCGCCAACTGACCGACGCGTGATGGTTGCCTGAACCGCCGGCCGCGGCAGCTTGCCCGGCGGGGTCCCGGCGATATCTAATATTTCAGAAATTTCTGAAATCACGGATATCGCCATGGATCTGCCACCGCTCAGCCAGTCCTTCGTCCTGCATTTCGGGGAAATGGGCAGCCGCTGGGGCATCAACCGCACCGTGGGGCAGATTTATGCCCTGCTGTTCATCTCGGCCCAGCCGCTGACGGCCGACGAAATCACCGACCGGCTGGGCGTCAGCCGCTCGAACGTGAGCATGGGCCTGAAGGAGCTGTCGTCCTGGCGGCTGGTGCGCCTGAGCCACCAGCCCGGCGACCGCCGCGATTTCTACGCCGCGCCCGAGGACGTGTGGGCCATCTTCAAGACCCTGGCCGAAGAGCGGCAGCGGCGCGAGGTGGACCCCACGCTGTCCATGCTGCGCGACGCGCTGCTGGAGGCCCCGGACTCGCCCGAGGAGCGCCACGCCCAGGCCCGCATGCGCGAGATGCATGACCTGATCGAACAGCTGACCGAATGGTTCGCCGAAGTGCGCAAGCTCTCGCCGTCCACGCTGGAGAAGCTGATGTCGCTGGGCGCCAAGGCCACCACCCTGCTGCAGTTCACCGACCGCATGCGCGGCGTCGGCCCGGCCAACCAGGAGCAGGTGTCGTGAGCGAACTCGACCCGGCCATGCTGGCCCGCATCCAGTTCGCGGCCAACATCAGCTTCCACATCCTGTTCCCCACCATCACGATCGCGCTGGGCTGGATCCTGCTGTTCTTCAAGCTGCGCTTCCTGAAAACCGGCCGCGACCACTGGCTGCAGGCCTACTACTTCTGGGTGAAGGTGTTCGCGCTGACGTTCGCGATGGGCGTGGTGAGCGGCATCACCATGAGCTTCCAGTTCGGCACCAACTGGCCGGGCTACATGCAAACGGTGGGCAACATCGCCGGGCCGCTGCTGGCCTACGAAGTGCTGACGGCGTTTTTCCTGGAGGCCAGCTTCCTGGGCATCATGCTGTTCGGGCGCAAGCGCGTGGGCGAGCGCATGCATACCCTGGCCACGGTGCTGGTGGCGGGCGGCACCACGCTGTCGGCGTTCTGGATACTGGCGCTGAACTCGTGGATGCAGACGCCGGTGGGCTTCGAGATGATCAACGGCCAGGCGCATCCGACCGACTGGCTGGCGATCGTGTTCAATCCGTCGCTGCCGTACCGCCTGGTGCACATGCTGCTGGCGTCGGGCCTCACCGCCGCGTTCCTGGTGGCGGGCCTGTCGGCCTACCGCTGGCTGCGCCGCGATCGCGGCCCGGACGTGATGGCCGCACTGCGCACCGGCGTGGCCGTGGCGGCGCTGCTGATACCGGTGCAGATCTTCGTGGGCGACCTGCACGGCCTGAACACGCTGGAGCACCAGCCGGCCAAGGTCGCGGCGATGGAAGGCATCTGGCAGGACGAGAAGGGCGCGCCCGCGCTGATCTTCGCGATGCCCAATGAAGAAACCCGCAGCAACGACTACGCCATCGGCATCCCGAAGCTGGCCAGCCTGATCCTCACGCACTCGCTGGACGGCGAGATCAAGGGCCTGGATTCGTTCAAGGGCGAACACCCGCCGGTGGCGCCGGTTTTCTGGGCCTTCCGGGTGATGGTGGGCACGGGCATGGCGATGCTGCTGGTGGCGTGGTGAACGGCGTGGCGGCTGCGCCGGCACGCCGAGCCCACGCGCGGCCAGGCGCTGGCGCTCACCGGCATGATGTTCTCGGGCTGGGTGGCCACGTTGGCCGGCTGGTATGTGACCGAGATCGGGCGACAGCCGTGGCTGGTGACCGGGGTGCTGCGCACGGCCGACGCCATTTCCGACGTGCCCGCGCCCGTCATCGGCATCAGCCTGACGGCCTACCTGCTGGTGTACGTGTTCCTGCTGGGTTCGTACGTGGCGGTGCTGCTGTACCTGGCGCGCCACCGCGGCAAGCCCGACCACAAGCCGGCCGTGGCCGGCCTGCAGGAGGCCTGAGATGGAAACCGCACTCCCCGTGGTGTTCACCGCGCTGATGGCGCTGGCCATGCTGCTGTACGTGGTGATGGACGGCTACGACCTGGGCGTGGGCATCCTGCTGCGCGGCGTGGACGACGCCGACAAGGACCGCATGATCGCTTCCATCGGCCCGTTCTGGGACGCCAACGAAACCTGGCTGGTGCTGGGCGTGGGCCTGCTGCTGGTGGCGTTCCCGATGGCGCACGGCGTGATCCTGGGGGCGCTGTACCTGCCGGTGGCGGCGATGCTGATCGGCCTGATCCTGCGCGGCGTGGCCTTCGATTTCCGCGTCAAGGCGCGCGCGGCGCACAAGCCGCTGTGGAATGCCGCGTTCTGGTTTGGTTCGCTGGTGGCGGCGTTCTCGCAGGGCTTCATGCTGGGCAGCTACATCCTGGGCTTCCGCAGCGATGCGGTGGGGCTGGGCTTTGCCGCGGCGATCGGCCTGGCGCTGTGCGCGGGCTACGCGCTGCTGGGCGCCGGCTGGCTGGTGCTCAAGGCCGAGGGCGAACTGCGCCAGCGCGCGCTGCGCTGGGCCTACCGCAGCCTGTGGCTGACCGGGCTGGGCATCGCGGCGGTGTCCGTCGCCACGCCGTGGGTGAGCCCGCGCATCTTCGAGAAGTGGTTCGCGCTGCCGCAGCTGCTGTTCCTGCTGCCCATCCCGGTGGTGACGGCGCTGGTGTTCGCGGCCACCGAGGGCGCGATCCGGCGCCTGCGCAAGGGCGAAAGCCGGCGCGACTGGGTGCCGTTCGCGGGCGCGATCCTGCTGTTCGTGCTGGCGTTCGCCGGGCTGGCCTACAGCCTGTTCCCGTACCTGGTGATCGACCGCATCACGCTGTGGGACGCGGCGGCCGCCACCGGTTCGCTGAAGATCATGCTGGTGGGCGCGGCGGTGACGCTGCCGATGATCCTGGTCTACACGGTGTACGTGTACCGCGTGTTCTGGGGCCGCAGCGCCGAGCTCAGCTACGAGTGATCAGGGCTGGCAGGCCGGCAGGCGCTCGGCGGCGGGGTAGCCGGTGGCGCGGCAGCGCCACTCCACCATGCCGGCGGGCGTGACCCGGGGCACCAGGCGCAGCTGCGCGCCCGGCGCCACGTCCGGCTTGAGGGCGATGGTGATGACGCCTTCGGGCTCGAGGTGGATGGACGCCACCGGCCCGCCGGCGAAGTCGCCGGGCTGGCCCATGCCGACGTCGCTGATTTTTGCGGGCCACTGGCCCATGCTCATGTAGTACTCCACCAGCGCGGTCTTCATCACGCTGGCCCGCGCCAGCGCCTCGGCGGCCTGGGCGGTGGCGCGCATCTGCTCGGCCTGCTTTTCCATTTCCGCGCGGCGGGCGTCTTCGGCCGCCACCTGCTGGTCGAACGCGGACTTCGCGCCCGCCACGCTGCGCTCGACGCTGGCGTCGAGTTCGGTGGCGATGTCCCGGGCCTGTTCGCGGGCGTTGGCCAGGTTCACCTCGGTGGCCTGGCTGGCCGCCTCCAGCCGCGGCACCAGCACGTACCGGTCGTAGACGAACAGCGCCAGGCCGGCGGCGATCAGCACGGCGAGGAAGGTCGGCAGGAAGTTCTTCATGGTCGGTCCGCGGGCGCCGGGCGGCGCGTCAGGCCGAAGTCTAACCGGGACCAGCGGCGGCGAAATGGCGCTTGCGCTCGGCGGTGTAATGCCACCAGGGGTGCGGCGGGGCGCCTTCCATGAAGCGCACCGCGGCGATGAACACGTCGCACACGCAGGGGTCCTGGCGCTGGCCGCGCAGGGCGTTGCTCATGTCGTAGAGCGCGTACGGGTCCAGCCCCGCCAGCTGCGCGGGCTCGAAGATGCCCAACGCCCGCAGGTCGTCGGCCCCGGCGGGGCCGATGTTGGGGATGTCCTGCAGGCGGCGGGCTTCGGCGGCGGTGGTGGCTTTCATGGCCCCAGTCTATTCCTCGGCCTCGTGCGGCCGATAGCTGGCCACCAGCCGCGCCTGCACGCCGCCGGGCACCGGTTCGTAGTGGCTGAACTCCAGGTCGTAGCGGCCGCGGCCGGCGGTGGCGCCCTTGAGTTCGGCGGCGTAGTCGGTGAGCTCGGACAGCGGCACCTGGGCGCGCACCACGATTTCCCCGTCGCGGCCGGCGTCGGTGCCGTGGATGCGCGCGCGCTTGCCGGCCAGCTGGCCGGTGATGTCGCCCATGTGTGATTCGGGCGCGGCCACGGTCAGGTCCACGATGGGTTCGAGCACCTGCGGCCTGGCTTTCGCTATTGCATCCATGAAGGCCCGCTTGCCGGCGGCCACGAAGGCCACTTCCTTCGAGTCCACTGCATGGTGCTTGCCGTCGTACACGGTCACGCGCACGTCCTGGATCGGGTAGCCGGCGATGGCGCCGCCGTGCAGCACCTGGCGCACGCCCTTCTCCACGGCCGGCAGGTACTGGCCGGGGATGGTGCCGCCTTTCACGGCGTCAACGAACTCGAAGCCGGCACCGCGCTCCAGCGGCTCCACCCGCAGGAACACTTCGCCGAACTGGCCGGCGCCGCCGGTCTGCTTCTTGTGGCGGTGGTGGCCTTCGGCCTGCGCGCCGATGGTTTCGCGGTAGGCGATGCGCGGCGGCCGCGTCACCACGTCCACGCCGTAGCGCTCCTTGATGCGTTCGACCAGCACGCGCAGGTGCAGCTCGCCCAGGCCGCGCACCACGGTCTGGTTGAGCTCGCCGTCGTGTTCCACCGCGTAGCCCGGGTCTTCCTCGGCCAGCTTGTGCAGGGCCGTGGCCAGCTTCTGTTCCTGGCCGCGGGTGGCGGCCTCGATGGCCAGGCCGAACATGGGCCGCGGGAAATCCAGCGGCCGCAGCCGGATGTCGTCCTCGTCGTGGCTGTCGTGCAGCACCGCGTCGAAGTGGATGTCCTCGACCTTGGCCACGGCGACGATGTCGCCGGGTATCGCGCGGTCCACCTCCGCATGATCCTTGCCCTGGAGCCGGAACAGATGCCCCACCCTGAAGGGCTTGCGGCCGTCGTCGATGAACAGCTGGCTGTCCCGGCGCACCGTGCCCTGGAACACGCGGAAAACGCTGAGTTTGCCCACGAAGGGATCGTTGACGATCTTGAACACGTCCGCGATTACGTGCGCCTTCGCGTCGGGCATGGCCAGGATGGGCTGGCCGTTCTTCTCGAACGGCGGCGGGTTGCCCTCGGCCGGGTTGGGCAGCAGCTTCTCCGCCAGCGCCAGCAGTTCGGCCACGCCCGCGCCCGTGCGCGCCGAGGTGAAGCACACCGGCACCAGGTGGCCCTCGCGCAGGCACTGCTCGAACGCGTCGTGCAGCGCGGTGCCGGAAAGGCCCTGTTCGCCGTCCTCGAGGTAGCGCTCCATCACCTGTTCGTTGATTTCCACCACCTGGTCGATGATGCGCTGGTGCGCCAGCGACACCGGCCCGAGGTCGGAGTCGCCTTCGGTGGTCCAGAAGCAGTCCACCACGCGCCTGCCGCCGTCGGCGGGCAGGTTGACGGGCAGGCACTCGGGGCCGAAGGCGTCGCGCAGTTCGTCCACCAGCGCCGCCAGCTTGCCGGGCTCGGCGTCGATGCGGTTGACCACGATGATGCGGCACAGGTTGCGCGCCCGCGCGTGCTCCATCATGCGGCGCGTGCCGTACTCGATGCCGGCGCCGGCGTTCACCACGATGGCCACGGTTTCCACGGCCGAGAAGGCCGACAGCGTGGGGCCGCGGAAATCGGCGTAGCCGGGCGTGTCTATCAGGTTCAGGTGCAGGCCGTCGCGGTCAACGCAGGCCAGGGCGGTGTTGAGCGAATGCCCGCGCGCCTTCTCCATCGGGTCGAAGTCGGACACGGTGGTGCCGCGTTCCAGGCTGCCTGCCGCGGGTATCGCGCCACCGGCCTGCAGCAGGGCTTCGAACAGGGTGGTTTTGCCGGCGCCGGGGTGGCCTGCCAGGGCCACGTTGCGGATGTGTGCTGTGCTGTACGACATGAGGCCGTCTCTCCCAGGGTGATGGGCGGATAGGCCGTCATGGTCGGCGGCGCAGAGGCGCTGCCAGGTCGTTTTCGCGCGACCGCGCGTCGGTCATGGCGGAACCCCGGCGGTGGCCGGGAGGCCTAGCGTCCACCCGCGGCGGGCGCGGGTCAACCGACCCGTTGCCGGGCCGCCGCGGGCCGGGCGTAAACTCGCGGTCCGGGCCGATACCGGCCAAGCCAGGGAGCACTGCCATGGGATTCAAGCGCTACGCCACCGCCCACTGGGAGGGCGACCTCAAGACCGGCCAGGGCCGCATGAGCACGCCGCAGAGCGGCCTGTTCGAAGGCACCCGCTATTCGTTCAACACCCGCTTCGGCGAAGAGAAGGGCACCAACCCCGAAGAGCTGCTGGCCGCGGCGCACGCCGGCTGCTACTCGATGGCGCTGGGCTTCATCCTGCAGAACGCCGGCTTCATCGCCACGCGCATCGACACCCGCGCCGAAGTGATGATGGAGTCCTCGCCCGGCCCGCACGTGGTGGGCGTGCATCTGGTCGTGACGGCCACGGTGCCCGGCATCGACGCGGCGGGCTTCGCCGCCATCGCCGACAACGCCAAGGCCAACTGCGTGATCTCGCAGGCGCTGTCGGTGCCGATCACGATGAGCGCCACGCTTGCCTGAGACGCCGGCCACGGCCGTGTTCGTGCACGGCGCGGGCGGCGGCGGCTGGGAGTGGGCGGTGTGGGCGCGGGTGTTCGCGGCACACGGCCATGCGGTGCTGGCGCCCGACCTGCGGCCCGGCCCGCGCGGCCTGGCCGCGACATCGCTGGCCGATTACGCGGCGCAGGTGCGCGAGTGGATCGCCGCCGCGCGCGCCGCCGCGCCCGGCGGCGGCGTGGCGCTGGTGGGCGCCAGCCTGGGCGGCCTGCTGGCGCTGATGCAGCGTGCGCAGGCCGACGCGCTGGTGCTGGTGAACCCGATGCCGCCCGACGGCCTGCCCGGCGCCGGCGACGCCCGCGACATCGTGCCCTGGGGCCGCGAGGCCAGCCTGGCCGGCACCCGCCGCGCGCTGCCCGATGCCGACGACCTGGCGGCCCTGCTTGCGTTCCGCCGCTGGCGCGACGAGTCGGGGCTCGCGCTGCGGCAGGCCCGGGCCGGCGTCACCTGCGCCGATGCTTCCGCGCCCGTGCTGGTGCTGGCCTCGGCCGACGACACCGACGTACCCGCCGAACGCTCCGCCGCGTTGGCGGGGACTCTGGGCGCCAGCCTGCTGCACCGGCCGGGCAGCCACGTGGGCCCCCTGCTGGGGCGGCAGGCGGCGGCCTCGGCCGCGCTGGCTGTCGAGTGGCTGAACGGTTTGGCGCCACGCGCCTGAGTTCAGCCGCAGTTGGGCGCCGCAGCCCGACGATGCCCCCACGCCACACCGGCGTCAGGAGTCCACCATGAAGCGTTTCGCCGTTCGTTCCCTTGCCTTCGCGCTTGCGCTCGCCGGCGGCACCGTGGCCGCGCAGGACTACTACGACGACCGTTACCCCGCGTACGACGACGGCTATGCCGCGCGCGACGACCGCTACTACGGCGATGACGACTACTACGGCCAGGACGACGCCTACGCCACCCAGGCCAGCGCCGGCTACTACGGCCAGCCGTCGGCCTACCCGGACCCGCGCGTGTCCGTGCGCGCCGGCTACGGTTACGGCGCCCAGCAGGCCCCGGCCTACGACATGGCCCGCGTGGTCAGCGTGGATCCGATCGTCGAACCCGGCCAGCCGGTGGCGCGCCAGCAGTGCTGGAACGAGCCGGCGCCGTCGTATGCCTACCAGGGCCGCGGCTATGCCGACGGCTACCGTGACCCGCGATATGCGCCGCGCGGCCAGACCACCGGTGGCGGTGCGCTGATCGGCGCGATCGCCGGCGGCGTGCTGGGCAACAGCGTCGGCGACGGCGACGGCCGCAAGGCCGCCACGGTGATCGGTGCGGTGCTGGGCGGCACCATCGGCAACAACATCGAGCGCAACGGCCGCTACCGCAACGACCCGTACCGCCAGCAGGCCGC